>JAQTUK010000184.1 GCA_028710285.1 Methylacidiphilaceae bacterium | reverse complement strand
GCGACAGGACGAGGCAGCTACCAGCGCGCGCGACTGACGAAGCACGGCTTCCCGCGCGGATACCTGATGCGAAGCAAGTCGGCTTTCGGGTTCCAGACCGGGGACATGGTTAAAGCCGTCGTCGCCACGGGCAAGAAAGCGGGCGCTTACGTGGGGCGCGTCGCCATTCGCGCCAGCGGCAGCTTTAACATCAAGACCGGGAATGGTCTTGTGCAGGGCATATCCTATCGTTTCTGCACGCTGATTCAGCGGGCGGATGGCTATGGATACGCATTCACGAAGATAGCCAACAAGAAAGGAGAGCGAGAACAGGGGCAGGCTTCGCCTGCCGCGCTATCCCTCCCCGGCCTGAACGCCGGGGTTTCCCGCGCAAACTGATGAACGACGGACGGCGGGAAGCTCCAGCGGGACCAGCGGTCTTTGTCAAAACCTACGGGTGCCAGATGAACGTCCGGGATTCCGAAGAGGTGCTCCATCGCTTTGTCGCCCGCGGCTACCGCATCGCGCGCTCGGAAGAAGAAGCGGACGTGATCCTGCTCAACACCTGCTCGGTGCGCGACTTGGCGGAGGAAAAGGCCTGCGGAAAGATGGCCTCTTTGCGTGCCCGCAAGCGCAGGAACCCTGGCCTCGTCCTGGGCTTCCTCGGCTGCATGGCCCAACGCCGGGGTGCAGATCTCTTGAACCACTTCCCCGAGGTCGACCTCGTCCTGGGTACCCAGAAGCTCCATGAGGCCATGATCCAGGTCGAGCGGATTCGCGCCGACCGCGCCGGTTCTGACGCGGGCTCTCCTTCCGAACCGCTCCGGATCTTGGACGTCGATGCCGAGGCAGGTTCGCAAAGCCAGGTTCGGGACCATCTCCCCTCCCCCCGGAAGGCATCCGCCTTCGTCTCGATCATGCAGGGCTGCAACATGCGCTGCGCCTTTTGCATTGTCCCGATCACCCGCGGACCGGAGCGGGCGCGCCCCATCGATGAGATTACCGACGAGGTCCGCAAGCTCGCCGACCAAGGAGTCCGCGAGGTTACGCTCCTTGGTCAGATCGTCAACCTCTACGGCCGCCGCGAATTCCCGATCCGCGGCGGACGCTCCCCCTTCGTTCAGCTCCTCGAGCGAGTCTGCTCGGTTCCCGGCATCGCCCGCGTTCGCTTTACCTCTCCGCACCCCATCGGCTTCCGCGACGACCTGATTGCCGCGCTCCGCGACCTGCCGCCCCTCTGCGAGCATGTCCACCTGCCGGCGCAGTCGGGCAGCGACAGGATCCTGCGCGCGATGGGGAGGGGATATACCCGCTCCCGGTACCTCGAACTCGTCGATCGGATTCGCGCCGCGGTACCCGAGGCAACCGTGACGACCGACATCATCGTCGGGTTTCCTGGAGAGGAAGAAGCGGATTTTGCCCAGACCCGGTCCCTCGTTGAGACCGTCGGATTCGACCAGGCGTACATCTTCCGCTACTCTCCTCGTCCCGGAACCGGTGCTGCCGCTCGCGCCGACTCGATCACCGAGGCGGAGAAGCTTCGCCGCAACCACGAGCTGCTCGCTCTCCAGGACGCCGTCGCTCTGCAGAAGGCAAAACAGCTCATCGGACAAGAGGTGGAAATCCTCGTCGAAGGGGAGAGCCGGAAGTCGCCTCAGCGTTTCCAGGGAAGGACGCGCGGCAACCAGTTGGTTCTCGTTCGCGCCGAAGAGCGCTGGCGGGGGGAACTCCTCCCCGTCCGGATCGCCGAAACCACCGGATATACCTTTTACGCGGAACCCGTTTTCGCCGAGGAGAGCGCGGAACGGTCCCCTGGCTTCCCTACTCCTCCGGCGTCCTGCCGACAAAATCGTACCAGGCAGCCAGAAGCGCCGCGATCACCGTCGGTCCGAGGAAAAGCCCCAGGAGGCCAAAGCTCGTGATCCCTCCCAGCGTGCCTAGGAGCACCCAGAAGAAGGGGAGATGGGCGGCTCCCCCGATCAGCCCCGGCCGAATGAAGTGGTCGGCGACGAAGAGCACAAGACTGCCGAAGAGGAAAAGCCCGATGGCGGCCAGCAGGCTTCCTTTGGCATAGAGCATGATGCTGACTCCTCCGAAGAGCAGCGGCGCCAGGAAGGGAACCATCGCCAAAATCCCGGTCAGACCCCCAAGGGTGACGGGATCGGTAATCCCCACGATGGCATAGGCGACTCCCAGCAAGATCCCTTCTCCGATGCTCACCAGGACCAGGCCGTTCACCGTCGCGCGAATGGCCGAGACGCAGTGTCGGGAATATTCGACCCCGATTCCTCCCACGAGCCGGCGGGCGAACCGGAGCACCTGTTTTCCCAATGCTTCGCCGTCGCGATAGAGAAAAAAGAGGGTGAGCAGGGTAAACGCGAGCACCTCCGCGCGCCGCAACATCTGCACGCCCACCGTCCGGGTCCAGCGGAGAACGAAAGCCGGGTCCAAATGCCCGAGCGTGGTCTCTGCCGCGCCCGGACTGCCCAAAGAGGAATTCCAGGTGGAGAACAACCAGTTCCCCACCGCCGGGATGCGGCTGATCCACTCCGGGGCGGGCAGTCCCGATTTCTGAATCGCCGCCAGCCAGCGCGCCAGGACCCGCGCCTCTTCTCCGAGCTTGAACGCCGCGTAGGTCAAGGGTCCGATCAGGACGACGCCGATGACCAGGGTGAAGACGAGTGGCAGGACGACCCCCTGCACCCCGCGCGGCGAGCGCGACCGGAGCCAGCGGTAGAGAGGCCACGAAGCAACGGCAATGACCAGTGCCCAGGTCATGGCGACCAGGAAGCCTCGGACCGTCCAGAAGCCCAGCGCCACCAGGCAGAGAGCCAAAACCACCCGCGTATTGGCCTGGAACCCTCCGCTCTGCTCCGCCTCCGGCCCTTCTGCGACCGGCCCAAACTTCGGCACCGCCATGCCCGTGGAGCTTACCTTTCCTGCCGAAAAGCGCTACCGCTTTTTCTTGGCTCTCCCACCGATTCCTACACTGCTCCCCGCCGCTTGAGCACGATCTCCGCCGGCCAAGCGGCCGGGGAGAGGCGCAGCAGATAGAGCACCGTTTCCGCGATATCTTCCGGCTGGAGATAATCGGCTCCTTCCACCCCCGTCATGGGCGTGGCGACCAGCGCCGGGCAAATCGCAACGGCCTTCACCCCTTTTTCCCTCCCCTCGTCCGCCAGAGCACGGGTGAGCCCGACGATCCCGAACTTCGTGGCGCTGTAGCCTCCGGTATCCGCCCAGGCCTCGACTCCGGCGAGCGAGGAGACATTGCAGATCAATCCACCCCCGACAGCCGCGATCCTCGGAAAGGCGGCGCGGCTGCACCAGAAAGTGCCGAAAAGGTTCGTGTCGACCATCTCGCGAAACTCGGCCGTCGAAAGAGCGGCGATCGGACCGAAGCGCCCGATGCCCGCGTTGTTCACCAAGATGTCGATCCTTCCGCCCCAAGCAGCGGCTCGTTCGATCAAGCGCTCGCACTCCTCTTCGCGCCGAACGTCGGTCGGAATCGCGATCCCCTCGCCACCCCGCTCCCGGCAGAGGCGCGCCACCTCTTCGCAC
>JAQTUK010000183.1 GCA_028710285.1 Methylacidiphilaceae bacterium | reverse complement strand
ACAACGCCCAACGGGTGCTGTTCACCGCCGCAGCATCTTTTAACGGATCTTTTGCCTGATCTAGTATTCTATCGATCCGTTCCGGTTCTCTCGCCAGAAACTCTTCCAGAGGCCTATTGCCCTTCGCCTGGTTGCAATCGTGGCAAACGATGGCGAGATTGCTCACGCGATCGCTGCCGCCTCGACTGCGTGGGTGGATGTGGTCGATTTCGAGAGGCGTGTTTTCCGCACCGCAATAGGCGCATTTCCGACCCCATTTTTCGAGCAGGTATTCCCGGACCTCGTATCCAGCCAGCGTCCCCTGCTGATACTCGACTCCGGAGATCTCCGGGTTTTGCATGGCCTGAGTATCGAAGCGCGTCAGTTCCTGCGAGATCGCCGACACCGGGGCAAGACGCCTAAGTCTCGTTACCCACGCCGATACCGTATCGACCCGGTGCCGAAGAGACGGCGCAAGCCATCCTTTCGGCCTCGTCCGGTTGTCGAATCGCGCGGGCCGATACCGCAAGTTTCCCCTTCTCCTCCGCCGGAACGCTCGGCGCTGAGCGAGAGCATCGCGGATCGACTGGCCTCGATGCGCAATCTCCATCAGCTTCACCACTCGGCTCTCTCCACGCACAAGAGCCAGCCCCGTCGTCTTGCTCCCAGGGTCTATCTTCAGCCGCAGCGGTTGCAGGACAGACTTCGCCTGCAACCGATCCACCACCCGAATCGTGAACGGCGCCATCCGATGGACTCGCGCCCGGCCTCGCTCGAGCAGAAGCCGCGCCCGCTTTTCCGAACACGGCATCAACGGCTTCTTCTTCCTGTCCAACACAAACACAGATACCTTCCGCTCCCGTTAGTTTGCGCTTACGCGCCTTGTGACACCCCTTGCGGGGTCTCCCCTCGGGAATGTCTGAAACCGGCTCCATCCTTTCGGATGCGGCGGAAACCTTCAGACCTTTGCCTTTGTCCAGCATGATCCCCGCCTTGCAGAGCGGCGAACTGAGGAAGCATTCGCCGGTGCGTCTTTCCCACCCGTTCCAAACGTCTGCGCATATTTCTATGTGCTCCCTGGTCAACCCAGCCTGTTCTCACAAGCTCCGGCCTTCAGGCCGGGGTAGTTGACCTGAATCGTGATCTGCTCGTCTCTCTTCCTAACGCACTCCCTTCCTTGAGAACAAGCGCAATGGAGGGGAGCGCTTTCCCCTTCTTGCCAGAAACCGGCGCATTCCGTTATGGATATTCCGTGCCTACCGTTGCGATCGATGTTGCTTATGTCGCGGGTCTAGCCCGCCTTCGCCTCTCTCCCGAAGAGATCGAAACCTTCGGCACCCAGTTGGAGCAAGTGCTCGCCTATGTAAAGAAGCTGGAGGAGGTCGATGTCCAAGAGGTCGTCCTCGCCGGAGAAGAGAAGGGATTGCCCAATCGGCTCCGGGCCGACGTGCCACTCTCCGAGCTTGCGCAAAACGAGGTGTTGGAAAACGCGCCACAACAAGCGGGTGGACTCTTTCTCGTCCCCCGGATTCTCGAGTGAGCTTCGCCTTCGCCACGATCCATGAGCTGCGCAAGCAGCTCCTGTCCAAAGAAGTCCATCCAAAGGAAGTCGTCGAGTCGCTTCTCGATCGCATCTCCTCGATCGATTCCAAGATTAAAGCATATAGCTATCTCCACCCGGAGCGCGCCCTCGAATCGGCCGAGAAAGCGGACGTCTCGCTGCCCTTGGGCGGGGTTCCCATCGCCGTCAAGGATCTCATCAGTGTTCGCGGCGAGCCCTGCACCTGCTCTTCCCGCCTTCTCGAAGGATACATCGCTCCCTATGATGCGACCGTCATCGAGCGGCTACGCGCGGCGGGCGCCATCCTTATGGGGCGAACGAACATGGATGAGTTCGCCATGGGCTCCTCCACCGAAAATTCGGCTTGGGGGCTGACCCGCAACCCCTGGGATCTTTCGCGCGTGCCGGGAGGGAGCAGCGGAGGCTCGGCCGCCGCCGTGGCGGCTCGGGAAGCCATTGCCGCGCTGGGAAGCGACACGGGAGGGTCGATCCGTCAGCCCGCCGCCTTCTGCGGCTGCGTGGGCCTGAAGCCGACGTATGGGCGGGTCTCCCGCTACGGCCTGACCGCCTTCGCTTCGAGCCTCGACCAGATTGGGCCTCTGACCAGGACGGTCGCCGACGCCGCGCTGCTCCTGGAGGTCATCGCCGGGGCGGACCCGCGGGACAACACCTGCGAACCGGCGCCGGCACCCTCCTTTTCCGCCAAGCTCGGAGAGGAGATCCGAGGGATGACGCTCGGCATTCCCAAGGAGTACTTCGTCAGCGGGATGGATCCAGAGGTGGAAGCTGCGATGCAAAAGGCGATCTCCCACCTCGAAGGCCTGGGGGCGACCCTCCGCGAAATTTCCCTTCCCCACACCTCCTACTCGATCGCCGCCTATTACCTCGTCGCCACGGCGGAAGCATCGGCCAACCTGGCTCGCTTCGACGGCATGCGCTACGGAAGGCGCGCCACCGGATGCGACGACCTCCTGGATGCCTATGGACGGACCCGCGACGAAGGTTTCGGTCCCGAGGTCAAGCGTCGAATCCTCCTGGGCACCTATGCGCTCAGTTCTGGTTACTACGATGCCTACTATCTTCGGGCGCAAAAGGTGCGGATGCGGATTCGGGAGGATTTCCTCACCGCGTTTCGCGATTGCCAGGCGATCGTGACCCCGACCTCTCCCATGCCCGCCTTCCGCCTCGGCGAACGAACCGAGGATCCTCTCCAGATGTATCTGGCGGACATCTTCACCATCGCGGTCAACCTGGCGGGGCTCTGCGCGATCTCGCTGCCCTGCGGCTTTACCCAGTCCGGCCTGCCGATCGGACTGCAAATCATCGGCCCGATGTGGAAGGAAGAGACCCTTCTCCAGGTGGGACATGCCTACGAGCAGAGCACCGGCTGGCATACCCGTCAGCCCTCTCTAGGATGAGGATGCGCTCATGACGTACGAAGCGGTCATTGGTCTTGAGATTCACGTTCAACTGAAGACGGAGACCAAGCTCTTTTGCGGATGCCGGAACGAGTTCGGCGCCGAGCCGAACAGCCATCTCTGCCCGGTCTGCCTGGGTCTTCCCGGCGCCCTTCCGGTTCCCAACGAGGAAGCCGTGATCCAGACGATCCTCACCGGACTCATGATGGGATCGTCGATTCCCCCGCGCGCCAAGTTCGACCGGAAGAACTACTTCTACCCGGACATGCCGAAGAACTATCAGATCTCCCAGTACGATCAGCCCTTCTGCCTGGGAGGGGAGGTCAACCTCCCCCTTCTCGCCTTCCCCAAGGATGCGCAAAAGGAGCCACAGGCCCTCGCCAACAAGAAAGTTCGGCTCGTGCGGATCCACTTGGAGGAGGACGTGGGGAAGTCGGTCCACTTGGAGAAGTGCAGCGGGATCGACTTCAACCGGGCGGGCACTCCGCTCATGGAGATCGTGACGGAGGCCGATTTGAGCACGCCGGAAGAAGCCTTCGCGCTGCTCACGACGATTCGCGAAATCCTGCGCTACGGCAAGGT
>JAQTUK010000182.1 GCA_028710285.1 Methylacidiphilaceae bacterium | reverse complement strand
ATGGCTGCCCTCGGCGATCACGCAGCCGACCAGCGAGGGCGTGAACTCCATCCTCGTGTGCCATCCCATCGTCAGGATGTTCCTTTCTTCGCCCAGCGCCGAGGAGACGAGGACGATCGGCCCAGGCTCGAGGTAGCGCCGGACCTTTTCCACCGGGAATTCGGTTTTGTGGAAGGGACCTTTCATGGAACGCGGAGGAACCGACGGATCGCAAAAGCGCGGAATGGCCGCTTTCGAACCGAGCAAATCCTTGGCATTTCCGGGGCCGTTGCGGCAGCATGGAGCCTGCGCCCGATCGGTTGCTTAACCGGCATGGAAGAGGGGGCGACCGGTCAAAGGCGCGCCTTGGTGGAAGGAGAATCCGATGCGGATCGGTTTTGTGGGCTTGGGTCGGATGGGTTCGGCGATGGCCGCGCGGCTTCTGGCCGCCGGAGGAGATCTCAAGGTCTGGAATCGGAGCCTCGATCGTACCGAGCCTCTGCAAAAGCAAGGAGCGGACGTCGCCCGGGATTTTCGGGATCTCGCGGATCGGGAAGTCGTCTTTACCATGCTAGCGGATGATGCCGCCCTTCGGGCGGTCGTCCTGGGCGATCCGGGTCTCCTGGCGATTCTCCAGGAGGGGACGATCCACGTTTCTTGCAGCACGATCTCCGTGGCGCTATCCGCAGAGCTTGGCCAGAGGCATCGGGAGCGCCGTCAGGAATATCTCGCCCTGCCCGTTTTTGGTCGCCCCGAGGCGGCCGCCGCCGGTAAGCTCGTCCTGGTGGCGGGGGGCAAGCTCGCGCTACTCGACCGTCTCCGGCCTCTGCTCGCCCCGCTGGGCCAGCCGCTCTTCCACGCGGGCGAACGGCCCGAGCAGGCCAACTTGGTCAAGCTGAGCGGCAACTTCCTCCTGGCGACGGTGATCGAATCCCTTGGGGAATCCATGGCCCTGGTCGAAAAGGGCGGAATCGATCGCCATGCTTACCTCGAACTCCTCACGAGCACTCTCTTTTCCGCCCCCGTCTACAGGACCTACGGCGGCCTGATCGCCAACCGATCCGTTCGGCCCGCGGAATTCCTGGCGACCTTGGGGCAGAAAGACCTTCGGCTTGCCATGGAGGCGGCGGACGCTCTTCGCGTCCCCATGCCGTTTGCGGGACCCTTGCGCGATCGCTTCCTGGCGCTAGCCGCCCGAGGGGAGGCGGATGTCGACTGGGCGGCGATTGGGATCGAAGCGGCCCGTGAGGCGGGGCTTGATCCCGAGGTGCCCGAGTAGCCCTCCTATTTAGCGCTCTTGCCTGCCCATGTCGAGCCAGCGCTGAAGGATTGCAGCGACGCGCTCCGGCTGCTCGAAGGGGGCGAAGTGGCCGGCATCGGAGATCTCGGCATAGTCCACGCCGCCTCCGCCCTGGCGAATCTCCCCGGCCAGGAGACGCATGTCGGCTGGCGTGCTGGCAGGATCCTCGCCGCCGGCGAGGACACAGCAGGGAACCCGGATCGTGCGGGCGGTGCCCAGCGAATCGGGTCTTGCCGCCAGACCTTCCTGGACGGCAATCAAGGCTTCGGCGGACAGGGCCTTCATCATCTCCCGGGCCTCGTCGACCTTTTCCGGCCAGCACCGGCGGGTGGTCGGCCCGATCAGGGAATGGAGCTGCTCCTCGATGAACTCCGCGGTCTTCCCCTCGCGAATCTTGGCGATGTTCGCCTGGCGCCTGGCTAGGACGGATTCCGTATCGGCCTGCGGCCGGGAGCAGCAGAAAGCCAGGCCGGAGACCCGCGCGGGCATCGCGCGCCAGATCTCAAAGAGGGTATAGCCGCCAATCGAGCAGCCTGCGAAGAACGCCTTGGCGATTCCGAGGTGGTCGAGGAGATGGGCCGTGTCCTCCGCGAGTTTTGCCACCGTGATCGGTCCCGCTCCGGCCGCCGATCGTCCGTGGCCGCGAAGATCGGGGAGAATGACCCGGAAATGGGGAGCCAGAGCCTCGGCCACCGGGAGCCAGAAGCGGTGGTCCACCGGGGTCGGATGGAGCAGAACCAGAGCGGGCCCTGCGCCGACCGTGGTGAAGAAAAGCGTCGCGTCGCCCGAAGAGAAGATCATGCGTTGGTCCTCTGAACCCAAAAAGCGAGCCGCGGCCGTTGACAAAAATCAGTCGATCCGAAAAGCGCCGCAGCCACCTGGGGGGAGCTTGCCAGATGTGGTCCTCGCCGGCGAGCCGGAATCCGTCCTGTCTCGCTTGTCTTTTTATCCCTAGGGGTTTACGCTGAGCGCACCTGGAAATTCCATGAGCAAACACTCGATTGAAGGGAAAACTGTCCTGATCGCCGGAGGAGCCAAGAACCTGGGCGGCCTCATTGCGCGCGATCTCGCGGAGCACGGAGCCAAAGCGGTCGCGATCCACTACAACAGCGCGTCTGCCAAGAAGGACGCGGAGGAGACCCTCGCCGCGATCCAGTCCGCGGGGGCCAAAGCGGTCGCCTTTTCCGCCGACCTGACCACGGCACGGGCCATGGAGCAGCTGTTCGCCGACGCGGTCGCCGCGATCGGCCGGCCCGATATCGCGATCAACACGGTGGGCAAGGTCCTCAAGAAGCCGATGACGGAGATCACGGAAGCCGAGTACGACCAGATGAGCGCGGTCAACACCAAGGCCGCCTTTTTCTTCATCAAGGAAGCCGGCAGGCATCTGAAGGACAACGGGAAGATCTGCACCCTGGTGACCTCTCTGCTGGGGGCCTTCACCCCGTTCTACTCCTCGTATGCCGGCACCAAGGCTCCGGTCGAGCATTTCACCCGCGCGGCCGCCAAGGAGTTCGGGGATCGCGGCATCTCGGTTACCGCGATCGGGCCGGGTCCGATGGACACTCCCTTTTTCTATCCGGCGGAAGGTGCGGAAGCGGTCGCCTATCACAAGACGGCGGCGGCACTCTCGAAGTTTTCCAGGACCGGCCTGACCGACATCCAAGATATCGTGCCGTGGATCCGCTTCATGGTCTCGGACGGCTGGTGGATGACCGGCCAGACCATTCTCGTCAACGGCGGCTACACGACGAAATAGGTCCTGGGTCCAGCCGGATCGGAGGGGGAGATCCCCGCGCGATCGGGAAAGCGCAAACGGGCGTCTGCCGCCGCGAGTGTGCCGTCCCGTTCCGATGCGTCGTGCGTCGAGTCGGAAAGCAAGCTCGTCCAGGAGTGGTGAACTCCGTGGGAGGAAACATCGGCGTTGACATGCCGGGAAGCCTCGGGTCCTCTGCCGAGAAAGCAGGAAGGATCCTCAATGCGTGAAATCCTAAAGAGCGATGGTCGAGGAGCGCGGCGAGCTCATCGAGTTTTGGAACGGCTTGAAGGTAGCCGAAATGGCGGCACGCGCAGAACCGTTTGCCGATTTGCTCTTGCCGTCGTTCTCTTTTCTTGCTGGACGACTTGCGCCACGGCCGCCGTTCTTCCCTCCGCTTCCGCCTCTGCTGCCAAGATCAAGATCGCGGTTTTCCCCTTCGAACTAGAGGACTCTAGCTGCCATTTCTCACGAAGGCCGACCGAAGCGTGAAGCGAGAAAGCGTGTAAAGAGCATAGGAAAGGCCGCCTTTCCCTGGTATAAAGTGCGTTAACGAGACGTATTTACAACCAGGA
>JAQTUK010000052.1 GCA_028710285.1 Methylacidiphilaceae bacterium | reverse complement strand
GCAGCCATAGCTTCCGGCTGATCCGGGAGAGCGGGGAGTGTGTGATCAACCTACCCACCAGAGCGCTCGTGGACGAAGTCGTCGGGATCGGCAACACCACCGGAGCCGAGATCGACAAGTTCGCCACCTTCGGGCTCACCCAGGAGGAGAGCCGGGTGGTGAACGCCCCGAGCATCCTCGAGTGCTGTGCCTGCTTCGAGTGCCGCCTCGCCGGCGACAGCCTCGTCCGGAAGTGCAACTTCTTCCTCTTCGAGATGATGTACGCCCGAGCGGCTCGTAGGCCCAAGCATCCCGAAACCCTCCACCATACGGGAAACGGCGCTTTCATGGTTTCGGGAAAGATCCTCAGCCGACGATCGAAGTTCCGGCCCGAGCTGCTCGGCTAGAGCGGTTGGTCCATGGCTTCCAATCCGTCAATCTATTCGTTGCCGGGTCAACGGGAGAAGTCCACCCTGTCTGTGCCGTCGCAGTGCGCTCCGGAGCGAATCAATAAAGTCCTTGAGCGAACCGTCTTCCTGCCCCGCCCGATAGAGGTCCATCTCCTTAGCCAAATCCACGGCAAAATCGATTCCACCCAACGGCGAGAGATGTCCCGCCGTTCGAATCGCGCGCACCAAAGCATTCTTGTAAAATGCGCGTTCGCACTTCTTTTTACCGATATTCGGCGTTTCTCCGACGACGGACCGGAAGGAGCGCGCATCGGCCATCTACCAACGCTCGATGTGAGGATCCGGGCACGCTGCCACAAGCCGGTCCTTGAGCGACCGGTCGGTTCGTTCTTCAATTTCCTGCCGTTTTCTTGCGGCGCTGACACAATTTCCATCGATCGCCACAACCAGAAGATCGGGCGATGTCTCGGCAGAACTGAGAGCAAGACTCCTCTGGTAGAGCTTCAGCTCTTCTAGAGCGCGCCCCCGTCCGCCGCGGGCGGATCGGATCTTTATTTCCACGGGAATGCGCTCTTCCTCCGCGATCCGGCGGATCAGCGGCGCGAGTAGCTCTTCATGAGCGCGATCTTCCGCGAAAAGGTCGACCCGAACGAGGCTAGGCATCGATCATGCCCCGAAGCAGGAGGCTTTCAAAGAACCCGTCCTCGTTCCGGGCCGCGAGCCCTTCCCGGATCTCCTCATCATCGAATAGCGGACCCGTCGGATCGAAGGGTTCGAAGCTAGTCTGCCTGCCCTCCCTCCTCACGTTGACGAGCTCGACTTGTCCTCTGGCCCGCTCGCGGGCTTCCTTGAGAGCCATGCCGCAGAGAAGAGGGGAATGAGTCGTCACCAGCACTTGCCTCTTCTGCTCGAAAGCCAAGGAGAAAAGGAGCTGGGCGACTAACTCCAACCGGCGGGGATGGACTCCGTTCTCTGGCTCCTCGAAGGCGATCAGAGATCCTGCCCACGGATTGACTGCAATCGCGCAGAGCGCGAGCACGCGGAGCGTTCCTTCGGACACGACTCGAGAGGAGTAGTCGATCCCCTCTTGGCGGATCAGGATGTCGAGTGTGCCCCGCCGTTTGTCCAGGTCCACCGTTAAATCTTCAATGCTCGGAATCAGCGAGCGAAGGGTACGCCGGACCGCGGCGAAGTGCTTCGGTTCTTCCGCACGAAGCTTGAAAAGAAAAGGAGCGATGCCATCCCCGAGAACGCCGATGTCCCGCACATCCGAAGGCGGCTGTGCGGTGCGCATGGCCACTCGAGGATCCGGGTAGTAGATACGCCAGCCCGAAAGCTCGTTTCGCATCCACTCCAGCGCCTGATACTCCGATCCGGCAAAGCGGGCGTCCGAGAGAAGGGAATGATTCAGCCCGATCCTTTCCTGCCGCGGGTGAGCGGGCTTGCTCTTCCGGCGAATGTGGAGCTCCGCATCCACCCTCTCGATGACGGCCCTCCCCTTCGGGCTGCCGTCGCGCGCTAGCCTTGCCAGATATTCATCCTCGACACCAAGGCTGCCCGAGCCCGGATCGATCGCCACTACGATCCGATAATCGTACGACTCCTGATCGATGCGAATCCGCGCTTCCAACGCAAAGGTCGTCCGCCTCATACTGAGAAGCCCGGGCAAGCCTTCGGGGGGAAAGGCGAATGCTTCGATCGGGTGACCCCGAATGGGATGCGCGAGCGCGTCGGAAATCGTCCGGAGTGTCGCGATGCGGGAAAGGGCTTCGATCGACTCCAGCAGGTTACTCTTGCCGGCGGCGTTCGGGCCGAACAGGACGGTCAGTTGCGGGCAAAGAAGAGTAACGTCGTCAAGCGACTTAAAACCTTGGACACGTAGTTTCTCGAGCACGGAATCCTCCCCCTCTCAAATCGGGGGTCGTCACACCCGACGCTCCCTTCCGGCGCTTCCAGCCCTCTTAGCCCGACTGGCTCAATCCATCGATCTTTCTACATTCCTATTGCCCAGATTAATCGGAATGGCAACCCTGTCCGGACGAATTTTCGGCCCCTCACCCGCCTTGGCCTGCCTCGTCGACTGGTTCTTCGGAGGGGCTGAGCCCGTACCGGCGCATCTTGGTGTAGAGGAGTTGGCGGTGGATGCCGAGGGAGCGAGCCGCTTCGGCACGGTTGCCGCGGCTTCTGCCGAGGGCTCGGCGAATCAGCATCTCCTCCAAGTGGGCCATGGCCGCGGGGAGATCCTCCTCGGGCCAGTCGAAGGAAGTTGGGCTCGCCGCTTCGGAAGCCAGGTCGAGATCGCAGGCCGTGATCCTTTCCCCGCGGACAAGGACAGCCGCACGCTCCAGGACGTTCCGCAACTCCCGCACGTTACCCCGCCAGCGGTGCTGGATCAGGAGTGCGGCGGCGTCGGGGGCGAGCCGCTTGCCGGCGGGAGCCAGGAAGTGCTCGGCCAGCGGGAGAATGTCGGCGATGCGCTCCCGAAGGGGAGGCAGCTGGATCGGCAGGACGTGGAGCCGGTAGAAAAGATCCTCGCGAAATGCCCCTTCGCGAATCCGATGGGAGAGATCGCGGTTGGTGGCGGAAATGACCCGGACATCAACCGAAATAGGCTTGCCACCAATCGGGGTAATGACTCGCTCCTGGAGAGCGCGGAGGATCTTCGGCTGCACCGAGAGGGGCATATCGCCAATCTCGTCGAGAAAGAGGGTACCCCCGTCGGCCTCGAGAAAGGCGCCTTTCCGGTCGGCATGAGCGCCCGTGAAGGCGCCCCGGAGATGGCCGAAGAGCTCGCTTTCCCAAAGCTCGGCCGGGATCGCGGCGCAGTTGACGGCCACGAACGGCTTGGCGCGGCGCCGGCCGTGGTCGTGGATCGCGCGGGCGACCAGCTCCTTGCCCGTTCCCGTCTCCCCCTGGATGAGGACCGTCGCGGCGCTGTCGGCGACCAACCCGATGGTCTTTTGGATCTTCCGCATCGCTTCGCTGGAGCCGATGAACTCCACGGGCCCGGTTTCCGCCGGGATGGGGGCGAGCCGGGCTTTTGCCGTCACCATCTCGCCAAGGAGGCGGGCCAGGTCGGCACGGCCGATGGGCTTGGTCAAATGGTCGAAGGCACCGAGGCGCATCGCTTCGATCGTGTTCGCCGCGGTGGCGTGAGCGGTCAGCACGGCGACGGGCGGAGCATCGGGCCTTTCGCGTATGCGCGCCAGGACTTCGAGGCCGTCCATCCCCGGCATCCGGAGGTCGAGCAAGACTCCGTCGGCCGGCCTGCGGGCCAAAGCGGCCAGCGCCTCCGGGCCCGAGGCGGCGGCCCGGGCTTCGTGGCCGAGGCTGCGGACGGTTTCGGCGAGGGCTTCGGAAAGCGCCGCATCGTCATCGACGATCAGGATCGTGGCCATGGGAGAACCAGTTCGAAGGTCGTGCCTGCTCCCCCCTCGAGCAGCCTTGCCGTCCCTCCGTGCGCGGAAGCGACCTCGCGGACAATCGAGAGTCCAAGCCCCGTTCCGCCCGCTCGGCCTGTGACAAAGGGCTCGAAGAGGTGCTCTCGAACGCCAGCGGGCGGGCCGCTCCCTTCGTCGCGAATCGAGAAGACCAAGCCCTCGGGAGTCCTGCGAGCCCGGATTAAGACCTCCGTCTCCTCAGGAGCGGCCTCGATCGCGTTGCGCAGGAGGTTATCGAGAGCACGCCGGACCTGCTCCGGATCGAAGCATCCCCCCTTGGCATCGGCGCAAGGAACGAGGACGACGCGCTTGGCCTTCGCGAGATCCGCGAGGTTGGAGAGGCACGAGGCGAGAAAGGGTTCCAGCTCCACCGCTTCGCAGCGGAGCTTCTCTTTTTCCGTTACCGAGAGCAGACGGCGGAGAAGGGCGTCGAGTCGCTCGATTTGGCCTAGGATCATGCTCAGGGCGACATCCTTGCTTCGGCCGTCGCCGCTCAACGCATTTTCGGCCTTGAGCCGCATGGCGGCGATCGGGTTGCGAATCTCGTGAGCGATGCCGGCGGAGACGCGCCCGATCGCCGCCAGCCGTTCCGCCGCCGCTACCTGGCGGGCAAGGCCGTCCGCTTTCCTCCGCGCTTCGGAGAGCCGTGCGCCCGCGTCATTGAGCGCCGAGACGATCCGGTCGAGTTCCCGCTCACCCGTGGGGTCCAGGATGGGCAAGTCGGTCACGTCGTGCGCCTGCAGGGCATTTTCCATGCGTCGGACATGGCGCGACCAGCTGAGGGTGAAACCCGTCAGGAGGCTAACGGCAACCAGGACGGTAGAAAAGAGGATCGTCAAGCCGGCCATCAGAAGCCGGTAGCTCCGCCCGGCAAAGGGGGAGACCCGGGTCATCGTCCACGCGGTCAGGCCAGGAATGGGCCCGCGCAGGGGTGAGGCCGTGACCAGCAGGGTTTGCGAGGGGAAGGCGTACCGCCGCACGATCGGACGACTTGCCGTAAGGGAGGCGTGATTGACGACTTCGATCCGAGGCAGCTCGGCTTCCGGCACATCGGTCTTGGGCCTCTCGCCCGGATAGGTCGGAAAGGCATAGGCCAAGGAGCCCTTCCCTTCCTGCCAGATGCCGCCTTCGATGCCCGGGCGGTCTTGCAAGGCGTGGCGAACGACCGCGGTCAAGCTCGCGCGAAAAGGAGCTTGAGATGCCTCGGAAGGACTCTCTGACGATCTAGCCGCAAAGGCGCGGCAGCCCTCGACGATCGCATCGCAGGCCCGCCCGCTTTCGGCTTGCGCTTGCTCGGCGCGGGCGGTGGTCGATTGGCGGAAGAGAGCCACCATCAAGGCCCCCGCCGAGGCCGTAGCGGCAACGAGCAAGAGCAGCAGGACGATGAGCCGTCCCCGCAGGGAGCGAAACATAGGACCGGCAAATGGTTGGCTCGAGCCTTCGCACTTTACTCAAGCTCAATCTCTCAACGCGAGCCTCTTTCCCGAGAACGGCGAGGGCGCGAGGTGTGCCCTCGCCCTCCCGCATGCGAGCTTCGATCAGCTCTTGTGATCGAGCGGCTGGTAGGTCGGAGCGGGGGTCTGCTGTGTCGGCTGCGGTTTGGGCTTTTCGGAGCAGGCGACAATGGCCAGAAGCGAAGCGGCAACCAGAACCTTACCGGCAAGGGAGAGGAGAGAGAACTGGGTCTTCATGCTCGCAGAGCATGCCCAATCGGGCTCGGTTCCGCCACAACATTCCGTGGGTTGTGAACTTTTTTATGTTTCTTGGGCAAAGCGGCTTACACCTGCCGCGCCGCCCTCGATCGCGGCCCGGCAGGGTGGCCGAAGTCTTGCTTCGGATGCCGCCGGGACGGCGAAGGAACGATTCCCACCTTTCGCGGCTTCGCCGATTGAGGCAACGTAGAGCAAGATGGGGATAAGCACCGTTCGGGATTACTACGCCCGCGATTCGGTGCGTCGCCGGATCGCCGAGTATTGCGGCGGGGTCCCGGAAGAGCCCGAAGCCTTTTCCTGCACCTATCTGGTCGGTTACGGCGCCGCGATGGGGCAAGGCGTTTCGCCCGAGCCCCATGCATCGGTGGAGAAGAAGCGCTTTGCCGAGCTGCTGGATGCAGGAGTGGATCTCCTTCGGTCGATCTGGGATCGGGCTGCCCTCCTGGGAATCTTGGACATCGAATATGTCAACTGGGATTATCCCGCGGAGGTCTTCTTCCGACCGGCCGAGGTCTTTTCGCGGATCGAGCCTTTGTATCGGGCAATCCGCCGCTGCTTTGGCACCTACGGGATCGAGCCCCTGGCCATCCTGACGGGCCAGGGGTACCATTTCGTCCTCCGGATTCCCAAGAATTCCGCAGCGTTTTACCTGCTGGCCGCCTGCGGCGCAGCCTCTCCGCAGCGGCTCGAATGCGGCAATCGCTTCGGAGCCCGGTTCGCGCGCGCCGTCTCTCCCCTGGAGGCAACGGCCTATGAGACATTGGGCCGCCTCTTTGAGTTCCTGGTTCATCGGATCATGCAGGAGTACGAGGAAACCGGCGCCTCCACGGAGATGCCGCCCCTGCCGGCGGTGCCGACCGATGTCGCGGTTGGTCGCATTGGGCCGAGCGGTCGACGGGAAGCCATCTCGCTTGATCTCTCGTTATACGGAGATCCCTTGCCCCGGAGGGCGACCCGATGCCCCTTTTCGGTCTACCAAAAGCATCGAGTTCTTTGGGAAAAGTATGGGGAGCGCGCCGGGAAGGAGCTTCCCATACCGGTTCTCCTGCCCCGGTCCCCAAGCTCTTGTCTCAAAGAGCTCCTGGAGATCCGGGTCGATTGGGATCGGGCGGTCGGGCTGGCCGGCGGGTGCTCGGTCGAGATCCCGGACGCGTCGCCCTCGGTCCTCGGCTGGCTCCGCGATTATGAGGGCTCGTCCTTGGCCCGTGTTCACCGCGAGAGCAAAGAGATCCGGCACGACCGGAACGAAAACCCGAGCGATCTGCCGCCCTGCCTCGTCCATTGCCTTCAGGAGCCCAATCCCCATCTCCTAAAGCCAACCAACCTGCAGGCGTTGACCCGAGTGCTTCTCACGCGCGGTTGGGTGCCAGCGGCCATCGCCGACCTCGTCCGCACCCGGTACGAGGAGGACCACGGCTGGGGCGATCTCTGGCAAAAGTACGAGCCGGCGACCCGCGCCGAATTTTACGTCCGCCTCTTTTCCGGACTCGTGCTGACGGGCATCGACCAGGAAATCGATCTGAACTGCATCAGCCATCAGGAAAAAGGATATTGCTGGCAACCCTTCTGCGGGTTCAACCTCGCGAACTACCGAAAGACAGGGAAGAATGGAAATCGGACTTTCCACCGGGGTCTTCTATTCTAAGGCGGTCCAAGAGGTTCTCCCGTTTGTCGCCCGGGCAGGCTTCGAATCGGTCGAGCTTTGGACCGGGGATCCGGTCAGCCGGGCTCCTTTCGATTGGCGCAATCCCCGGGAGGTCGGGCAGGTCCAAAAGCTTCTGAAAGGCTTGGATCTTCGAGCAGCAAGCTTCCATGCCCCCTACTCGGAAGAGGCCGATCCCAGCCACCCCGATCCGATCCTTCAGAAGAGGACCCTCTCGTTGCTGGCCGAAGCGGTTGAGGTCGCCGCAGCATTGGGGGCGCGAACCCTGGTCCTGCATGGTTCGGCTGTCGAGCTTTCCCACGTTTCGGAGGCGGGGCGCGCGGCTCGACTCAAAGCTTTGCGGGAGAGCCTCGCCCATCTCCACCAAGTGGCTCGCTCGAGCGGTGTCGCGGTGGCCGTCGAAACTCTGCTGCCCCACCTCTTCACCGCCGATCCCTACCTCCTGCTCGATCTGGTTGCCCCCTATCCAAACGCGGAGGTGGGGATCTGCTTCGACACCGGCCACTGCTCCTTCTGGCGCTCCTGGCGGCTGGAGCAGCTTTACGAGATCCTTGCCAGCCGGGTGATCGCGCTTCATGTCAACGACAACCGCGGGACGTACGACGACCATCTTCCCCCCGGGCAGGGAAAGATCGACTGGCCGCCTTGGCTTACCACCCTGCGCCAAACCGGATTTTCGGGCGTTTTCCTGCTGGAGGTGGTTCTTGCGCAAGACGCGTCCGACCCGGTCGCCGCGCTGGAGGCGCTACGGCAAAATACCCTCGGCCTTCTCGGGAAGGAATCAACCGAAGCGAGGGGTTGAGCAAAAGGGGGCCTTTGCCCCGCCCTCTCCTTTTGAGGCTGTCTTTTCCGGGCGGCCAGGCCCAATGTGGGAAGGACGAGCAGACTTTTGCGACCGCTCCCGGGACCGATTTATGCCCCGCCCCCACCCGCCGGAAAGGAACGCCACAGAAAAGGGTCGCCCTGCGGCGACCTCTTCCCCCCGACTTTCCCAACAGCTCGAAGAGCTGGCCCGTCGTGCGGCCGCTTCGGAAACGGTCTCTCTCCGGGAAGTGGTCTCGTCCTTCCAAGGCCGCGGAGGAGGAGCCCTCCTCCTTCTGCTCGTCCTTCCCTTTTGCCTGCCATTGCCGGTTCCCGGTCTCTCCACCGTCTTCGGGCTTGCCATCGCCTTTCTCGGGCTGCGTCAGACCCTGGGACAAGGCCCGCGGCTTCCGAAGGCGATCGCCGAAAGACGGCTTCCCGCCAAGGCGTTCTCCGCGCTTCTCTTTCGGGCGCTTCCCGCTCTCCGGACATTGGAACGCCTCGCCAAGCCTCGCCTGGCGTGGCTCTCGGAAAACCGGGCCGCCCGTCAAGGCCACGGTGTTGCCATCATGATCATGGCCCTGCTCCTCTCCCTGCCTGTTCCGGTCCCCTTCACCAATTTTGTTCCCGCGCTCGCGGTCGCTCTCTTGGCCCTGGGAGAGATGGAGCGCGACGGAGGCTGGATTCTTGCGGGCTACGTGGTGGCCGGCGCAGCGCTCTTGCTCTTCGTGCTCCTCTTCCTGGGACCGGTTGTGGGGCTTCACCGGCTCCTCTCCACGGCGGGCTCGACCGGAGGATAGCGAAGGGGGTGCCGGGAACCTGCCCGACGCCGAACGGGCGCGGGTGTCCCGGGTCTCCGCCGATCCCAGGCGCTTGGCATGGAACGAGAGCCGCTCCGCATGTTAGGTTGGGAAAAGCGTCATGAAAATACCGATCCGCTCGCGCGACGGGGTCGGCGAACAACCCCTCAGCTGGCATGCCATGGATGCGGGCGAAGTCCTGTCCCGGCTCGGCATTGAGGAGGAAACCGGGTTGGCAGATGCGGAGGTTCGCGCTCGCCAAGCCCGTTACGGGAAGAACCAGCTCCCAGGCCCGCGGCGAACCGGAAATCTCCGCCTGCTTCTCCGGCAGTTCGACAGCCCCCTGCTCTACGTGTTGCTCGGCGCCAGCCTGCTTTCCTTTGGGATCGGCCACCGGATCGACGGCTTCCTCATCCTCGGCGTCGTGGTGGGCAACGCCTTGGTGGGCTTCGCTCAGGAGAGCCGGGCAGAAAAGGCGCTCTGGGCTCTCGCGCGCTTGCTCGCCTCCCCGGCGACGGTTCGCCGCCACGGCGCGACCGTCCAGGTTCCGTCCATTGCTCTCGTTCCGGGAGACATTGTCTTTTTGGAAGCGGGGTCGCTCATTGCCGCCGATCTTCGCCTGATCCGGGTCCGAGAGCTGGCGGTCAACGAAGCATCGCTCACCGGGGAGTCGGTGCCTGTGGAAAAAGAGCCCGGCAGGCTCCCGGAAGAAATCGCCCTGCCCGACCGGAGTAATATGGCCTTTGCGGGCACCCTCGTCAGCCGAGGAGCCGCGACCGGTGTCGTCGTGGCCACAGGTACGGCAACCGAGGTCGGGAGGATCGGCCGCCTGGTTGCGGAAACATCCGAGCTCTCGACCCCCTTGAGCCGCCAGATGGCGCGTTTCAGCCGGGCGAGCGTCTGGCTCATCCTAACCCTCGCCGCCCTCTTCTTCGGGGTAGGAGTCGCTCGAGGGGAATCCCCGCAGGAGATGTTCCTCGCCTCGGTGGCGCTTGCGGTTGCCATGATTCCGGAAGGGCTTCCCGCCGCGGTCACGGCGACTCTGGCCATTGGCGTCGGTCGAATGGCCAAGCGCCGCACGATCGTCCGCCACCTGCCGGCCGTGGAGGCGATCGGGAGCACGACCGTGATCTGTTCGGACAAGACCGGAACCCTCACCGAGGGTCGCATGCGGGTAATGCGGATTTGGGCCGGAGGAACGATCTTTCCGTGGAGCGATCCACCGAAGGGGCGCCCTTTGCCCCCCGCGCTGCGGGAGTGTCTGCGTTGCGGGGCTCTCTGCAACGACGCCCGACTCCGCCAAGTGGCGGGAAAACTCGTCTCCGAAGGCGATCCGACGGAGGTCGCCCTGCTCCAGGCGGTACGGGACGTCGGCTGGGAGGGTGAGTTGGCGGAGGAATTCCGGAGGCTGGATGCGATCCCCTTTTCCTCCGAGTCTCGCTGGATGGCCGTTTTGACCGAGGAGCCGGCTTCCGGCGCCAGGGTGGCGTATATCAAGGGAGCCACGGAAACCCTGCTCACCCTCTGTTCCGGGGCACTGGGAGCAGAGGGCGAGACGGCTCCGCTGGAAGCGGAGCCGATCCTGCGCCAAGCGCACGACTGGGCGCGGGAGGGGCTGCGGGTGCTTGCCTTTGGCCGGAAGGGCTTCCCCTCGGGTCAGAGCACGCTCACTGCCTCGGATCTTCAGGACGGCCTGGTCTTCTTAGGGCTACAAGGAATGCAGGACTCCCCCCGGCCGGAAGCGATCCGCGCGGTCGCCCGATGCCAAGCCGCTGGGATCGACGTGAAGATGATCACGGGAGACCATCTGCTCACGGCTCAAGCCATCGCCCGGGCGATCGGCCTTCGTCCTCCGAATCCGGTAAGCGGAGGAGATCCCCCTGCTTACACGGGAGAGGAGCTCGCGAAGCTGGAAGGCGAAGAGCTTCGGAAGGCCGCCCAAGAGAGCTCGGTCTTTGCGCGGGTGGCTCCCGAACAAAAGCTCCGGCTGGTCGAAGCTCTTCAATCGTCCGGGGAGATCGTCGCAATGACGGGCGATGGGGTCAACGATGCGCCGGCGCTCAAGCGGGCCGACGTCGGAGTGGCCATGGGAATCACGGGTACCGACGTCGCGAAGTCCGCAGCGGACATGATCTTGACCGACGACAATTTCGCGTCGCTCGAAGCTGCGGTGGAAGAAGGCCGCAACATTTTTGAAAACCTGCTCAAGTTCCTGGTCTGGACTCTGCCGACCAACGGAGGCGAGGGACTGATCCTGGCGGCAGCCGTTTTCCTCGGCTTTTCCCTCCCCCTTCTCCCCTCACAGGTCCTCTGGATCAACATGATGACAGCCCTCCTCCTGGGTCTCATGCTCGCCTTCGAGCCAAAGGAGCCCGACCTCATGGAACGGCCCCCGCGCGATCCCAAAGCGCCCTTGCTCGACCGGCCGATGCTCTTTCGGATCGGCTTGGTCTCCTTCCTCATCGCGGGAACCGGCCTTTTTCTCTTCGAGTGGGTCCGCGCAGCCCACCAGGCGAGCTTCGCCGAAGCCAGGACCATTACCGCCAATGCGGTCGTCTTCATCGAGATCTTCTATCTCTTCTCCTGCCGCTCGCTGACCCGGCCGATCTCCAACCTAGGGGTATTCGTCTCCAATCCGTGGGTCTTTGGCGGAGCGCTCGCCATGGCCTTCCTCCAATTCGTGTTCACCTACCATCCCGCCATGAACCGAATCTTCGGTACCGAGCCGATCCACCCCGGCTATTGGATCTATCCAATTCTCTGCGGCCTCGGCGTCGCTCTGACCGTCGAGGCGGAGAAGTGGCTGCGACGGAAGCGAAAGAGCAAAGCGGCACCAGCCGCGCGTCGCTGGTCGGCGTGAGCGAAAGTCGACCGGCGGGTACGTCTTGCGCGATGGAGCCCGAATCGAGGGAGGGGAGACCGCTTCCCGCTAGCGAGAAACGGCCGCTTGACCAGCTTCCGCCTCGTCTGACCGGCGCGGATTTCGCGGAAATCCAAAGAGCAGGACCCCCCAGCGAAAAAGGATGGGAACGAGGAGAAGATTGAGGGTCGTGGAGGAGAGCACCCCTCCGATGACGACGATGGCCAGCGGCCGCTGGACCTCGGCTCCGGGACCTTGCGCCACCGCCATCGGCAAAAAGCCGAGGCTCGCGACCAGGGCGGTCGTCAAAATCGGACGAAGCCGGGTGAGGCAGCCGCGGCGAATGGCCTCGTCGAGAGGAAGTCCTTGGGCGAGAAGACGATTGAAAAAGGAGACCAGCACGAGCGCTCCCAGCACGGCAATCCCGGATAGGGCGAGGAAACCGACGGCCGCCGAAATGCTGAAAGGAATGCTGCTCGCCCAGAGGGAGAAGATTCCTCCCGTCACCGCGAGCGGGACGCTCAAAAAAAGAAGAAGGCTCTGCCACAGGCTCCGCGAATGGAGGTAGAGGAGCACAAGGATCAGGAAAAGCGCGATGGGCACCACGATGGCCAAGCGCGCCCGCGCTTCCTGGAGATTCCGGTACTGCCCGCCGAATTCCACGAAGTATCCCTTCGGGAAGACGACTTCGCGCGCAATCCGGGCTCGGGCCTCGTTCACAAAGGTGTCGATATCCCGGTCCTCCAGGTTGACGAGGACTGCCAGCCGCCGCACGCCGTTTTCGCGATAGAAGGCGCGGACACGGTCGACCATCCGCGCGGAGACGACCTGTCGCAGCGGGATCAACCCTCCGGCCTCCGACCGGACGGGAAGCTGGAGCGCCGCCAGGGGTTCCGAGCGGGTCGGATCGGAAAAACGTACCACGATGGGATACCAGCGGACCCCGTCGACGAGCAGCCCGACCTGCTTTCCTCCCAGCCCGATGGCAATTGCGTCGTTGATTTCGGCCGCTTGGACGTTGTAGCGGGCCATCGCCTCCCGATCGGGCACAAACTCCAAGGAGGGAGCTCGTCCGGAGGACTCGAGGACAATGTTGTTCACCCCGCGGATCGAGCCCACGATCCGCCGAACCTGGCGGGCCAGCTTCTCGATCTGGTCGTAGTCCTCGCCAAAGATTTTGATCGCGACATCGGAGCGTACCCCCTGGAGCATCTCGTTGAAGCGGTTCTCGATCGGTTGGGAGAAGATCAACATCTGGCCAGGCACCCGGAGGTCGATCGCTCGGGTAATTTCGTTTTCGAGCGTCTCCTTTCGGATCGGCTTCCCATTTTCCTTTCTCCATTGGGGGCGCGGACGGAAAAAGACGTAGAGATCGGCCTCGTTGGGGCTCGCCGGATCGGTGGCGATGTCGGAAACTCCGGTCCGCCCGAAGACGTGAGTCACCTCCGGGATCTTCCTCCGAACGACCGCTTCGGTCTTTTCCTCCATTCCGACGGACGCCTCGAGCCCGACGCTATTGGCTCGGTAGACATTGATGGCATAGGCCCCTTCATCGAGAGTTGGCATGAAGTCCGCCCCCATCGTCCGGAAGAGCCAGAGGGCGGCGGCGAAAAGACCGAAGGCGACCACGACCACGAGCGGGCCGACCCGGATGGCCCCTTCGAGAATCGGACGATAGAGCCACTTCGCGAGCCGAACGAGCCAGCTCTCCTTTTCCCGCACGGCTCCGGAAAAGAGAAGGGAGGCGAGCGCGGGCATGAAGGTAAAGCTCAGGAGCAGCGAGCCGACCAAGGCGAAAATGACCGTGGTCGCCATGGGGCGGAAGGTCTTCCCGGCGACCCCGGTCAGCGCGAAGATCGGCACGTAGACCAGGGTGATGATCACGACGCCGAAGAAGACCGAAGAGCCCACTTCCCGGCACGAAGACAGGAGCAGGGCCCGCCGCTCCGAGTCCGTAAGCCTCCTGCCGAGCAGGTGGCTCTGCTCCGCCAGCCGTCGCATGCCGTTTTCGACGACCACGACCGAACCCTCGACCACCAATCCAAAGTCGATGGCCCCCAGGCTCATCAAGTTGCCAGAGATCCCGCCCACGACCATGCCGCACAGGGCGACGAGAAAGGCGAGCGGGATGATCGACGCCACCCCGGCGGCAGCCTTCCCGCTTCCTAAGAGAAGAAAGAGGATGGCTGCCACGAGCAGCGCGCCTTCGACCAGGTTGTTCCGAACGGTGTGAATGGTCCGATCCACCACCTTGGCTCGATTGTAGACGGGATGAATCTCGACCCCATCGGGAAGTCGGCGCTCGATTTCTCGGATCTTTTCTTCGACGCGCTGCGCGACGATGCGGCTGTTCTGGCCCACGAGCATCAGCACCGTTCCCAAGACGGTCTCGTCGCCGTTGGCCGTCGCCGCCCCGGTCCGGATCCTTGCTCCGACGGCGACGCGGGCGACGTCCCGGACAAGAACGGGAAAGGGACCGGCCCGATACTTGAGGGGGAGCCGTTCGATGTCCGAGAGGGTCTCGACCCGGGTCGGGGCGCGTACGACGATCTGTTGCCCGGCCGATTGGACGACGCTCCCACCCACGTTCTCCACGTTCTTCCCGATGATCTCCGCAAGGTCGGCAACCGTCATACCCAAGTGGGTGAGACGATCCGGGGTCGGCATGATGACCACCTGCTTGTCGTAGCCTCCGATCGCGTTGACGTCGATCACCCCCGGCACCATCCGCAGCATCGGCTTCACGGTGAAGTCCTGGAGCAGCTTGAGCTCGAGGAGCTGCTCGAAGCGCGTGGCGGGCTTTTGCTTGGCTTCCGCACCGTAGTCGAGCGTGTAGAAGAAGATCTCGCCCAATCCGGTCGCAATCGGCGCAAGAGAGGGCGAAAGGCCGGGCGGAATTTGATCGACGGCGCGAAGCAGCCGCTCGCTGACCAGCTGCCGGCTCCGATAGACATCCGTGCCGTCCCGAAAGATCAGCGTCACCTGGGAAAGGCCGAACTTGCTGATCGAGCGCATCTCCTCGAGGTTCGGCACCGCCGTAAGCTCCCTCTCCATCGGCATGGTGACGAGCTTCTCGATTTCCTCTGGCGCCAGAGAGGGGACGGCCGTGTTGACCTGGACCTGGACCGTGGAGATGTCGGGAACGGCATCGATCGGCAGCCGGAGAGCGGCCCAGATTCCGAAGCCGACCAGGCCGACGACGGCCAGCAGGACTCCGCCTCTATGCTGAAGAGAAAACGCAAAGATTCGTTCGAGCACCGGGCTGGCCTCCCCGCAGTTTCCCCACAGGAGGTGTGGAGAAGTTCCCATGCGGAGAAG
>JAQTUK010000051.1 GCA_028710285.1 Methylacidiphilaceae bacterium | reverse complement strand
GAAGCTGGAGCCCGAGGAAAAATCGGGAGGCTATCTCGTCTATCCCGCCGAAGCGCATTGAGCGAAGATCGTCCTGCCCTCCCGAAGAGGACTGCGGGGTGTTCGGCGATTCCGGGCGATCCTTTCGCTCGCTGCGAT
Source organism: Methylacidiphilaceae bacterium (assembly GCA_028710285.1). Lineage (GTDB taxonomy): Bacteria > Verrucomicrobiota > Verrucomicrobiia > Methylacidiphilales > Methylacidiphilaceae > Methylacidimicrobium. The sequence continues at coordinate 14,904 of JAQTUK010000051.1, read as the reverse complement.
TTCCCCAGGGAGTCGGTAGCGGCCCACCTCCGCCGCGATTGACGGGAGAAGGCCGCCGCGCGATCATGGGCCTGCGTCTCGCAGAGCGTCCTCCATCGCTTCCGGGGAAGATCGGCCCGCCCTTCGAGATGAGGAAGGTTCGCCCATGATGCCCAAGCACGGCGACATGACGAGAGTCGTCGATCTGACCCGGGAAAAGGGTACGGGCCCCGTCCGGACACGCCGCCCGCTCTATGTCGATCTCTTGCCGCCCTGCCGGGCCGCCTGTCCCGCCGGGGAGGATATCCAAGGCTGGCTTGCCCTGGCTCAGGCCGGAAAATACCGCCAAGCCTGGGAGCTTCTCGTCCAGGAGAACCCCTTTCCCGCAGTCCACGGGCGGGTCTGCTACCATCCCTGCGAAAGCCATTGCAACCGGGGCGAGTACGACGCCCCGGTCTCGATCCATGCGATCGAGCGATTTTTAGGCGACCTGGCTTCGGCGGAGGAGTGGCCTTTCCCGCCGGCCCCAGCTCCCAGCGGGAAGCGAGTGCTGATCGTCGGAGCGGGCCCATGCGGGCTCTCCGCAGCCTACCATCTCGGCCGGCTCGGCCACGGGGTCGAGGTGCACGAGGCGGGGCCCTTGGCCGGAGGGATGATGCACTTCGGGATTCCTGCCTATCGGCTGCCCCGCGAGGTTCTGGCCAAGGAAGTCGAGCGGATCGGGAAGATGGGTGTGCGCTTCGTCTTCGACCACAAGGTGGAGGATCTCCTGGCCGAAAAGGAAGCGGGCTCCTTCGACGCGGTCCTGGTGGCGATCGGCGCCCAGATCGGCAAGCATGTCGAAATCCCTGCGCGCGACGCCGTGCGGGTGCTCGACGCCGTCTCCCTTCTCCACGAGGTGGCGGGCTCGGAGCGCCCCTTGCTCGGCCGCCGGGTCGTGATCTATGGCGGAGGCAACGTGGCGATGGATGCCGCGAGGACGGCGAGGCGGCTGGGGGCGGAGGAGGCGCTCATCGTCTACCGGCGGGACCGCGCCCACATGCCCGCGCGCGCCTTCGAGGCCGACGAGGCTCTCTCCGAAGGGATCAAGATCCGGTGGCTGACGACGATCAAGGAGATCGCGGGCGAGGAGCTGACGGTCGAGCGGATGGAGCTCGGGTCCGACGGGAGACCCCGACCGACCGGCCAGTTCGACACCTTGAGGGCTGACGCCGTGGTGCTGGCGATCGGGCAGGAGACCGACAGCCGTTTCCTCCGGCGCGTTCCCGGGATTGTGTTCGGGAAGGACGGGGTGGTGATCGTCGACGAGAACCGGATGACCGGTCATCCGGGCATCTTCGCCGGAGGAGACGCGGTGCCGGGAGACCAGACGGTCACGGAAGCCGTCGGCCAAGGCAAGAAGGCCGCGAGGTCGATCGACGGCTGGCTGCGCGGCGCAGCCTACCGGGAACCGGACCGCCCGCCCCTCGTCTCCTTCCGGATGCTCCACCTGCCGGTCTACCGCGACGTCGATCCGGGACGGCAGCCCGAGCTGCCGCTTGCCGCGCGAACGAGCGATTTCGCCGAGGTGGTCGCGGGGCTCTCCGAGGCCGAGGCCCGGCGCGAGGCCCAGCGCTGCTTCTCCTGTGGGATCTGCTTCGAGTGCGACAACTGCTACGCCGCCTGCCCGGAGGACGCGATCCTCAAGCTGGGGCCTGGGAGGCGCTATCGTTTCCTCTACGAGAAGTGCACGGGCTGCGCGGTCTGCTTCGACCAGTGTCCCTGCCACGCGATCGAGATGGTTCCCGAGCCCCAAGGAGGAGCCGAGGCATGACCGCCGCGAGCTACCGGGCCATGGACGGCAACACGGCCGTGGCCGACGTCGCCTACCGGATGAGCGAGGTCTGCGCGATCTATCCCATCACCCCGTCCTCGACCATGGCGGAGCTCGCCGATCAGTGGGCGGCGGAGGGGCGCAAGAACCTTTGGGGGAGCATCCCGGTCGTCCAGGAGATGCAGAGCGAAGGGGGAGCGGCGGGGGCGGTCCACGGCGCCCTTCAGGGCGGGGCGCTGACGACCACCTTCACCGCGTCCCAGGGGCTCCTCCTCATGATTCCGAACATGTTCAAGATCGCCGGAGAGCTGACCCCGGCGGTCTTCCATGTCGCGGCGCGGTCCGTCGCCACCCATGCCCTTTCGATCTTCGGCGACCATTCCGACGTCATGGCCGTTCGAACCACGGGCTTCGCGCTGCTCGCCTCCGGCTCCGTTCAGGAGGCGCACGACGGCGCGCTGATCGCCCAGGCAGCGACCCTCGAATCCCGCGTGCCCTTTCTCCACTTCTTCGATGGCTTTCGCACCTCCCACGAGGTGAACACCCTGAGCCTGCTGACCGATGAGCAGCTCCAGACCCTCCTCCCCGACGAGCTTGTCTGGGCCCATCGGGGTCGGGCGCTCAATCCCGAGCATCCCTTCATCCGGGGAACCGCCCACAACCCGGACACGTTTTTCCAGGCGCGCGAAGTGGTCAACCCCTTTTACGATGCCCTCCCCCGGATTCTGCAGTCGGTCCTCGACCGGTTCGCCGCGCAGACTGGCCGCCGCTACCGCCTCTTCGAATACGACGGACCCGAGGATGCCGAGCGGGTCGTCGTCCTGATGGGCTCCGGAGCCGAAACCGCCCGGGAGACGGCGGCCGTCCTCCGCCGCGGAGGAGAGAGGGTGGGCGTTCTCCAGGTCCGCCTCTTCCGCCCCTTTTCGCCCGAGGATTTCCTGGCCGCCCTTCCCCGGAGCTGCCGGGCCGTTGCCGTGCTCGAGCGGACCAAGGAGCCGGGAGCGCCCGGAGAGCCCCTCTTTCTCGATGTGGCGGCGACCCTCGCCGAGGCCTATGTCCAGGGCGGTCTGCCTCATCTCCCCAGGGTGATCGGGGGGCGCTACGGCCTCTCCTCCAAGGATTTTACGCCCGCCATGGCGAAGGCGGTCTTCGCGGAGCTCGCCAAGCCCGATCCCAAGAAGCGATTCACCGTCGGCATCACCGACGACGTCTCTCATTTGAGCCTCGAGGTCGACCCTGGGTACTCGATCGAGCCCGACTCGGTGGTGCGGGCTCTCTTCTATGGCCTGGGCGGCGACGGGACGGTAGGCGCCAACAAGCACTCGATCCAGATCATCGCCGAGGATGCCGGCCTTCATGCCCAGGGATACTTCGTCTACGATTCCCACAAATCGGGGGCGTTGACCGTCTCCCATCTCCGGTTCGGGCCAGAGCCGATCCGCTCCCCCTACCTGGTCTCCTCGGCGAACGTGGTGGCCTGCCACTGGTTTCCGTTCCTGGAGCGGGTGGACCTTCTCTGCTCGGCGGCTCCCGAGGCCGCCTTTCTCCTCAACAGCCCTTACGGCCCGGAAGCGGTCTGGGATCATCTTCCCCGGTCGGTCCAGCGGCAGATCCTCGAAAAGCGGCTCCGGCTCTTCGTGATCGATGCCTCCCGGATCGCGCGGGAGGCGGGGCTCAAAGGACGGACCAACACGGTGCTCCAGACCGCCTTTTTCGCGCTTGCCGGCATCCTGCCCCGGGACGAGGCGGTGGAGCAGGTCCGCCGCTCGATCCGAAAAGCCTACGGCGGGAAAGGAGAGAAGGTCGTGGCGCAGAACCTGCAGGCCGTCGCTCATGCGCTTGCCAACCTCCACGAGGTTGCCCTTCCGCGCACGGCGACGAGCGCCTTCGATCGCCGGCCGCCGGTTCCGGCGGAGGCGTCCGACTTCCTCCGGCGAGTGACAGGCCGGATGCTCGAAGGACTGGGCGACGAGATTCCGGTGGGGCTCTTCCCCGTGGATGGCACCTATCCGTCGGGAACCGCCGCCTTGGAAAAACGCAATGTCGCCGACCTCGTCCCGATCTGGGAGCCCGAGATCTGCGTGCAGTGCGGCCAGTGCGGCTTTGTCTGTCCCCACAGCGTCATCCGGGTCAAGTATTACGACGAGGAGCGGCTCGCGGGGGGGCCGGCCTCGTTTCGCTCCGCGCCGATCCACATTCGCGGCTATCCCGGCGTCCGCTTCACCCTGCAGGTCTACGTGGAAGACTGCACCGGCTGCGGGCTCTGCGTCGATGTCTGCCCGGCCTACAGCCCGGTCAAGCCCGAGCGGAAGGCGATTCACCTGGAGGCAAAGCTGCCTGTCCTGGAAGCCGAGCGCGAGAGCATCGCCTTCTTCGAGCGGCTTCCGGTCAACGACCGCTCCCAGGTCGACTTCGCCAACGTTCGGGGAGTCCAGTTCCTCGAGCCGCTCTTCGAGTTTTCCGGCGCCTGCGCCGGCTGCGGGGAGACTCCCTACCTCAAGCTGCTTTCGCAGCTCTTCGGCGACCGGCTGATGGTCGCCAACGCAACCGGCTGCTCCTCGATCTACGGGGGCAACCTCCCGGTGACCCCGTGGACCAAGAACGGCGAGGGAAGGGGGCCCGCCTGGTCCAACTCCCTCTTCGAGGACAATGCCGAGTTTGGCTTCGGCTTCCGGCTGGCGGCCGATCAGCTCCGGGAGCGGGCCGCAGAGCTCCTGCGCTCGCTCTCCTCTTCGCTGGGGGAGGATCTCGTCCGGGAGATCCTCTCGGCTCCCCAGATCCAGGAATCGGAAATCCGGGCTCAGCGGCTCCGGCTGGAGACCCTCCGAAGCAGGCTGGGCTCCCTGGCGCCGACGAGCCGTCCGGCCCGGGAGCTCCTTTCGGTGGCGGATCATCTGGTCCGCCGCTCGTTCTGGCTCGTCGGCGGAGACGGCTGGGCCTACGATATCGGCTTCGGCGGCCTCGACCATGTGCTCGCCTCCGGCCGGAACGTCAACGTGCTCGTCCTCGACACCGAGGTCTACTCCAACACGGGGGGGCAGGCTTCCAAGGCCACCCCGCTCGGCGCGGTCGCCAAGTTCGCTGCCGCGGGGAAGCGGGTGCCGCGGAAGGACCTGGTCTTGCAGGCGATCGCCTACGGCAACGTCTACGTGGCCCAGGTGGCCATGGGCGCCAACCCGCAGCAGACCCTGATCGCCTTCCGGGAAGCGGAAGCCTACGAGGGCCCCTCGCTGATCCTCGCCTATAGCCACTGCATCGCTCATGGGATCGAGATGGAGCGGGGACTCCGCCAGCAGGACGCGGCGGTCGCCTGCGGCTATTGGCCTCTCCTGCGCTTCGATCCCGCCATGCGCGCGATCGGGGAGAATCCCTTCCGCCTCGACTCTCCCCGGCCGACGATCCCGTTCCCGCAGTATGCCTACCAGGAGCTCCGCTACCGGGCGCTCGTGATGAGCGATCCCGGCTCGGCCGAAAAGCTCGCCGCCCAGGCGCAAGCGCTGATCCTGGAAAAGTACCGGATTTACGAGCAGCTGGCGGGCTTCCGCGACGGGAAGGCGCCGGTTCCCGTTGGCTCCCCAGCGGCAACGGCTCAGGAGGAAGCGTGATGGATCTGACCACCCGCTACATGGGTCTTCCCCTGAAAAACCCGCTGGTCGCCTCGGCCTCGCCGCTGACCGGGGAGCTCGGTGCCATCCGCCGGCTGGAAGACGCGGAGGCGGGAGCGGTGGTGCTGCCTTCGATCTTCGAGGAGCAGATCCGGGCCGAGGAGGAGCGGTGGGAGCGGCTGACCTCGGCCGGGACCGACAGCTTTCCCGAGGCGCTGACCTACTTCCCCGATCCGGGAGCCTACCGCGTGGGACCCGATCGCTACCTGGAGTTGATCCGCGAGGCGGTCCGGGCGGTCGATATCCCGATCGTGGCGAGCCTCAACGGGGTGACGAGCGAGGGATGGATCTCCTACGCCAAGGGGATCGAGGAGGCCGGAGCGGACGGCCTCGAGCTCAACATCTACTTCTTCCCCACCGATCTTGGAGAGGAAGGCCAGTCGGTGGAGGAGCGCTACCTCCAGATCGTTCGGGCGGTCCGCTCCCAAGTCTCGATTCCGCTGGCGGTCAAGCTCCTCCCCGCTTTCAGCTCGCTGGGAAACATGGCCCGGAGAATGGTCGAGGCGGGAGCCCGCGCGCTCGTGCTCTTCAATCGCTTCTACCAGCCCCAGATCGATCTCGCGCAGCTGCGTCTCGTCGATGACCTGGTCTTGAGCGGCCGGAGCGAAACGCGCCTGCCTCTCTTCTGGATCCGCGCCCTGCGAGGCCGCCTGGATGCCTCCCTGGCGGCGAGCACCGGAGTCGAAGGCGAGCAGGAGGCGATCCAATACCTTCTGGCGGGAGCGGATGTCGTGATGACGACCTCCGCCCTTCTCCGGGAGGGGATTCCGCAGATGAAGCGACTGGTCGGCGGCTTACGCGATTGGCTGGACCAGCACGGATTCCCCTCCGTCGACGCGATCCGCGGGCTCTTGAGCCGGGAGCGCCTTGCCCAAACCGGGCCGGAGGCCCGTGCCCGCTATATCGACATTCTCCAGCGCTATCCGGATGCCGAGGCCGGCCAGCCTACCGCTGGCTCGCCAGCTCCTTGATGGCCTGGACCATGTGGAGAAGCACCTCCTGGGCGTCCCCGTAGACCATGCGGCAGTTGTCCGCGGTGAAGAGGGCGTTCTCGATGCCCGCGTAACCCTTCCCCTGTCCGCGCTTGATCACGTAGACCTGCTGGGCCTTGTCGACGTCGAGAATCGGCATCCCATAGATCGGCGATCCCTTGTCGGTGCGGGCTGCGGGATTGACGATGTCGTTGGCCCCCACGACCAGCGCCACGTCGGTCGTCGGAAACTCCTCGTTGATCTCGTCCAGGCCGAAGATCATCTCGTAGGGCACCCCCGCTTCGGCCAGCAGGACATCCATGTGGCCCGGCATCCGGCCCGCGACCGGATGGATGGCGAACTTGACCTCCGCCCCTTCCTCCTGGAGCCGCTTCGCGAGCTCATAGAGCTTCTGCTGGGCATGGGCGGCGGCAAGCCCATAGCCCGGGACCAGGATCACCTTCCGCGCATAGCACATCGTGGTCGCGGCATCCTCGGCGCTGATCGGCTTGAGCTGGCCGCCCGTCGGAGCCGCGGCTTGGGCCGTTTCGCCAAAGCTGCTGAAGAGGATGTTCCCGATCGAACGGTTCATCGCGCGCGCCATCAGCAGGGTGAGCAGGCTGCCCGCCGCTCCCACGACGGTTCCCGCGATCATGAGCGCGGGATGGTTGAGGACGAATCCCTCGAACCCGACCGCGATCCCCGTGCAGGCATTGCAGAGCGAGATTACGACCGGCATGTCGGCTCCCCCAATCGGAAGGGCGATCAGGGCTCCGAAGGCCAGCGAGCAGACAAAGAAGAGAGCGAGAAGAGTCGCATTGGGCAGGAGAGCCGGCATGGCCGTAGCCGAGGCGACGGCCACCAGCAGCACCAGCCCGTTTCCGATCTGGAGGAAGCGGGGCCTCCAAGGCTTGGGCAGCTTTCCTTCGAGCTTCGCCCACGCGATCAGGGACCCGGAGAACGAAAAAGAGCCGATAAAGCCTCCGGCGATCGCGATGACGAGCCGGACATTGCTCACGTCGGGATGCACGAGCAGCTCGATCGCCGCAATCGCCCCTGCCGCCGCTCCTCCCAGCCCGTTGTAGAGCGCCACCATCTGCGGCATCGCGGTCAGGGGGACCCGCTCTCCTCCCCACCAGGCCCAGCCGGTTCCCAGGAGAAGAGCGATCCCGGCGAGCAGGAGGTTGACCGGGAGATGAGCCCGAGCGTCCCCACTCACGCCGAAGACGTAGAGGAAGCTCGCCAGCGTCACGACCAGCATCCCGATTCCCGCGAGCACAATCCCGGAGCTCGCCGTCGCCGGCGAGGACATCCGCCTGAGGCCGTAGATGAGCAGGAAGGCCGTGACCAGGTCGCACGACTGAAGAAGCAGATCCATCGTTAGCTCGGGTTCCGCGGAAGTTTCGCGGGTTTTCCCGAATGGAACATCCGGAGCATCCGCACCGTGACCACGTAGCCTCCCGCCGCGTTCGCCGCTCCGAAGAGCACCCCCAGGAAGCCGATCGCCTGCTCCGGCACGGTCGTCGCATGGAGCAGGGCGTAGAGGGCTCCCACGACCACGATGCCGTGAATGAAGTTCGAGCCTGACATGAGCGGCGTGTGCAGGATCGCCGGCACCCGGGCAATCACCTCGTAGCCGGTGAACGCGGCCAGGAGGAAGAGATAGACCGCCAGAAAGCCGGTGAGCGCCGTTCCCTCGTTCATGGAGCGAGTCTAGTGAAGCGGGAGGCGCCTCGCCAATGGGAAAGAACGGGCACCGGCACTGGACTGGGAGTCCGGCGCCTCAACCGGCCGGCTTCTCGGCCTCGATCCACTTGACGATGTCCAAGTAGACATTCTCCTCCCGGAGGAGCCGAAAGCCGGCCGCCCTCACGTTGCTCACGGTTTCCCGGTTGAGGGCAGGTCCCACCAGGCGCGAGAGGGGAGTCATCGTATCCAGGAGAATCCCCACCGGGCCGATCCGGCTCCGGACATGCTCGAAGAGGAAAAAGCGGCCGTTCGGCTTGAGCACCCGCCAGACTTCCCGGAGGCCCACCAGGGGATCGGGAACCGAGCAGAAGGTGCAGACGGCCAGGGCCTGATCGAAGGAGCCGTCGGGAAAGGGCAGCCGCTGGACATCGGCTTCCCGGAGCTCGATCTTCCCTCGCTCCTCGTACCCGGCGGCCTTGCGCGAAGCCTGCGCGAGCATGGCCGGGCTCAGGTCGACGGCCGTCACCGCAAGACCGGAGGGGAGGTAGCGGAAGTCGTTCCCGGTCCCGGCTCCGACGAAAAGGAGCTTTCCTTCCAATCGAGCGAAGAGCCGCTGCTTGTCGGGGCCAAAGCGCTGGTCGTCCGCCCAGGTCAGCTGGTCGAAAAATCGGCTGGCCGCATCCCATTTTTGGCGGGTCGAGGGGCTGTCCGCCGCCGGGGCCCCTCCGACGGGGCCGTTGACCGGTCCGCGAAGAATGCGGTCATAGAACCGGAAGCCCGCCACCGCAATGGCGCCGAAAAGCGCTCCCACGCCCAGCGCGCTCGTCCAGCGGGTCGAGCCGGCGCCCATCGAATCGCGCATGGCGAAGAGCATTCCCCCGTACATCCCGATCCACGAGCCGGGAACCATCGTCTGGAACATGCCCAGGATCGGTCCCAGCACGAGCCCGAGCAGCAGATGGATTCCCATGCCCACCACCATCCCGAGGACCATCGCCAGAACCATGTCGAATCCGGGCCCGACCAGGCCGCGAACGGCCGCGGCCACGATCGCTCCGGTCAGGATGCCCGCGAGATAGTCTCCGACGGGAAAGAGGAGCGAGCCGTTCGATTTCATCGTGCCTGGATTTTCTGGTGCCCGATCGTTCCGCACGGATCGCCCAAGAGCCTTCCCGCTCCGGCAGGGCATTCCCGCTTTCCGCCTCCATTCTTTTGCCGGGAGCGCCGAATCTCAAGTCCGAACCTCCGGCGTGGATCCACAGGACTCTCTTCCGGACCGCTTGTCCAGATCGGACCCATCGGGCGTGGGGAGACTGGTTCCCGCGATTTTCCCATCCCTTGCTCGTTGGCAGCCGGGGAGAGACGGCTTCCGCGAAAGAGATCTGCTTGTCTCCCGAAGCCGTTCCCCGGCAAGATGCCCTTGCCCGCAAAGGGCGGACAGGAGGAGGATCGGTCGATGAATCCGTTTTCAGGAATGCTCTTCACATCACGCTCGCTCGGCCCCTGCGTTCTCCGCCTGGGGCTGGCAATCGTCTTCTTCCCGCACGGAGCGCAAAATGTCCTGGGCTGGTTCGGCGGAGGGGGCCTGGCGGGCAGCACGGCCTTTCTCCATCACTCCCTCCACATTCCCATGCTGCTGGCGCAAGCCGCGGTCTGGAGCGAGCTTCTGGCTCCGATCGCCCTTCTTTTGGGTCTCTTCACCCGGCTCGCCGCATTCGCGCTGGGAACGACGATGGCGGTGGCCGCGCTCATGGCGCATCTTCCCCACGGCTTCTTCATGAACTGGTTCGGCACCCAGTCGGGGGAGGGCTTCGAGTTTCACATCCTGGCGGTCGCAGGCTGCCTCTGCCTGCTCTTCACGGGAGGGGGAGCCTTCTCCGTGGACCGACGGGTTTCGGGCGGAGACTGAAAGAATGGGGGTCACCCGTCAGCCGCGGGGATCGAAGTAGCTGCCCGCGTCGGCCATCCGCGCCTCGTCCCTTTTCTCGGCGGGCTCGACGTGCACGGTGACCGAGGCCTGCGGAACGGTCTTTCGCACCGCCTCCTCCATCCGGTCGCAAAGATCATGGGCTTCGCGGACGGCGAGGGAGCCGGGGACGACCAGGGCAAACTCGATAAAGACCGCCCGACCCGCCCTCCGGCTGCGCAGCCGCCGGACTTCGGCGAAGGAAGCCCCCTCCTTCGCCAAGGTGGCCTCGATTTCGGAGATGGTTTCCGGGGAGAGGCCCTCGTCGATCAGCCCGCTGAGCGAATCGCGCACCAGCCGGTAACCCGCCCACAGGATGTTGCCCGCCAGGAGCAGCCCGAGCAGGGGGTCGAGCAGCCAGAGTCCCGTGAGCCTGGCCAGGCCCAGGCCCAGGACCATGCCCAGCGAGGTCACGACGTCGGTCCAGAGGTGAATTCCGTCCGCGGAGAGGGCCGGGGAGCTCTCCTTTCGCGCCTGCGCCAGGAGGTAGGCTCCCAAGGCCGCGTTGACGACCGTGGAGGCTGCCGAAATCGCGATCCCCTCGGTGAGCCGGGGAAGCGGCCCGGGCGAGAAGAGCCGGCGGATCGCCTCGAAGAGAATCAAGACCGCCGCCACGGCAATCAGCCCGCCTTCGAACCCTGCGGAGAGATACTCGGCTTTCGTGTGACCGTAGGGATGGTTGCGATCGGGAGGGGCCGCCGAGATGCGCAGGGCGAGGAAGGCCGCGGCGGCTCCGGCCACGTTGACGACCGACTCGAGCGCATCCGAGTAGAGAGCCACCGACCCCGTGAGCCGGTAAGCCCAGAACTTGGCGGCGAGGACGAGGAGTCCTACGGCCAAGCTGAGCGCCCCCGAGGCCGTCGCCGTCATTCTTCCGAGGCTAGCCCTACCTCCTCGATCCGGCAAGCCGGCGAAAGCAGACCCTATGCGGCCACGGCACAGAGGCCCTGCTTCTCGGCCAGCCGGCGGAAGGGTCCCTCCGTTTCCAGGAGCTCGGCGTAGGTCCCTTTCTGGACGATCCTGCCCTCTTCCAGGACGAGGATCCAATCCGAGCCGGCCAAGGTGGAAAGCCGGTGGGCGATGAAAAGAACGGTGCGGCCTTGCTCCAGGCATTCCAGGGAAGATTGAATCTGCGTCTCGCTGTGCGAGTCGAGATTCGAGGTTGCTTCGTCCAGAATCAAGATGGGCGCATTGCGGGCGAAGGCGCGCGCAATGGAAAGCCGCTGGCGTTGTCCTCCGGAGAGTCTCACTCCTCGTTCGCCGATCTTCGTCTCATAGCCGTGGGGCAGCTGGGAGATAAATTCGTCTGCTCCCGCCATTCGGGCGGCCTCCACGATGTCCGCTTGCGTGGCATGGGGGTTGCCGATCGCGATGTTTTCCGCCGCGGTCAGGTTGAAGATCACGACATCCTGGCTCACCAGCGAAAAGAGCCCCCGGGCGTCCTGGAGCTTGAGCTCCCGCAGGTCGTGGCCGTCGATGCGGATCGCCCCGGAAACCGGGTCGTAGAATCGGAGCAGGAGGCTGGTGATGGTGCTCTTTCCGGCCCCGCTGGGACCGGCAATCCCCACCTTGGCCCCCCTGGGAAGAGTGAAGGAGACCTTCTCGAGGACGAGCCGATTCCCATAGTGGAAGGTCACCTCATCGAAGGAGACCGCCTTTTGGAACTCCCGGATCGGCTTGGCATCCTTCGCTTCCTGGACGCTTGCGGGGGTTTCCAGGAGCTCCGAGAGGCGCTTGGCGCTCATCGCCCCTTCCTGGATCTTCACGTTTGCGTCGGCCAACCGCCGGATCGGAGCGAAGAAGAGGAGGGCTCCGTTGGCAACCACCGCCATGTTGGCGATGCTCACATGCTGCCAGACGACGGAGAGGATCAGAAGGGAGAGGGCGAAGCTGGCGATCACGTCGATCGAGGGGCTCACCACGGAGCTCGAGGTGTTCATCTTCGCATTCTGTCGCGCCAGGTCGTTCGCCTGCTTCCGGAACAGGTCGGCGTTCCTCTTTTCCAAGGAGAACGCCTTGATCACGTGAACCCCTGCCACCGACTCCAAGAGGAGGTTGTTCTGGTCGACCGCCGTCGAGACGATCTTGGCCGCACTCCGGCGGACCTTCCCCGAGAGCATCACCGCCGGGATGATGCAGACCGGGATGAGCAGGCCGGCGACCAGGGTGAGCCGCCAGTCGATGGCCGCGCAGGAGACGAGAATGGCCAGCAGGGTGAAAGGATCCTTGGTGACGTCGGTGAAGAGGATGCTGATCGAATGGTAAAAACCTTGGGTGTCGCTGAGGATCCGCACCGAGAGGTCCCCCGTCGTCGAACGATGATAGAAATCCATCGAGAGCGCATGGAGCTTTTCCAACACCGCGGTCTGGAGATCGGCTACGATCCGTCCGGCGGCCAGGTTCATGAAATAGGCGTTGCCGAGCCGGAAAAGCCCGCGAACGAGGGCGACCCCCGGAAGGAGCAGCAGGCCCCCGACGACTCGCCTCCAGTCGAGCGGCGCTCCCATCATCGGCATCCACTGCCGCAGGGAGTCCATCATCGATGCCCGCGAGTGATGGGCGTGGTGGGGATCCGCCGCCGCGCCCAGCCCGGGGCTGCCCAGGAAGTTGTCGATCGCTGCCTTGAGCACGAAGAGGTAGGTGCCGTTGATCGAGGCAAAGACGAGGCCGGTGAGCACGCCCGCCGCCAGGATCTTCCAATGCTTGCGCAGAAAGGGCGCAGAGAATTGGAGAATCTTCCAGAGCTCCCGCATGTGACCCTCCTTTATCGATCCCTAGCGATGCCGAGGCAAGCTAGATTTCTAGAAGTCATTGGCGGAAAGGAGCAAGCGCATCATGCCTCTCTAGGCTCTCCCATAGCGGTCCTCGAAGCGGACGATATCATCTTCTCCCACGTAATCCCCGCACTGCACTTCGATGATCACGAGGTCGATCAATCCCGGGTTCTCCAGCCGATGGGAGATCCCCGCCGGGATGTAGGTCGATTCGCTCGGCCGGACAAGCCGCTCCACCTCTCCCTGCGTCACCTTGGCCGTTCCCGAGACCACCACCCAATGCTCGCTGCGGTGATGGTGCATTTGCAGGGAGAGCGCCCGCCCCGGCCGGACGACGATCCGCTTGATCGCAAAGCGAGAGCCCTCTTCCAGGATCGTATAGGTTCCCCAGGGTCGATGCACTGTCCGGTGAAGGAGATGGGCGGGGTGTCCCTGTCTCCTGAGCTCGGCCACCACGGCCTCGACCTCCTGATCCCGGTCCTTGGCCGCGACCAGGAGGGCGTCGGGCGTGTCGACCACGAGGAGGTCTTGCACCCCCAGGACGGCGGCGAGCCGGTCCGGAGCATACACGACACAGCCTTCGGCGTCCCGGAGCTGCGCTTCTCCCACGACCCGGTTCCCCCGAGCATCGGCGGGGAGCAGGTCGGCATAGCTCGACCAGGAGCCCACGTCGCTCCAGGAAAAGGAAGCGGGAACGACGGCGACCTGCCGGGCCTTCTCCATCACGGCGTAATCCAAGGAGACCGACGGGAGGGACCCGAACTCCTTGGGAAGCTCCACGATTCCGTCCTTTTCCTGGGCGCCGCCCACGCACCGGTCGATCCCTTGAGCCATCTCCGGCGCCCACTCCCCAAGGGCCGCGAGGAGCGCATCGGCCCGAAAGCAGAAGATCCCCGCATTCCAGAAATGGCGGCCCGAAGCGGCAAAAGCCTCCGCGCGTTCGCGATCGGGCTTCTCGATGAAGCGGGACACCGCATGGCCCAGCACCGCGCCGTCCCCGATCTCCTCGCCCCGCTCGATATAGCCATATCCGGTATGAGGGCTCTTTGGCACGATCCCAAAGGTGACCAGATACCCGAGCCGCGCCAGCGCCACCGCTTGGCTCACCGCCTTGCCAAACGCGGGTCCTTCCTCGATCCGGTGATCGGCCGGAAGGACCAGGAGAACGGTCTGGGTGCCGGACGTTCGTTCGAGCCAGCGCGCCGCGGCCCCAATGGCCGGGGCGGTGTTCCGCCCGATCGGCTCCAGGAGATAGCGGAGGGCGGCTTCCTTTTCCCCCTCGGCGGCCACCTCCCTCGCCTGGAAGAAGTAGTCCCGGTGGATGACGGTCAGGGGCGTTGCCGCCCCGGGGAGGGAGCGGGCATGACCGAGTGCCCGCGCAAAGAGGGAACGGCCGTCCGGCAGCTCGAGAAAAGGCTTCGGTCGTCCCTTGCGGGAAAGGGGCCAGAGACGGGTTCCCGCTCCTCCCGCCAGGATGACTGGAACGAAAGAGTCGGCGGCATCCATGAAATTGCTCTCCCCTGGCCAGTCAGAAGAACCAAGTCTCCCGAACGCCTGGGCCAACTCCTTGTAAATGGCTTTTCCGAGGAAGGCAATCGGGAAGGTCGGGTAAGGGGTCCGGTGGCCCATCGTTGATACCGGCACCGAAAACGGGGTATTCTTGCCCGTTGCGGGTATGCGGGCTATCGTCCCACGGGAAGGCATGCCAACCGACGCCATTGAGATGCGGATGGCCCACTTGGAAGGGGCCTACGAACAGATCGACAAGCGGCTGGGGACGGTCGAGCAGCGGCTGACCCTGGTGGAAACCAAGCTCGACGGACTCCGGCGGGATATCGACCAGCGCTTTGAGCGGATGGACCAGCGTTTTGAGCGGATGGACCAGCGTTTTGAGCGGATGGAGCAGCGCTTCGAGCGGATGGAGCATTCGCTGCGGACGCAGTTTTATTGGGTGATGGGGCTGATGCTATCCCTTTTGGCGCTGGGGCTCTTCCGGCATTAGGGCGGCCTTTGGAGACCCTGTGCTCTCCCGGAGCGGATTGCCGGT
>JAQTUK010000050.1:2250-15121 GCA_028710285.1 Methylacidiphilaceae bacterium | reverse complement strand
ATCCGCACCCTTCTGACCAACGGCCATTCTGCGGGTGGAATCACCTACTTGGTTGCCGGCGGCGCTCGCCCGCTGGCGATCGTCGGCGATTCGCTCTTCGCCGGATCGATGGGGGGCGGGAACGTCTCCTACGCCGACGCCTTGCGGAATAATCGGGAAAAGATTCTGACGCTTCCCGGCCAAACAGTGATTTGCCCGGGACATGGACCCTTGACCACGGTGGAAGAGGAGAGGGAGCACAACCCCTTTTTTGCCTCCTAGGAGAGGGGTTTGCCTGACAAGGTGCCCAATTCCAGGGGTCGGCTTCCGCATTTTTGCTTGCCAGGAGGATTGCTCTCGCTATGGTAGCCGGTGCTCGGCTCGGATGATGGGTTCGGGAGGGGGAGAAGCGGGTGACCCGCTCGAGGGCAACGGCAGCGGCTAAACAGCGGTGTTCTCGCTATTCCCTCGGTAGGAATCGGAAGGCCCCGAAAGGGCCGTCAGAAAATCTAGCAACAAGGAGATTAGTCGCTTATGAAACTGGTACCACTAATTAGTTCCGGTGTAGCGGGTCCGCTCGGGATCCTCCACTTGCCCCGGTTTTGGCTGAAAGTTGTGCTGGCCGCCAAGGGACATTTGGCCGAAGGGTATCCCGATTGCGGCAAGGGCTTTGACAAGATGACCCTCGATGCGTTGGGCTTGGACGAGGCGGAGACCTTGCAATACCTGCGCAGCGAATGCCCGAGCTATCCGCAATTCGAATCCTGGATCCTGCGGAAAAAGGGCGGCAAGATCGAGAAGGCGACCATCATCAAGCACAATTGCGCTGTTCTCGGGTATATCCATGACGCGGACACCCGGCGTGCCATTCTTTCGGCGGCGGGTCTTCCCGACGACGGATCGGTTCCGGATGCGGTCAATCTGAACAACCTGGACGATTGGACCGAATTCCACAAGTGGCTCAAGAGCCAGTAGTCCCCCGGTTCCGGCCTTGACCGGAACGGTCGGAGAAAGGGGCCCAGCTCATAACGAGAGGGGCCCCTTTTTTTTGAGTTTCGATTGGAATCCCCTGGAGAGGTTGCCATCCTTCAGACAATGAGGATGCGGAATCAATATCGAGTGCTGGCGTCTGCGTTCTGCGTGCTGCTGGCGTGGTGGGCGCCGCGCGCCCACGGGTCGCCTGGTTCCCCTCCGCCCGCCCATCCTTTTCGCGTGCTCACCACGATTGCTCCGCTCTATTCCTTCGTGAAGAGCATCGCCGGGGAGGCGGTGGAGCTTTCGAATCTCCTGCCACAAAATGCCGAGCCCCATGATTATGTGTTGAGCCCCGGCGACGCTCGGCGCATCGCCCGTGCGGACTTGGTCATCCAAAACGGCTTGGGGCTCGAGTTCTTCTTGGAAAAGGCGTTGGCCAAGGTCGACCGGGAGAAGCTTTTCGACGCGAGCGCGGGGATCCCTCCGCTGCCCCAGTGGAGGCCTCCCGGCTCTTCTGCCGGAGGGAGCCTGGGGGGAGCGGTGCCTCCGAATCCGCACGTCTGGCTCGATCCCCTTTTTGCTGCCGTCCAGGTGGAAAACATCGTCCGGGAGCTCTGTCGGCGAGATGCGGAACATGCTCGCGATTACCGAGTGCGTGGGAAACGGTTGGTGGAAGAGCTCCACCGGATCGACGATCGTTATCGGCGAGCGCTCGATCCCTTGCCCGACAAGAAGATGGTCTCCGATCACGATGCCTTTGCCTATTTGGCGGCGCGCTATGGGATTCGGGTGGTGGCCATCCTGGAGACGAGGGGACATGCGGGGCTCTCTCCCAAGCTGATGGCGTGGGTGATCGACTCGATCGCTCGGGAGCGGGTGCGGGCTCTCTTTAGCGAAGTCCATCACGTCAGCGCCGAGCTCCGGAGCCTCTCCCGCGATACGGGCGTTCCGATCCTCCTGTTGGATTCGATGGAGAGCGGCGCCTTGCGGGCCGATCTCTACGAGCGCGTGGCGGACAGCAACCGGCAGTCCCTCGTGGAGGGATTCCAAGGACGCACGTCGGCTCAGCCTTAGGCGGAAAATGGGTCAGGAGGACGCTCGGGGACCGGAGGGGGAGAGCGATCGGGCCGACATTTCGGCCCGGCGCGCATCGGGCCGGCCCTTGCTTTTACGGACAGCGGGGATCGCGGCGGGATACGGAGAAGAGACTGCGTTCGAAGAGGTCTCTCTGGAAGTCTACGGGCGCGAAGTCGTCTCGTTGATCGGGCCCAACGGAGCGGGGAAGACGACCCTGCTTCGCTGCCTGGCGGGCATACTGCCGCTGCGGCAGGGAAGGGTGGAAAAGGCTCCCGGCCTTCGGATGAGCTATCTGCCGCAAAGGCTCGTTTTCGACCGGCTCCTGCCGGTCACCGTGGCCGAATTCCTCTCCCTGCGCCTGGGGCGCCCGTTTTTTCGGCCCGCCTGGCCGGAAGGGGAACGGGTCGAGAGCCTCGATGAGCTGGGAGTCACGAGCCTGCTCGATCGGCGGCTTGGAGAGCTCTCCGGAGGGGAGCTGCAGCGAGTGCTCGTTGCCGCCGCCCTGGCGAAGAGGCCGCAGCTCCTCCTTTTGGACGAACCGGCGACGGGCGTCGATCTCCTGGGTGCGGCCGCATTCGACGCGCTCCTGCATCGGCTCCGGGATCGCGACGGGCTCGGGATTCTTATGGTTTCCCACGATCTTCACCTGGTCCATCACATTTCGGACTGGGTCTATTTTCTGAACCGGAGGATCCTCGCCAGTGGCCCCCCCAAGGAGGTGATGCGCGAAGAGCGGCTGGCGGCCGCCTATCAGCGTTTTCCCCATCCCGGTTGAGCACGGGGCGACCCTCGTGGTCGACGGGCCGGAGAGGAAATTGGTATGAGAAGGAATGGAGTCTTGCCGGGCGGGAGCCGGCTCACCGGCGCGGGCAAGCGAGAGCGGAGGATAGATCCTGGACTTTCTCTCCTATGATTTTTTGCGGCGGGCGCTATCCGCCGCCGCGCTTGCCGGCCCCGTTTGTGGATTCCTGGGCGTCTTTCTGACGGCGCGGGGCATGGCCTTCTTCAGCGATGCGCTCGCCCATACGGCGATTACCGGGGTCGCCTTAGGGCTGCTCGGGGAGAGCGCGGTCGAACTCTGGCTCGGCCTGGCGCTTCCTCCCGGGATTCCCTCCGGGCTCTTGATCCTCTGGTGCCTGGGCGCGGCATGGGTGATGGCCTCGCTCTTCGAAAGCGCCCGCTGGCGCCCCGACACCGTGATGGCATTCTGCTTCACGGGAAGCGTCGCCTTCGGGGTGCTGGTCCTGGGCAAGCTGGGCCGGTACGGCTTTTTGGAGGAGACACTCTTCGGAGACATCAATGCGAACTCCTGGGGAGATGTCGCGGTGCTGGGGGTGGTGACGGTGAGCGCCGCGATCGTCTTGGGGAGGAGGTTGCGGGAGTTTCTCCTGATTCTCTTGGACGAGGATCTCGCCTTGGCCGACGGAATCCCGGTGCGCCGATTCAACCGGATTCTTGTGCTCCTGGTGGCCGCGGTGGTGGCCATCGCCTTGAAATTGCTGGGCGCCCTCTTGGTGAGCGCCCTTCTGGTCATTCCGGCGGCCGCGGCCCGGCTGGTCGCCCCGAATCTGCGGCTCCTGCTCGTCTTTGCGGGGATCGGCGGATTCCTTGGCTCCGTGGGCGGGGTGGTTCTCTCCTTCTATCTCGACTTGGCTACGGGGCCCACGATCGTGCTGACCCAGCTGGCCCTTCTGCTGATCGCCCTTGGCCTTCAGCCGCTGCTCCGAGGCAGGAGTCGCTCTCAGAGCAGAGGGAGCATCGAGGCGACCGATTCCCAGTCGATCTGGCCAAGCAGCGAATCGAGATAAGCTTCTCGATCGAGGCCAAAATCGAGAAGGAAGGCGTGATCCGCCATGTCGATCGCGAGGAGGGGCGATCCACCCCAGAACGGGACAGCACCCCTGGGATCGCTGAGAAGGTTGAGAAGGCGGCCGCTTGCCTGATCGAGGCAGGTCCAGGCCCAGGAGTCCGATGCCAAGGCCGTGGCGCGCAGATCGCTCAGGAAGCGGTCGAGAGAACCGAAGTCCCGATGGATCCATGTGCGAAGGGTCCCTTGCGGCTCGCCTCCCGGCCCCCCGAGAAGCGAAAAGTAGAGCTCGTGGTTCTTCGCCGAAGAGAGGCAATAGGAGAGATCCAGCTTGTTTGCCCGGAAGAGGGAGCCGGCGACCCGGTCGTCCTCGGGAAGATCTTTCTCCTCGATCGCCGACAGAATCTCCATGGCTCGCCGGACGTGGATCGCATAGAGGCCAAGATGCATCTCCAAGGCTTTCTCGGAAATCTTCCCTGTCTTTCCCAGGAGCTTTTTTCGGAACAGATCGGTGCGATCGACTATCGTGGAACCCATGATCTCTTTTTACCTCAACCTCTTCTCTTGGCAAGGGTTTGAACGCTCGGGGAGACGAGGCTTGCGGTTGAAGAGTGACGCGGGAGTCGTAATATATCGACGGTGACCGAATCCGAATTGGCAGACCGAGCGAAGAAGGCGGCCGAAATCTTGAAAGCCCCGACCGAGTATAAGGTCTGCGAAGGCTGCGAGTCGATCGTGCGGGAAAAGGCGGTGTTCTGCCCCAACTGCCATGGCTACCGCTTCGATTCGGACCCGGCTCGCGTGATCGAGCAGGCACGGGTGCTCGGGACGCGCCCGGCAAGTTCGATCTCGCAGCAGGACTACAGCTGATCGGCGGAACCGGCGGCCCGCAGGGGCCCGCTCGAGAGGCGCCCGTTTCGGGAGGAGCCACCTTGCTCGGGGAACGACACGCGGGGGCTCATCGATCCCTTCGCGACGGGCGGAAAGGCGGAGGCTGGAATCGGTTAGACCCCGTCCAAGCTAAAGATCACGGCCTCGGTGAAGGAGCCGGACGAGATACCGGGGAACCGCCAGCGGTGGAGCGCCCACTGCTTGGCACTTCCATCCAGCAGGTTGTGCCCGGAACTCGCGAGAACTTCGACCCAGACCACACGGCCCTCTTGCACGAAGATTTGCAAGGTCACCTTGCCTTGGAGTCTCTGGCGCCGCGCCTCATAGGGGTAGGGAGGCTCGGAGAGGACAAGCCCGCCGCCGAAGGCGGGAGGCTGGTTGTGGGGAGTGCGGGCAGGACGAGCGGCAGGGTGCCGGTTCGACTGCTGGGCACCCAGCGGCTGCTTCGGAATCGGGGGGACGGGAGTCGGGAGGACCGATGGCTCCTCGGCCTTGCGTTCTTCCGGCAGGGGAGCGGCTACGGTTGGGGACGGGGGACTTCGTCGACGAGCTCGACGGACGAAGAACTCGACGAGGATGGCTGGGAGAGCGGAGCGATCGCCGGCAAGGGGCTCCCGGGAACTCCGGGCAGAACAAGGCAGGCCAATCCGGCGTGAAAGAGAATGGCCAGAGCGATCGAAGGCCATACTCCCCATCCGGGAGACGAATCGCCGGCCGGTCGAGTCTCTTGGCTTCTCTTCGCTTCGCCTCTGGTGGCAGGTCTTTCAAGGAGGGCCGTTGTCATTGCTTCCTTTCCTGGATTAGATAAAGCAGAAACCGTGCCATAAATGGCAGATTCGGCGTTCCGAACCATCCGCTCCAAAGAGGGCTCATCTTTCGTGCCATCCCACTGTCGCGCCTCTTGGTCCCGGGCGGCAGTCAAAAGCCGGGAGGCGGGCGTCAAAAATAGGTCAAAAGGAGCCTCCCTTCGCCGAGAGGTTTGAGCTTGTTCTGCGGCTCATCCTCCCGGAAATTGAGGAAACGAGGGGGGATGAAGCGGGAAGGATGGCAGAGGGGGGAGGGATTGGCGGCGACGCTATTCCTGCTGCTCCTGGGGTGCAGTCCGGTGCCCGAGTCGGTCCGGACGGCTACGGAGCGCCAGCCCCCGCTGGCCGTGCTTCGCACCCATCCGGAAGCCTATCGCGGCAAACCGGCGCTCCTGGGCGGAAGAGTCGTCCGGGTCGAGAGCCTCCGCGATCGGACCTGGATCGAAATCGACGGCTTACCGCTGGACGAGAGGGACCGGCCGCGCAGCGAGGGCAAAAGCCAGGGGCGTTTTCTGGCGGAGATCCAAGAGAAGGTCGATGCGAGCGCCTACCCGTGGGGCCGGGTCGTCACGGTCTGGGGAAAGTTCTCGGGAACAGCCAAGGGCCAGCTGGTCGTGGTCGCGAAGGAGGTCTATCTCTGGCCTCGTCGTTTTGGACAAGAACCGCTCTACTCTTCCGGGCCCTACCGAGAGGGCAACCAGGGTGCGGGCTGGGATCCGGGGACCTGGTGGTGAAGCCCTTCCGGCGCAGGCTCTCCCAGGACAGGGCGACCCCAGGGAATGCCGCCCTTCGCCCTTAGTAGACGTCCTTGTGATACCGCTTCTGTTCCTTCGCCAAGGTGACGTTCACGTAGCGGGCGGCTTCTTCTGGATTCAGGCCACCGAAGCGGTGCGCGATGTCGATCAGCGTTTGGTGGACGTCCTTGGCCATCCGGTGGGCATCTCCGCAGACGTAGAAGTGCGCTCCCTCCTGAAGCCAGCTCCAGAGCGCCTCGCCCTGCTCGATCATCCGATGCTGAACGTAGATCTTCTGGGCTTGATCCCGTGAAAATGCCGTATCGAGACGGGTGAGGACCCCCTTGTGCTGGAACTCGAGGAACTCCTCCTCGTAGAGAAAATCAGTTGCCCGGTGCTGCTCGCCGAAAAAGAGCCAGTTTCTCCCCGTGTGGCCCAGCGCCGCGCGCTGCTGGAGAAAGGCG
Source organism: Methylacidiphilaceae bacterium (assembly GCA_028710285.1). Taxonomy (GTDB): domain Bacteria; phylum Verrucomicrobiota; class Verrucomicrobiia; order Methylacidiphilales; family Methylacidiphilaceae; genus Methylacidimicrobium. The sequence continues at coordinate 8,388 of JAQTUK010000050.1, read as the reverse complement.
CGAAAGGGGGCCACGCCCGTGCCCGGACCCACCATGATCAAGGAGGTTGCCGGGTCTTCCGGAAGCCGGAAGTGCTTGGCGGGCTGAACGTAGACCGGGAGGTCGCGGGACTCGGAAGGCTGCTGTCGGGCGAGATGGCCGGAGGCGAGCCCGAGCTTTTCACGGCCATGGGTATGAAAGCGGACGACCGCCACCGTCAGGTGGACCTCTTCGGGATAGACGGCGGGAGCCGAGGCGACCGAATAGAGCCGGGGAAGGGAGCGGCTGAGCAGGCCGATCAACTCCTCCGGTCCGAAGGAGGCGCCGGGATGGCTGCGAAGAAGATCGACGTAATCCCTGCCGTGGAGATAGGCGTCGAGCTCGGCCTCGTTTTGACAGAGGGCCTGGATCTGATCGCGGCTTGCCCCGGGAGCGAGCTTTTCGGCGAGGGCGCGGGCAAACTTCTTGGTCGTCCGGTTGAGGACGAACTGGCTTGCGAGAAACTCGCGCAGCGGGGCCGTCTTCCCTTGGAGAGAAACCGTCTCCTCGCCGGAAAGCCCCAGAGCTTGGAGCAGCTCCTCGACGATCTCCGGCGGGTTGCGGGCGAAGATTCCCAGGGAATCTCCCACTTGATAGGAGAGGCCGCTGCCGCGGAGGTCGACGGCGATATGGCGCGTCTCCTTTTCCGATCCCTGGCGAGTCAAGGCTCGATTTTCCGCGATTCGAGCGAGGAAAGGATTGGCACGCGTATAGGGATTGGCCGTCGGCGAAGTCGTTGCTGTCATCCGCTGGTGAAGATGGTTAATTAAAAAAGAAGCCATTAACTAGCGCAAGAGACGGCGGAGCACAAGTTGAAAGTCCTCGGATCGGGGGACGGGAGGAGGCGCTCCTTCTTTCGGGGCATGGTATGCTATGATGCCGATGGGAGATGAGGCCAGCGAAGCGCGCATGAGGGAAGAGCGATTTCGGGACCGGAAGGAGGCCGGAAGGCTTCTGGCCGAGGAGCTGCTGGAGTATGGAGGCCGCAAGGACGCGATCCTCCTGGCACTTCCCCGCGGGGGAGTCGCCGTGGGTGCCGAGATGGCCAAAATCCTGCATCTTCCCCTGGACGTCTTCACCGTTCGCAAGCTGGGGGTTCCCGGGCAGGAAGAGCTGGCCATGGGCGCGATCGCGACCGGGGGCGGAAGGGTGGTGAACCGCTCCGTGGTCACGAGCCTGGGCATCGACGAAAGGACGATTGATCTGGTTGCCGCGAGGGAGGAACGGGAATTGCATAGGCGCGAGGCCCTGTTTCGCAAAGGGCTGCCTCCGCTTTCGATCCGCGGGAAGATCGCGATCTTTGTCGATGACGGCCTCGCGACCGGGGCGACCATGAAGGCGGCAGTGGAGGCCGCCCGGAAGCTCGAGCCGGCGGCCATCGTGGCCGCGGTACCCGTCGCACCTCCGGCAGCCGCCGAGGAGATGGCCGAGCGGGTCGACGAATGGATCGCGCTCCTCACCCCGGAATCCTTCCTCGGCGTGGGGCAGTGGTACGAGGAGTTTCCCCAACTCTCGGACGAAGAGGTCTGCGCACTCCTGCACGAGGCTGCGGCCGCACGGGAAGAAGGAAAAAGGCGCCCGGGATCGCCGGGTGAGGGAGCGCCAGCGGATCGATGACAACAGCGGAATCGGGCATCTTTCGGCTCCGGGCACCCTATGCTCCGTGCGGGGATCAGCCACAGGCCATCGAGAGGATCGTGCGCCGGGTGCAGGACGGAGAACCGCACACGGTGCTTCTCGGCGTAACCGGTTCGGGGAAGACCTTTACCGTTGCCAGCGTCATCGCGCGGCTCGATCGCCCCGCCCTGGTCATTTCCCACAACAAGACGCTCGCCGCCCAGCTGTATAGCGAGCTCAAGCAGTTCTTTCCGGAGGCCGCCGTCGAGTATTTCGTCTCCTACTTCGACTACTACCAGCCCGAGGCCTACATCCCGAGCACCGACACCTACATCGAAAAGGATTCGAGTGTGAACGAGGAGATCGAGCGACTGCGGCTCTCGGCGACGATTTCCCTGCTTTCCTGGCGGGACGTCATCGTGGTCGCCAGCGTCTCCTGCATCTACGGATTGGGCTCTCCCGAAGACTACGAGGGGCTCGCCTTTGCCGTCCGGGTCGGGATGGACCTGCGGCGAGAGGAGCTGCTGGCCCGCCTGGTCGAAATGCTCTACGAGCGCAACGACGTGGCGCTGGCTCGGGGCCGGTTCCGCGTTCGGGGCGACGTGGTCGAGATCTGCCACCGCTCAGCCGACGAGGGGCTGCGGATCGAGTTTTTCGGGGACCAGATCGAGCGGATCAGCGAATTTCAGCTTCTGACCGGCAACGTCCTGACCCGGTTGGACAAAGAGATGATCTTTCCGGCCCGTCACTTCGTGACGCCCTACGAGAAGACGAAGAGGGCGATCGCTTCCATCCGGCAGGAGCTCGAAGCGCGCGTGGCAGAGCTCGAAGGCCAAGGAAAGCTGCTGGAAGCCCAGCGCCTGCGGCTGAGGACGACCTACGACCTCGAGCTTCTCGAGGAGCTCGGCTTCTGTAGCGGAATCGAAAACTACTCTCGCCACTTGAGCGGTCGGGAGCCCGGCTCGCGTCCCTACACGCTTCTGGATTTCTTCCCAAAGGATTTTCTGACCGTGATCGACGAGTCGCATGTCACGATCTCGCAGATTCAGGGGATGTACGCGGGGGACATCGCCCGCAAGCGGGTCCTGGTCGAGCATGGCTTTCGTCTTCCGTCGGCGCTCGACAACCGTCCGCTCAACTTTGCGGAATTCCGCTCGCTGGTCGGCCAGACGCTCTACGTTTCGGCGACGCCTGGCGACTACGAGCTCGGGCTTTGCGGCGGAGAGGCGGTCGAGCAGATCATCCGGCCCACCGGGCTCCTGGATCCCGTGGTCGAGGTTCGCCCGCTCAAGGGGCAGATCGACGACGTGATGGAGGAGATCCGCAAGCGGGAGGCGCAGAAGGAACGTTCTCTTGTGCTGACCTTGACCAAGCAGACCGCGGAGGATCTGGCCGACTACTTGCGCGAGTTGGGCCTGCGCGTCCGCTATCTCCATTCGGAGCTCGATGCGATCGAGCGGGTGGAGATCCTCCGAGGGCTGCGGGCGGGAGACTTCGATGTTCTTGTCGGAATCAATCTGCTGCGCGAGGGGCTCGATCTGCCCGAGGTATCCCTGGTCGCGATCCTGGACGCCGACAAGGAAGGTTACCTCCGGTCGGAGAAGTCGCTGATTCAGATCGCCGGGCGGGCCGCGCGCCATCTGCACGGAACCGTGCTGGTCTACGCGGAGCGGGAGACGCCGGCCATTCGGAAGCTCCTGGACGTGACTCAATACCGGCGGAGCAAGCAGATCGCCTACAATGAGACGCACGGGATCACGCCCCGCGGGGTGCAGCGAGCCATCCAGGAGAGCCTCCGAGGAGTGCTGCGGGCCGAGGCGCAGGCGGTAGAGCGGCTGCACGGGGAGGAAAGCGAGTTCGATCTGGAGGAGACGCTGCGGGATTTGCAGCAGGAGATGTTGGAGGCGGCGGGTGCGCTCGACTACGAAAAAGCGGCCCTCCTTCGAGATCAGATCGAGGAGCTCCGCCGGAGATCCGGAGTCGCCGCTCTCCGGTCTTCGGGCTCGGGAGCGCGTGCGAGCGCTCGGAGGAAAAAAGGGAGGCAGAGGCCCGCTCTCCCCGAGCGGAGAAAGGGTCGTCCTGGCCGCTCCGCGCCGGCAGGGCCGGCCGCCTGAGCGATTGGACGCCCAAAGCGATGGTAGACGCCTTTGCCGCCCGGGGGAGCGCCGTTTCCCGTCCCCTCTACCGGTCGCGCTGGTTTGCGCTCGGCGTCCTGGCGGCGCGCTTCCTGCCCAGAAGGGTGGTGCGCGGGATCGGCGCCGGAGCGGCCCTGGCTTTCGCCTTCTTGCGCCCTAAGCACGCCGCCGTGGTCGCCCGGAATCTGCGGCGGATTCTTGCTCGGCCCGTTCGGGAAGCCGACTCCCGAAGGGTCTATGGAAACTTCGGCAAGGCCATCGGCGACTACTTCTACCTTGGCAGCCGGTCCGCTGCCTGCGCGCGGGGACTTGTCGAGGAGCGGATCGGCTACGAGGGTCTGGCCTCCGCGCACCGTCGAGGGAAGGGGGCGCTCCTTCTGACGGGCCACCTCGGACTCTTTGAGCTCGGCGGCGCTCTGCTGTCGGGCTTCGGCTTCCCCACGGTGATTCTGACCTTCCCCGAGCCGGACCAGGATCTCTCTCGGTGGCGATCGACCTACCGCCGCCGCTGGGGAGTCGAGACGCTGGAGATCGGAGAAGATGCCTTTTCGTTCCTGGCTGTCCGCAAGGAGCTCTCCCAAGGGAAATTTGTCGCCGCCCTGGTCGATCGGCCCTCTCCCACCAGCCGGGTCTCCGTCCGTCTTCCCCATGGCCGCTTGCCGGTCTCCACGGGAATCCTCTACCTGGCGATGCTCGAGGAAGTCCCGGTCTTCGTGGTGACGGTAACCGAAAAAGCCAACCGGCGTTATCGGGTCTGGTGCAGCCCGCCCCTCCTCTTCTCGGACCGAGGGTCCGAGGAAAATGCTTTGGAGGCCGCCAGTCAGCAGGTCTTCGCTCTCCTGGTTCCCGAGATCCAGGCCCACTGGAGCCAATGGTACCAGTTCGTCCCGTTGGAAGGCGCCGGGACGCCGGACGAAGGTATGTGAAGGCGCGGCAGGGCAAGCCGCTTCGGATCTAGGGGCGAGAGTGGAGCCAGACGGTGGCATCCGCAAGGGCGAGCGATCCGCTCAGGGGAGCGAGGAGGCTCTCGCGACTCCCTCCTGCCTCGTCTCGCCTCTTCTTTTTTCGGAGCATCGGCGCGGATGGGGAGAGGGCAAAAGTACGGCTTGTTCCGGCAGCCAGCCAATGCGCCCGCTTTGCCAGGGAACGGACAGAAGGAGAGGTCTGGTCGAAGCTTTCGAGTTGCTCTAAACTGCGCCCTGCCTCACTTTCCATCCGCGCTCTACGTTGAATCTGCTCACGTCCCCGCTTTCATGAGCTCGAGCTCGCCGGACTCCCAACCCGAAACGGTTCCTTCCGCCGGCTGCGATCGGACCCGTTTCGGCTCTTTACGGCACAGGAGGGGAAGCATTAGAGTGCCTACCGTTCTGGACAAGAGAAACGGGCAAGGGAGAGGCTGCACGGCGCCGACCGCCCGGCCTTTGTCGAGTCGCCGCAGCGCGGCTGTTTACCCACGGCGAAGGGGGCGGAATCCCTTAGCTCAGGGCGCCGAGTTTGCCCGATTTTACTGGGGCATCGGATTCTTCTGGCTGGCCAGCCTCCTTTGCAGCCTCGTCGCCGGCTTGCTGAGCCTCCTGCTTCCGCCGAGGATCGGAGCGCGCGTCGGCCAATTCCTGATCATGGCGGGCTTTCGATTGTTCCTTTCCCACATGCGGCTGCTCGGCCTTTTCCATTGCGATCTTGCCGCGCTCGACCGGTTGCGGACCGAAGGACCTCTGCTCGTTGCCGCCAATCACCCGGCGCTGCTCGACGCGGTGTTGGTGATCTCCCGGCTTCCGAGGGTCGTCTGCCTCGCCAAGGCGGATCTCTGGAAAAATCCTTTCCTAGGCGGGTGCATCCGGCTCGCCAGGTATATTCGGAGCGATTCCCCGCTCTCCCTAGTGCGGGAGGCGAAGGAGGCGATCCTTCGAGGGGACCAGATCTTGATCTTCCCGGAGGGGACGCGGACGACCACGGAGCCGGTCAACCCTTTTCGGGGAGGGGTTGCCCTCGTGGCCCGGACGACCGGAATTCCCGTGCAGACCGTCTTTTTGGAGGGAAGCTTCCCCTACCTTGCCAAAGGGTGGCCGCTTTTCCGCAAGCCCGAGTTTCCCTTGGTCTATCGAGCTCGGCTCGGCCGGCGGTTTTTCGCTCGGGGAGACACCCAGGAATGGATCGAGGAGCTTGAGCGCTACTACCAGCAGGAGCTGGCGCGGACCCCGTCGATTTCCGCCCAATGAGCACAGGGAAGACGCGCGCGATCGTGTTGATCCCGAGCTATAATACGGGAGCGAAGCTCTTGGAGACGGTGGAGGAGGCCCGCCGCTTCTGGGAACCCGTCTGGGTAGTGATCGATGGAAGCCGCGATGGGTCCGAGGGGCGACTTCGC
>JAQTUK010000050.1:0-2240 GCA_028710285.1 Methylacidiphilaceae bacterium | reverse complement strand
GCGGGCGGAAGCCGATTCCGGACTTCGGGTCTTCTCCCTCATTCGGAATCAAGGCAAAGGGGCGGCGATCCTCCACGGCCTGCGGGAGGCGGCGAGAGCAGCGTTTACCCACGCCTTGACGATGGATGCGGACGGGCAGCACCCGGCCGCCTTGATTCCGCGGTTCCTGGAGGCGGCCGCCGCTTCTCCCGATGCCATGGTGGTCGGCATGCCGATCTTCGATCCGAGCGCTCCTCCTTTGCGGGTCGGCGGTCGAAAGATCTCCAACTGGCTGGCGCGTGTCGAGACGCTGGGAGGAAACGTCGGCGACGTGCTCTTCGGCTTTCGGGTCTATCCGGTTGGACCCCTCCTGGAGATCATGGAATCCTGCCGGACGATGCGGAGGTTCGACTTCGATCCCGAAGCGATCGTGCGCCTCTATTGGAGAGGGGTGACCCCGATCCACCTTCCGGCGCCGGTCCGTTATCTATCCCCGCAGGAGGGAGGAGTCTCCCAATTCCGGTACTTCCGAGACAATCTCTTGCTGACCCGGATGCATCTCCGCCTTCTTTGCGGGGCCCTGCCACGGATTTTGACCCGTCGTCGCCCCGATGGCGGATGACCAACCAGACCCTGCTCGCTTCGCTCCCCGGTTCGAAGGGTTGGGAGGCATTCCTCGGGCGTGCGGAGCATGGCCGGGAATCGATTCTTCTTCCCTACGGAGCTCCTGAGCCCGGCTCGTTTCCCATCGCCATGGGGAGGGAAACCGCGCGAAGTCCCCGCGCATCGAGGATCGGGAGAAGGGTCGAGAGAACCTGGACGCTGACCGGCTTGCCCTCGGCGGTGCGTGCGCTGTTGCCGTCGTGCAGGAGGAGGATATCGCCTTCGCACAGGTTCCGGATCAGGCGGCGGAGGACGGTCTCGGGCTTCCGGCAGGCCGTGTCAAAGGCCCTCCGGGTCCAGGAAACGTAGCGGAGGCCGCTCCTCGCGAGCGCCGGGTCCAGGAAGGGATTGCGAAAACCCATGGGAGCGCGGAAGAACCGGGGAGCCGTGCCGGAAGAGGCAGCGATCGCCGACTGTGCTCTCTGGATCTCGCGCTGCAGGGCGCCCAGGGGATAGCAGGCAAACAGGTTCGAGTGGCGGAAGCTGTGGTTTTCCACGCTGTGGCCTCGCCGGATGATTTCCCGGACAAGTGCGCCATGCCCTTGCGCCTGCTTCCCCACGCAGAAGAAGCTCGCCTTGGCCCCGTGGGAGTCCAGGAGGTCGAGGATCGCGGGCGTGACTTCAGGATCGGGGCCGTCGTCGAAGGTGAGGACCACAAGGCCGTTCCGGGCGGGGGCCCAAGGGAGGCGGGCGAGGTTTGGGCCGAGCAGCGCGCTTTTCGGCCAGAGTCCGGCGAGTGCGAGCACGAGGTGGTCGCCAAGGAGGATGCTCAGGAGCCAGGCCCAGGAGTTGGGGAAGACGGGGAGTGCGGCCAGGATTGCTGCGTGCAGCCAGAGGGAGATGCGGATGGCGGCCGACGGCCGCCACCCGGGACTCCGGTCGGAAGCCGAAGCCCGGTTTGAAGAAGAGAGATGAGGGCGGATCCTGGGCTCCATGAGGCTTAGCGGATTTGGTCAAGCATGCGCGCGTTGCGGGTCCAGCGGACATAGGTCCGGCCGACCAAGTACCAGTGTACAAAAAAAGCTTCCGCGAAGAGACGCAGGATTTCCCTCGGGGAAGCCGACCAGCGATCTTCGGCGCCGCACGGGATGTGCGGAATTCCGAGCCCGGAAGCCAGGAGGGAGCTCCGGGCGAGAGGAAAGCGGCTCGTGACCAGAGCGTCGGGTCGGCCGTCCATCCTCTGGAGGGCGGAGCGGTAGAAGCGAAGATTTTCCAAGGTGTGGCGGGAGCGCTCTTCCCGCACAAGGGCGCTTTCCGGCACGCCGCGGGCCAGAAGGTATTGCGAGCCCGTCGCCGCCTCGGACATCGCCCCTTCGGCGGTCCTTCCACCCAGCAGAAAGATCTTTGCCCAGGGGGCTTGTCAGTAGAACTGGAGAGCCCGATCCAATCGGCGGCGATAGGCCGGCGTCGGCCCGCCGTCGGCATCCAGGCAAAAGCCCAACACGACGATTCGGGACGGAGAATCGATCGACGGGGGAGTTCGCCTGGCGATGCGAAGAACGTAGCCGAAGAGGAGCCAGAAGCTGAGCGTGGCGGAGGCCGGCCCGACAAGAACCGAGAGCAGAAGCATCGAAAGCCCGTCGGCTCCGAGGAAAAAG
>JAQTUK010000049.1 GCA_028710285.1 Methylacidiphilaceae bacterium | reverse complement strand
GAGAGAACCGGAACGGATCGACAGAATACTAGATCAGGCAAAAGATCCGTTAAAAGATGCTGCGGCGGTGAACAGCACCCGTTGGGCATTGTTTCAATGGTTGAAAGCGACGGGACTGGAGGTGGAGGCTGCCAGCGGTGGGCGGACGAAGTGGAATCGCTCGCGGCTAGGAGTGCCGAAGGCGCATTGCCTCGACGCCGCCTGCGTGGGACGGGTAGACGCCATCGAATGCCGGCGGCAGCCCGTGCTTGCCATCCAAGCGACAGGACGAGGCAGCTATCAGCGCGCTCGGTTGACCAAGCACGGCTTTCCGCGCGGATACCTGATGCGAAGCAAGTCGGCTTTCGGGTTCCAGACCGGGGACATGGTTAAAGCCGTCGTCGCCACGGGCAAGAAAGCAGGCGCTTACCTGGGCCGCGTCGCCATTCGCGCCAGCGGCAGCTTTAACATCAAGACCGGGAATGGTCTTGTGCAGGGCATATCCTATCGTTTCTGCACGCTGATTCAGCGGGCGGATGGCTATGGGTACGCATTCACGAAGATAGCCAACAAGAAAGGAGAGCGAGAACAGGGGCAGGCTTCGCCTGCCGCGCTATCCCTCCCCGGCCTGAACGCCGGGGTTTCCCGCGCAAACTGATGAACCCCAATCACATGATCCTCGGCCTCGGCGGGACGGGAGGCAAAATCATCCGCGCGGTCCGGAAAACGATCTTCCAGGAATTTCGGAGCTTGAACCCGGAAGACGTCAGCGTCGGGTACCTCTACGTCGATTCGAGCGACGAGTTGATGCGGCTCGACGATCCGACCTGGAAGATCTTGGGGCAGAGCGTCCAGCTCGGACCCAACAGCCAGCTCCACATCCGGTGCGCCAACCTCTCCTCGATTCTGGAGAACCTGACCAACTATCCCGGCATCCGGCCTTGGATCGGCGACCGCGCGATCTGGAACGACATCCTTGGCGGAATCGTGGGAGACGCGATCGGCGGACAGAAACGGAGGCTCGGCCGCTTTCTCTTCGCCAACCATGCGACGGAGTTCTGCGAGCGGCTGACGTCCCAAGTACGGCAACTCCAGGCGGGCGGAGAGACGGGCGTCACCTTTCATGTCTGCGCCGGTCTGGCGGGAGGAACAGGGAGTGGCACGATCCTCGACACGCTCTGCCAGATCCGGCGCCTCTATCCGGATTCCCTGCAGTATCGAATCATCGGCTATCTTCTTCTTCCCGAAGAGCATCCCAAACCCAATTGGAACACCGGGAACTACCACGCCAACGGATATGCGGCGCTGGTGGAGCTCAATGCGCTCAGCGTTGGAAAGTTCGCTCCCTGCAATCTTGCCGGGGACGGGACCAAGATGACCGAATTGCAGACCCCGTTCAACGGTGCCTACCTCTTTACCACCCACAACGAGAATGGACTCGCCCTCGGCGTCGACGACATTCCGAACGTTGTTGCGGATTTTCTCTATCAGAAGATCGTTACCGTCCGAAAGGTCAACTGGGCAAGCCTTTCCCGGCAGGAGAACGCCGAAAACGGGGACGGGAATCCCGAGACGATCCCCGGGACGAACGTCGGGGTGAGGTCGAAGCGGTGGCTCGCCTTCGGGGTGAAGCGGATCGCCGTCCCGGAGGAGGAGATCGCCGAATATCTCGCCTATCAGTTTGCCCGGCAGGCGGCGCTTCAGCTCCGCTACAACAACTGGTCGGAGACCGAGGGCTACCTCACGAATGCCAAGAACGTCGACCTGATGAGCTATGTCGCCGCCCCCGAGCAGCTCGAGCGGTGGCTTCTCTCCGACGAGCACCTGATCCTGTCCGCTCCCGTGCTGGAGGCTGACGGGACGCAGGGCCGGTGGCAGCCGATCGGCCGATACTGGACGACCGTTACCGGGGCCTTCAAGCAGGAGATCGAGGAGAGAGAGGACGGTGCGAAGTGGCTCGACAGCCTGAAGGGAAGGCTCGAGGTTCGTTTCAGCGACCAATACCGAGGCCACGGCGTCAAGACCTTCTACCAGACCGTGTCCGCCTCCGCCCGGGAGCGCGCCAGAGAGATCCGGCAGAAGCTCGAAAGGGAGCTTTTCGGCAACTGGCGCGATGGAGTCCGCTCTGTTCACGAGATCAGCGCTCTGGTCGGTGCCCTGATCACCTATCTGCGAAGCCGATTCGAGCGCATGGATGACGAGGTGGCAAAGCTGAAGCCCCAGGAGGAAGCGTTCGCCAAGAAGCTCAAGGAGCAGGAGAAGGAGTGGGTGAAGGTCGGAGTCATCTCCGACATGTTGGGAAAGAGAAAGCGGCTCTTCGATACGTGCGCCTTGACCCTCCAGGATCTCTACGCCTGCCGGACGCGCATCGAAGGCTGGCAGTTCGCCAAGAAGTTCATCCCGGTTCTGCTGGAGGAGATCACCCAGCTCAAGGCCGAGCTCGACCGGAGTTCGGCGATGATCGCCGAGGCGGTCAAGAACTTCGAGGAGCAGATCGCCGAGCGCTGTGTGGATGACAGCAGCAAGGTGGATTACCGGCAGCAGATCATTCGTTTCTACGATCCCGAACTGGTCCGGAGCGTGACGCGAAGGTTGACGAAGGATGCTCGGGAGCAGCTCACCCAGACGCAGCGGGTCCGATCGGCCCTCGTGACGTTGCTGGGAGACAAGCTCGATTTCCGCACCTTCAACGAGCGAATCAACAAGACGGCCTTCCTGGATGTTCTCGAGAACCAGTGCATGGAGAATGCGAAGATCTCCCACAATAACCTGATCGAGAGCAGCAAGGAGAAGCTGATCGGAGTCAGCATCATCGACAAGCTGCGCGACCGGTATGGGGATCGGCAGGCGCTCCGGCTCTTCATTGACGGGGTTGTCAAGGCGGCCGGCAACTACCTGATCTTCAACCCGGACGAAATCAAGAGATCGGCTCCCGGGATCAATTCGGGGGCGCAAATCTGCGTCTCGAACTTCACAGTCATTCTCCCCAAAGGGCCGGAGGCGGAAGACTTCGTGAAGATGCTGCGAGAGGTCTTCTGGGAATGCGTGCAGACGACGGCTCGGGAATTCCTCGATGGAAACAGATCCAACGAGATCATTTTGACCAGCGTCACGAATCTATTCCCGCTGCGGGTCGTCCAGCTGCTCTCCTTTCTCCGGGCTCGCTATTTGGAACGGGTGAACGGTTCGAATCCGGCGCGGGCGCGGATGGAGCTTCACATCGAGGACGGCGGCCAGGCGCTTCCGAGCCTTTTCCTCCCGAGCCGGGGAGAGTTGCAGGAGCGGATCGCTCCCTATCTCCTTCTCGGCAGCGTCCTGGGATTGGTTGCCAGCCGGGAAAATGAGCAGGGGACGCAGGAGATGGCCATCCTCACGAAGGACGAGTATGGGTTCGAGACGCCGGTCTTCCTGGAGGGAACGACGATTCCCGAGACGCTGGCTAACGTTCCGGAGCCGAAGGCCCTGATCCTGGAGGAGGCGGTGGGCAAGCAGGTCGCCGATCCCGAACTCCGCCGGGAGCCGAAGCGGACCGAGTTGACCCAGAAGGTGGTCTCCCTGGTCAACGAGCTCGCGCGTCAACTGCCGCCCACCGATCCCCGAGGGAAGTCCTTTCCGGAATGGGGACGGAGGGCGGTCAAGCTTCTCCGCGGAGAAGGATGAGAGCGTTCCCGGCCGGAAGGAAAAGCGGCTGAGCCATGCCGGCGAGACGAGGTCTTTGCCCGAATTACGGGAACTGTCCGGCGCGCGCGGATACCCGCGAGGTCATCGAGGTTCCCGAGGGGAAGGATTTCCTCTGCCCGGACTGCGGAACCCCCTTGGTGCCGGAGGAGGAGGCCCTTCGCCGTCCGAGGAAAGGGGGGAAGCGGACGGTCTTTCTCTTGCTGCTGCTTCTCTTGATGGTCGCGGCCGGGGCGGCGCTGTGGCTTTCCCTCCGGGGACAACCGCAACGCACGGTTGGCCCACCCGCTAAGCCGCCGTCTCAGGAGATCCCTCCTCGTCCCGTCGAAAGGATCCTTTTCACCGTTTCCGGCTCCCGGATCCTGGGAGAGAAGCTCGTTCCGGACCTGGTCCGGGCCTTTTTCTCGGAAGAGCTTCGAGCGACCGGAGTGGCGATCCGGCACGGGAAAGACGGCCGATCGGTTGTCGTCGCCGGGAAGTCGGCGGAAGGGAGCGCGGAACTTTCCGTTCGCCTCGTTCTCTCGAGCACCTCCGACGGATGGAGGGACCTGGCGGCCGACGCGGCACAAGTGGCGATGGCCTTCCGAAAGATTACGCCGGAGGAAGCCATCGCCTTTGGCAAGGCGATCCAGATCACGGCTCCCGACTCGGAGCATGTGATCGGGGTCAGCGGCATCGCGGCCGTCGTGTCGCCGGCGAGCCCCGTTTCGAGACTCTCTCTGGGCGAGCTGCGCAAGCTCTTCGGAGGGGAGGTCGCGGATGCGAGGGCGCTCGGCTTTCCGCAAGCAAAAGTCGCCCTCTACGCTCCTTCCGCCGCTTCGGGAAGCTGGCAGCTCTTTTCGCGCCGAGTGATGGCGGGTTCGGCCGGGTCGGCCGACGTCATCCGCCGGGAAGGCGGAGCGGAGATCTCTCCCCTCGTCGCCGGCGATGCGCAAGCCCTGGGGCTGGTCGACTTTCCCCACATCGGGGCGTGCAAGGCGCTCGCCCTTTATGAGAAGGGCACCAATCCGCTCGCTCCGACTTTCGCATCGCTCGAATCGGAAGCCTACCTGCTTTCGACTCGTCTTTACCTCTATACCAAGGGGAGAGGGCGAAACCCCGATGTGGACGCTTTCCTGCAATTCGTCCTCTCCGATCGGGGGCAGCAGCAGGTGCAGAAATCGGGCTTCGTCGGAGCCGCGACGAAGCCCGCGGAAGGGGCGGAGTCGTTGATTCAACCAGCTACGGAGATCCCTCGGGATGCGCCGGCCAGCTATCGGAATCTCGTCAAGGAAGGAAACCGGGTCGCCTTCGATGTTCGTTTCCGGACCGGGAGTGCCGAGCTGGACAACAAGGCGCTCGTCGACATCCGACGGCTGGCGAAGCTGATGGAGGGAAAGGAGGGGAAGGGCGAAGCGGTCCTGCTGATCGGCTTTACGGATAGCGTGGGGGATCGCGCCTACAACCTGCGCCTCTCGGTCGAGCGGGCGCAAAGCGTGGGGCAGGCGCTGCGCGTCTTGGGTATCCCCGTCGCGGCGACGGCCGGACAGGGAGACCAGATGCCGGTCGCATCCAACGAAACGGAAGAGGGCCGGGAGAAGAATCGCCGAGTCGAGATCTGGATCGTCCGGGGGAAAGCAGCCGCGCCCTCGACGGCCCCTTGAGATCGGACGATCTCGCTTTGACAAGAGCGGCGAGATGAGAGAGAATGGAAAGACGGTGCCCATCCAGGAGTCGCATGAGTGATCTCATTGATCCCGACGCGGATGTAAAACCAAGAGTGCGATCCGGCGATCCCGCTTCGAACGGGCGCACGGGCGGCGTTGCCGCCTCTCCCAAGGCCGCATCCGGCCGAACTCAAAAAGGGAAATGCCCCAACGTGGGGGAGTGTTCGAAGGCAGGGGAGATCGTCGAGGTTCCGAAGGAAGATTCCTTCGTCTGTCCGGAATGCGGCAGCGCGCTTTTACCGGCTCGAAGGAGCAGGGCGGGTAGCCGCAGGAAGCTGCTTTTTTTGTTTTTGCTGGTTGCGGGGCTCTGCCTTCTGGGTGTCGGCTCCTTTGTCACGCTCGGGCCGTTCCTCGCTGGCCTGTTCGGACCGAAAAAACTGCTGGACGGAGGGAGTGCGACGGCGGGGACGGGTGAGCCCCCTCTCTGGCATGGGACGAAGCCCGAGCCTCCTCCCGAAAAGAAGCCGACCCTCGCCGAGGCGGAGGCGGCTCTTCGAAAAGAGCTTCCCAAGGGAATCACGCTGGTTTCCCTCAAGCCGAACGAGGAACGGAAGGCCGCGGATGGCTCCTGGAACGTTGCCTACGACGCGACCGTCGTGGCCGAAAATGAGCAGTACTGGGTTCCGATCGCCGATCTGGATGCGGCCAACCTCACGAAACGGTTAAAGGAGATTCCCTCCGCGGAGCGCCCCTGGGCTCGCCGGCATCTGAAGGATCTGGTCCTGACGCAGGACCAGGCTCCGGGTCAGGATTATCTCTTCAGCCGGAAGAAGCCGCTGGCCTCGCTGGCCCCCGGGACTCCGTTTCCGTTTGCCTGGAAGGCGGTGGTGACACAAGCGGAGGATGGATCGTGGAAATTCGTCCCGACCGCACCTCTGCCGTTTGTCGCACCCGCTCCGAGCGAGGGAGGGGCCGATGTGCGGGTCGTGCTGCGGAGCAGCCCCGAACTCCAGCAGGCGCAACTGCTCGAGGAGCAGCGATGGGATCAATTTGTCCAACGGTTGAAGCGGATTGAGCGGCAGGCACAGCAGAGGTACCGCGAGGTCATGAATAATGCGCCCGCCTACGTGCGACGGCCCGATGTCTTCCGAGCGGGCAGCGGGGGGCCGACCACGATGGGCGAAGGAGCCGGCATCGGTGCTGCCGGCGGGGCCCTGGGGGGTGCGATGTTCGGCGGCGGGGAGGGCGCGGCCATCGGCGCCGGAGTGGGTGCGCTTCTGGGAGCCTTGGGGGGAGGCATCTACTCCCATCAGAGGCAGCAGAAGCAATACGAGGCGGCGATGGCCGAAAGGCATAGGTATTTGCGACAGGCTTCCTCCTCCGAAGGAGAGGAGCGGAATCAGCTCCTCTCCCAATACGAGCAAGAATTACAAGAGCAAGCGCAGCAGCGGCTCTCTTTCTTGGCGAGCGGCTCTTCGGCCTCGGACGGATCATCCCCGTACGGGGGCAATTCGAACAATCCGGGAGGAGGCCCTCCGGCGATGCCCGCCTTCCCTTCGGGTGGCTCGGGCCCTCCGCCCATGCCTCCGGTCCCCGGGCAGGAGCCATACGGAACTCCTGCGCCCGCCGCCAACTCTGTGCCTGGCCCGCCTCCGGGGCCGTTCGGGAATGGTGCTCCATTCCCTCCCGCGGAGAGTGACGGACCCCCTCCGCCTCCGCCTCCGCCTCCGCCCTATTGAGCGGGGATCGACGCGAGCAGGCTGCTGGGTTCGCTAGCCCCCGGCGACGACGCGCAGCACTTCCACTCGGTCGCCGGGCTCGAGTCGGCGTTCGGCCCACTCTCGTCTCGGAAGGACTTCCTTGTTCAATTCCACCAGAACCACCTTGGCAGGGTAACCGAGCAAGAGCAGGAGATCCGCGACGGTGGTGGCGGAGGGGAGTTGCTGCTCTTTCCCGTTTACGCGGACGAGACATTCGCCAGGCATTCTTCCCAATCCTTCCAGACGGGCTCATAGCCGAGTTCCCGAATCCGATCGGCGATGGCCCAAGGGGAGCGCTCATCGGAAATCGCGAATTGCCCCGTCGCCTCCGCCGCCGATTCCACAGGAGTCGGCGGTTCGACACGGCCGCGAGCCGTCCGATGCAGCCGGTCTCTTCCTGCGCTCGTGTAGCCGCCGGGATCGGTCCTGGAGCCAGCGCTGACCATGGTCACGCCCAAGGGGATCAGCCGGTCGCGCAGCGAGGGGGCCTCGCGGGTGGAGAGAACGAGTCCGACCTGAGGGAAAAGGATCCGAAGCGCGCAGTGAAGCTGGACCAGCTCGCGATCGGAAACGGGATATTCCGGTGAAAATCCCCCGGCGGCCGGGCGGAGGCGGGGCAGAGAGATCGTCAAGTAGGATCGCCAGGCATGCTTGAGAAGCCATGCAGCATGGGCCGCCAAGGCGAATGCATCTTGGCGCCAGGGCGCCAAGCCGAGGAGAGCGCCGATTCCGATCCGGCGGAACCCGGCGCGATAGGCCCTTTCCGGAGCTTGGAGTCGCCAGACGAAGTCGCGTTTCGGCCCGGAGAGATGGAGAGAGGAGTAGGCTTCCGGGAGATAGGTTTCCTGGTAGACGACCACTCCCTCGGCGCCGGCGTCGACGATCTCCCGGTATTCCTCGGCTTCCAGCGGAGCAATCTCGATGGCGATCGACGGGAAATAGGGGCGAATTTTCCGGATGCAGGAGGCGACGTAGCCGGGGGTGACCCACTTGGGGTGCTCTCCCGCGACCAAGAGGATCGAGCGGAAGCCCTGCTCGGCAAGGCAGCGCGCTTCCCGCTCCACCTCCTCCGGGTTCAGGGTGAGCCGGAGGATCGGGTTGGATCGCGAGAAGCCGCAATAGCGGCAGACGTTGACGCATTCGTTCGAGAGGTAGAGGGGAGCAAAGAGCCGGACGGTTTTCCCGAAGAACTGAGCGGTCAGGTCGTGTGCTTCCTGCGCCAGGGCTTCGAGCTCCGGAGCGGTCTTCGGTTCCAGCAGGGAGCGAAAGCGGGCTTGCTCCCGGAAGAAAGGAAAGCTTCCCTCGGCGAACTCGTCGGAAAAAGCCATGCGCCAAACCTAACGCAGGCAGAAGCCGGTCACAAGCGGGGGCGTCGGGAGGGGACGGAGAAAGTCTTCTTTCCCTCGTCGGCTGGGCCGTATGATTTCTCGTGGCTTCTGAACCTTCGCAACCGACCGCACCGGCACCGCGCGGGCAACCGATCCGGCATCTCTATGTGCACACTCCCTTTTGCGCGACGATCTGTCCCTATTGCGCCTTTTATGTCCACACCGGCTCGGCTTCGGAGATGCGCGTCTTCGTCGATGCCCTTTTGCAGGAATGGGAGAGGGTCTCCCGGGACTACCCGGTCGAAGCCGAAACGCTCTACCTGGGGGGAGGAACTCCCTCGCTCCTGCCTCTCGACGCATTCCGCCGGCTCGCGGAAGCTCTCCTTCCATGGGAAGCCCGCGAAGCAACGCTGGAGGCGAATCCTCGAACCGTGACTCCCGAGAAGGCATCGGCCTGGCGCGAGCTTGGGGTTGGGCGGGTGAGCCTGGGCGTCCAGTCCCTCGATTCCGCCGTGCTCCGCACCCTTGGACGCCGGCACACCCCGGAGGACGTGAAACGGGCATTTGGTACCCTGCGGGATGCCGGATTCACCAACATCAACGTGGATCTGCTCTTCGCCGTCCCCGGCCAGTCTCGTGCTTCGTGGGAGGAGACCTTGGGAGGAGCGATGGCGCTCGGGCCCGAGCACGTTTCGGCTTACGAGCTCACCTATGAGGAGGACACGCCCTTTTTTGAGGCGCGAGCGGCCGGGATTTGGCGAGAGGACGAGAATCGGTCGATCGAAATGTATCGGACCGCCTGGCGGCTCTTGGAAGAGGCGGGATACCGGCAGTACGAGATTTCCAACTACGCCCGACCGGATTGGGCGTCTCTGCACAACCAGGGTTATTGGAAGGGGGACGACTACCTCGGTCTTGGGCCCGGCGCTTGCTCGACGGTTGGCCTCCGCCGTTGGCAAAACCGTCGGCACACGGAGAAATATATCGCCGCATTGTCAGCGGGTCAGGACCCGCCGAGGGAGCAGGAGCCGCTCTCCGAAGAATTGAGACAGCGCGAACGGCTGCTCCTGGGCCTTCGGACCAGCAGCGGGATTCCCGCCGCTTGGATCGCGGGCAACTCGGAGGCCGCCGGCGCCCTGACGCGGCAAGGCTTGGCCGAGCTCTCGGAGGGAACCTTTCGCCTTACCCCGGAGGGGAGGCTTCTGGCCGACGGAATTGCCGGCCTCTTCCTCTGATGGTCTGGGCGGAGGCTTGCGCCGAAAGGCACCCTACTTGTTGCCGGCCGTCTCTCGATCGGAGGGGAGGGGGAAGGGATCGAAACGGAAGATGATTTCCCCTTTCTTACCCAAGCTCAGCCGGTCCCGGGCGATGCGCGTCAGATAATTCGGGTCCGACTGGAGCAGCTCGAGCTGGAGATTGAGATCCCGATTGCGACTCTGCTCCACGGCAACCTCATGTTGAACCTGCTCCTTCTGGCGCTCCAGGCGATCGATTTGTTGCACGAGCGGCCAAAAGGCCGTCAAGAGCAGGGCCCCGCCCGCGAGAAGGATGCCGAGCCAGAGCAGATGGCTCAGCTTTGCCCATACCGTGCCGCTCTTCATATTCCGCGCTCCGCTACAAGCGAGCCGCTACGGCAGCCAGCTACCGGCAAAAGCCGGCTGCCTGCCCGCCGCATCGTTACCAGCGCCCATACCGGCCATTCTTCCCCAAATCCTCTTCGATCCGCAGAAGCTCGTTGTACTTGGCGATCCGGTCCGAGCGGGCGAAGGAGCCCGTCTTGATCTGACCGGCATTGCAAGCGACCGCCAGGTGCGCGAGAAAGGGGTCCTCCGTCTCTCCCGAGCGGTGGCTGAGCATCACGCCGTACCCGCTTCTCTTGGCAAGATCGATGGTTTCCAGGGTTTCCGAAAGGGTCCCGATTTGATTCGGCTTGATCAGGATCGAGTTGGCGACTCCCTGCTCGATCCCCTTGCGCAGAAACTCCGGATTGGTGACGAAGAGATCGTCTCCGACCAGCTGCACCGATGCTCCGAGCTCGCGCGTCAGAATCCGCCATCCCTCCCAGTCGTTTTCCGCGGCTCCGTCTTCGATGGAAACGATCGGAAACCGCCCACAGAGCTCCTTGTAATATTCGACCAGGTGGATGGCCGGCATGCGCCTCTGGTTGGATTTGCGAAAGACGTAGGCTGCCGAGGCCGGATCAAAGAATTCACTCGCGGCCGGATCCATGGCGAAGCAGATCTCCTTGCCGGGAGTATAGCCGGCCCTCTCGACGGCGACGCAGAGCAACTCTAGTGTGTCTTCGGCCGAGGAGAGATTGGGGGCAAACCCTCCCTCGTCGCCGAGACCCGTCCCCAGGTTCCGCTCCCGCAGAAGCGTGCGAAGCGCGTGAAAGGTTTCTGCTCCGAACCGGATTGCTTCCGAAAAGGTGGGAGCGCCTCGGGGCACGATCATGAACTCCTGAAAATCGAGGGGGGCATCGGAGTGGGCGCCGCCGTTGATGACATTGGCGAACGGCACGGGCAGCAGAACGCTCCCCGTTCCCCCGAGATACCGATAGAGAGGGATGCCGAGAGCAGAGGCGGCGGCCCGAGCTACCGCCAGGGATACCCCGAGCATGGCATTGGCGCCCAGGTTGCTCTTGTTCTTGGTCCCGTCGAGCTCGCGGAGCAGGCGATCGATCTCCGGCTGGTCGAGCACGTTGCGGCCTTCCAGGACGGGGGCGATCAGCTTCTGCACGTTCTGGACCGCTTTCCCGACTTCCTTGCCCCCGTAGCGCGCCTTGTTTCCGTCCCGTAACTCCAGCGCCTCGTTGGTCCCCGTGCTGGCTCCGGAGGGAACCATCGCCCGCGCGCTGATGCCTTCCTCCAGGACGACTTCGGCCTCGAGCGTCGGATTGCCACGGGAATCCAAAACCTGCCGAGCCCAGATCCGATGGATGGAGAGACGACCCATATCGACCACTTTCTTGGCTGCGAGCGACTTTCAACACAAGCCAATTCTTGGGCCGGCGCGGCTCAATGCATCATTCCCTCGGCGGGAGGCTTGGCTCCTTTCGCGGGAGCCAGGAAGAACGCCAGGGGCAGCGATGCCAGGCAGATCCAGCCCGACCATTGGAAGATGTCGACGTAGGCCCAGAGGCTCGCTTGATCGGTGAGCGTCCGGTAGAGCACTCCCAAGGCCTGCTGCGCCCCCGGCACCGTCCCGGACTGAGCGGCGAGGTAGCCCTGGACCGAGGCGAGCGTGTCCCGGTAGTTGGGGTTCTCGGGCGTGTAGTAGCCTCCCAGGAAGTTTTGATGGATCTGGGCAAAGCGCTGGGAATAGGTCGCGATGAGAGAGGTGCCGACGCTTCCGCCGATGTTCCGGAAGAGGTTGAAGATGCCGGTGGCGTTCCCCATCTGCTCCCGGCGCAGGCTGATCACGGCGGCGGTCGTGAGCGGAACGAAGACCAAGGGAGCGCCAAAGCCGTTGAGAATGTTCGGCACGACCACGTTGAACTGAGAGATCCCGGTGTCGAAGTTCCCCATGAGAAACCCAGAGGCGGCCAGGAGGACGAAGCCCAGTGCGACCAGGGTCCGGGCGCTCATGACGCCGAGCATTCGTCCGGCGAAGATCGCTCCGGCCACGGCGCCGATGCCTCGGGGACTTACCGCAACCCCGCTCTGAAAGGCCGTGTACGCGAGCAGGGTCTGGAGGAAGAGCGGCAGGGCGGCCAGCGTTCCATAGAGGACGATGCCGATCAAAAAGACCAGGCTGACGCCGGTGGCAAAGCTCTTGTCCTTAAGGATGCGGAGATCGACCAGCGGTTCACGCACGGAGAGCTCCCGGATCACGAAGCAGACCAGGCCCGCAAAGGAGAAACCGGCCATCCAGCGCAGCCAAATGGCCCCGAACCAGTCGTCCTCTTGTCCCTTGTCCAGAAGCACCTGCATGCAGCCGAGCCAGACGGTCAGAAAGAACAACCCCCAGAGATCGACCTTGGTCGGCCGGTTGTTCCGGAGATAGGGCGGATCCTCGACGAAGAGGGCCGACAAGAGGATCGCCAGAAGGCCGACGGGCAGGTTGATGAAAAAGCACCAGCGCCAGTTCATGTTGTCGGTCAACCATCCGCCGAGCAGGGGGCCGAGGATGGGTGCGACCACGACTCCGAGAGCAAAGAGGCCCATCGCCTGTCCCCGCTTGGAAGGCGGGAAGCTTTCCAAGAGGATCGCTTGCGAAATCGGCTGGAGCCCGCCCCCGCCGGCCCCTTGCAAGACGCGGAAAAAGATCAGGGTGCCAAGATTCGAGGCCGCCCCGCAGAGGGCGGAACTGATCGTGAAGATGACAATGCAGGCCAGGAGGAGATTGCGCCGGCCGAACCGGCGGCCGAGCCAATCGGTGAGCGGCAGGACCACCGCGTTGGAGACCAGGTAGCTGGTGAGCACCCAGGTTGCCTGGGAGTTGCTTGCCGCCATCCCCCCGGCGATGTAGGGGAGGGCCACGTTGAGAATGGTTGTGTCGAGCACCTCCATGAAGGTCGCCAGCATCACCGAGAGAGCGACAACCCAGGGATTGTGTCGTGGACGCCAACCGCCGTCGGGATTGGGCTGAGGGCTTCCGTCCATGGCAGGCTTCGGAGCCTACCTCTCTCCCCCCGAAGGAGCCAAGGAGAAGATGACCCCCCCGGCGGTTTCCTCCTGGAAAGCCGGGCTCTTCCTGGTATGGTCCTTCGGGTGAACCTCTACCTTGTGGCGCACGGAAGTGCGGTGCCGGGCGAGAAAGACCCGGAACGGCCCCTTTCGGAGGCCGGCATCGCCGAGTGCTCGCGGCTGGCCCGGCTCTTGCCCCTTTGGGGGGTCCGCGTCCAAGGACTGGCTCACTCCTCGAAGACCCGCTGCCGCCAGACTGCTCAAATCCTCTTGCCTTCCATCTACCCTGGCGGGCGCCTGACTCTTTGGGAGAGCTTGGATCCCGACGACTCCCCCGGGCCGGCCCTCAAGGCGGTGAAAAGGGAAAAGGCCGATCTTCTGCTGGTCGGCCACGAGCGGAATCTTGCCAAGATCGCTACCCGGCTTCTCGTGCCCAAAAAGGTCCCGCCCGTGCTCTCCCTTTCGCCCGGCAGCCTGCTCTGGCTCCAGCGCCAGCGCACCGAAGACGGGAAGGTCTGGCGCCTTTTCGGAATGATCCGGGCGGAGGCGCTGCGTGCTTGGGACAAGGGCTGAAGTCTGCGGGGAACCACCGGCCCTCGGCGGTTCTCCTATCCAGAGAAGGGCCCGCCTCCGGTACAGACCCTCGGCGCCCCGACGCTGATCGGCGCTACTCGCCGGAAGTCAGGATAGGGCGGAGGCAGGCTCACCGCACTTCCAGTTCGAAGACCTGTCCCTTCGGTATCTCGTCCCACGTCCGACCGTCGAGGACGCGGCCATTCCTCTTCTTCTGGACGCCACCCCACTGCTTGAAGAAGAAAGAGGCTCCCGAGGTGCGACACTGTTTCCGGATCTCCCTCACCCACTCTGCGTCGATTGGTCGCGCACCGGACCCACTCTCCCCACCGACGATCACCCAGTGGATGCTGGCAAGGTCGAGCGCGCCCAACCGGCCCAGCAACGGCTCTAGCGACAGGAACCGCACGGCGGCCGGCACCTTCCGAAGGTGATCGACCCGCCAGAGATACTGGGCGCTCTCAATCGACACGCCCATCCACACGTTCGGAGGCCATCTCAGGTCGGGAGCGAGATCGGCCAGTCTCTCTGAGCGCTTGGTGAGAATCTGGAACGTGTGCCACGACGCCTGTTCCATCGTGCGGAAGACTCTCTGGATGAAGTCGAGAGGGACCTTCTCGTGGAAGAGGTCGCTCATGCTGTTCACGAAGATCGCACGGGGCTTCTTCCATGTGAGGGGAAGCTCAAGTCGGTCCGGCCAGAGGCGGAGATCAAAGCCATGCTCATAGGGATGGCCTGAGATGCCCTGCCAGCGCGCGGCGAAGGTCTCGGCGTAGCAGTGCCTGCACCACGGACTGATCTTGTTGCAGCCCGTGACGGGGTTCCATGTTGAGTCGGTCCACTCTATGGTAGACTTCTCGCTCATCTGCCCCCTCCTTCCTTCGGCGGGAGAAAGCGCACACGGTCTTTCTTTTTCAGCCCACGATCCATCTTGGAACTCACCGGCGTGGTCTCCACGAGTCCTTCTTCCTTCCGCTGCTTCACGACAGCACGGTAGTGCTTCTCCGTGAAGGGCAGATCCCAGGTCTCTTCCCGGAGCGGATCAAACTCGACCTGCCTCCCGCAGCACTCCCGCAAGAGCGCTTACCGGAGTTCTTCTTCGCGCGGAGAACTCGGAAAGGCCTCTTCGCTGTTTTAAGTGGGTAGAGCCGGAAGATCGAGCCGCAACTTTCCGGCTTTGAGGAACGCGGCGATTCTCCGATAGGGGAAGCTCGGAAAGCCTCTGGCCATTCTTTTGGTAAGCTGGAGCAGTCTGCGGATCGCTTCGATGGTTCCGTTGGTGGTCCGGCTCTGGAGGAAAGCAGCAATTCCGCCCACGGGCTCCTTGATGGTTTAGGACAGCCTTCCGAAGGGGGGCAAGCCGGTTCTCTGCCCAATCATCCGTCGCAGACGGATGGCAAGAACCCCATTTCTTGCCGTCCCTTAAAGGAAACCTCCGCTCTCTTTACCCACTCCATTCAGCGAAGAGCCGGAAATTAGCCGAACTTCCGCGTGCGCCGTGCAAAGGGCGCACTTCTCCAGTGGGAGGAGGATATCCCATCCGGCAACGGTTGCTCCGGCCGGGAACAACTGGAGCGCACACGGTGGGTAACTACCGCGGGCGAAGCCTCTGGTGGAAAAGGCCGCGAAAGGCGGTCAGTGAGCACGCAGGCCATAACGAGAGTGAACGCTGAGCAAGCCTCGAAAACGGTGATGCGGACGCCGAGCTGGTGTGGAACAAGCGAAGGCCGTCGCCTGTCTGGGAAGAAGAGCAACATACGCACTGGACGGGGCCGCCGGGGTATTGGCGATGGCATGTGGGCAAAGGAGAGGTGCGTCAACACGGGAGGCCCGATGCGGC
>JAQTUK010000048.1 GCA_028710285.1 Methylacidiphilaceae bacterium | reverse complement strand
CATGACCCGCCATCCTTCCGTTTCGCCGAAGCCGTCCATGCCCCCATCTCATGAACTCTCCAGCGCCCAATACCCAAGCGGTCACTTCACTTGTCCTCGCGGCGGTCACTTCATTTGTCTACGACACCTGCCTGCAATTCAGGCGGCGGATTTGCCTCTGTTCCGGTATCTTCCTTATCCTCTTCGAAAGAGGCCTTGACATAAAAGTGGCCTTGCGGCGCGATTGTCCAAAACTGGAGCGGAGCCGGTGGGGAGTTGATCCAACATTCCCACGCCTCTCCCTTCACGTAAGGGTGTGCTCCTGACTCTGGATGGCGTCTTGTGTCGAACCACAGCGGCCAATCCCGCAGCCCAGGATGAACTGCCATTAGCCTGGCGAGAAGTTGGGTGTTCGCTCGGTCGCCAGAAAGAGGAGGCTTGACCACGCAAGCAGCTTCGAAGAATCCGACGCAAGGGTTACAAGGAGCCTTTTGCGATGCAGCTTCTTGGTAGCGCCGGTCCCCTTCTTCGAGCAGATGACCGGCATCCAAAAGCCCTGCGTCTTCTTCGCTTCCCGGTTCTTGATTGAGCGATTGGAACTCCTTCCAGCATTTGCGAATGGACTCTGCTGTAAGTGACGTTTGAGGAGTTTGCCTAAGTGTCGGGCTTCGCATGATTACCTGCTAGACAATCGCCGTCCATTGCTGATCGGGCGTGCGGTCCTTGGTGAGGCCGAACCTATGTGGCGAGTGGCCTCGACGAGGATGGGAAGCATTTTTCTTCTCTATATAATACGGATGTATATATTATTTCCGTGCTTCCGCCGCAGCTTGTCGAAATCAGCAGACGATTGGGCCTCCACGGGAACCCTCGGAGGCTGCAACGCAAGCGGATCGTCTTCCTGGAGGAGAGTCCCGATCCTTGGCTGCGGCGAGGCGTCCTCTCCCACGCCCTCACCGAAGTGGAGGCTGCCGGGCCGGGAGGCGGGCTTCTGCTCTCAAGCGCTCTCCATTTTTGCGCCCGCACCAGCCTCCCGGTGGCGCTGGTCGATGGGGCCGATTCGTTCGATCCCAAGAGTGCCCTGGCAGGCCCTGCTCCCTCCCTGCTCTGGGTCCGCTGTCGCCTGCCCCGGGAAATCCTCTTCGCGGCCGACCTGCTCCTGCGGGACGGGAGCTTCCCCTTGGTCTGGATCGACCTCTGCCGGATTCCGCCTCCCGAGCTCTGCCGGATCCCCGCAACGACCTGGCACCGCTTCCAGCGGCTGGCGGAAAGGAAGGGAGCGGCCGCGCTGCTCTCCACTCCCTTTCCCCTGATTTCCGCGGCTGCCGAGCGCTACCGGCTCGAGGCATCCATTTCCCTGGCCTGCCTGGAGGAGCCGAGGGAGACCCTCTGGCAAAGGTTGCGGCTCACTCCCTTGCGGCTCTCCGGCCTCGGCCATTCGGAGCCCCTTGCCCTCCCTGCGGAGGCCGCCGGGTAGGGATCGGACAGAGAATCGATGTTTGCCGCCCTTCTTCTGCCCCGATTTACCCTCCAGGCCGCTCTCCGCTCCCAACCCGGGTCCGGGCGGGGACCGGCTGCCCTCGTGGAAGGCGAGGGACCGAAAGCCGAGATCCGGGAAGTCGACGAGGCGGCCCGGGCGGATGGGGTCGAGCCGGGAATGAGCCCGGCCCAGGCGCAAGCCCGTTCCCCCGGGCTGCACTTTCTTTCGCGCAACAGGCAAGAGGAAGAATGGCTCCATCGCTTCCTCCGGGAGTCGGCCTTCCGCTGCTCGGGCCAGGTCGAAGAGAGGGCTCCCGGGCTCTGCCTCCTGGATCTCCGCCGCCATCCCGGCTTTTCCAGGCCGACAGGGAGCCTCTTCCGGGAAGGCTCCGATCCCACCGATCCCAGGAGTCTTCCCTCTCTCTTTAAAACCCGCGGCCTCGTTCTCCAAGTCGGGATCGGACCCTCTCCGGTGCTGGCCCTTTGGGCCGCCTGGACAGCCCATCCCTGGCGGATCATCGAGAAGGGAGAAGAGATCGCGCAGGAGCTTCCCATCGAGCAGGTCGCTCCCCATGCCGAGCTTGCCTCGCTGCTCCGCCTCTGGGGAGTGGAGTCCCTCGCGGGCTTGGCGGCCCTGCCCCGGGAGGGGGTGATCGAGCGGCTGGGCCGGGAAGGCCTTTTTCTCTGGGAGCGGATCCAAGGGAAGGAGGATGAGCTCTTGGACACCCCGCTTCCGGAAGAACCCTTTGCGGCAAGCCAGGAGTGGGAGCGGCCGATCGAGGAGATCGCCCCGCTTCGGGAAGCCTTGCGCTCTTCCCTCGTCCTTCTCGGCCAGAGGCTGCAGCGGGAGGGCAAGGCGGCCGCTTCTCTTCGGCTCACCCTTCTTCCGGAAGGGGAAGCCCTGCAGGAACGCAGCTTTTCGGTGCCGACCCCGACTGCGGAGCCGCAGAAGCTCCTGGAGCTTCTCGATCCCTTCCTGGAAAACTTCCGGACCTCCTCTCCCCTGGCGGGCTTCCGACTTCATCTCTCCCCCGCTCTACCCCCCTGGCATCAACCGACCTTGGAAAGGCGGGCGATTCCCGATCCCAGCCGCCTTTCGGCGACGCTCGGCCGTCTCTTGGCGCTCTTGAGGGAAGGCCGGGTGGGGGTTCCCCTTCCTTCTCCCGACCACAGGCCGGAGGGCTTCCTCCTGCAGGCCTTCGATCCGCTCTTCCCCGAAGCACCTCCCTCCTGCACCGCTTCCCCTCCTCTCGGAGCCCCGCTCCGACGGTTTCGTCCTCCGGTTCCCGCGACCGTGCGGTGCGAGAATGGGAGACCCAGGGTGCTGCAGACTCCGGAAGGAGCTTGGAAGATCCAAGAGATGGAAGGGCCCTATCCGCTCTCCGGCAACTGGTGGCAAGGGGAATGGTCGCAGCGGGAGTGGGATGCCGCCCTCTCCGACGGAAGGATCCTTCGGCTGGCGGAGCGGCCGGAGGGCTGGCGGGTCGAGGGAGAATATGGCTGAACGGTCTCCTCTGCCTGGACTGGCTGCCTTCTCCCTTTCCTTCGGCCGCCCCGGGCTCTTGCGCTCCACCAGAGGCGCCGCTATGCTGAAAGCGGCAGGAAGGAGGCCACCATGCTCACAATGACTCTCGGTCCCCACACGGTGAAGGATTGGCTCGCGACTCCCGAGGGAGAACATTGGGAGCTCATTCACGGGAATCTCATCATGACGGAGGAAGCGTGGGATAACAGCAGGTTGGCGTGGAAGATCGGGATCCAGCTTGAGAAGCATCTCGACACCCACCCCTCCGGTATCGTGGGGCGCAACATCGCCTTCTACTTCCCGGAGATCATGGACGCTGACGGGGAGGGAGTGGTGCCCGATCTCTGTTATATCCCGAACGACCAGCTAAACAAAGTAGAGAGGACAGCGAACGTCCAAAAAGGCGTGATCCCGGCGCTCGTAGTCGAAATCCTCTCTCCCTCGACGGTCCACATCGACTTGGTGGACAAGGTGGAGATCTATCGCAAGGCGGGAATTGGGGAATACTGGATTTTCGACTGGCGCGAGGAGACGATTCGAATCTACCGCTTCTCCGAAAACGCGGAGAAGCCGGTCGCCGTCCAGAGCTTCGAGGACACCTTGAGAACTCCGCTCCTCCCGGAGTTCTCCCTGGAAATGCCGAAGATCCGGCAGGCATTGAACCTCGGAAGAAAAGGCCGGGAGCAATCCTTGTAGCTTTCCCCTCCGGCGGGAGCGCGGATCGCCAGGAAATCCAAAGATTGAATATTATACATATGAATGCCATCTTGAAAAAGAAGGTCTTCCCTCGAGATGCGCCATCGAACTGTCTACGTCGAGCTCCACGCCCGGAGTGCCTTCAGCTTTTTACGAGGAGCTTCCCTTCCCGAGGAGCTGGCTCGGGAGGCGGCCCGGTTGGGGCTGCCCGCCTTGGGGCTTTGCGACCGGGACGGGCTTTACGGGATTCCCCGGTTCCACTCGGCCGCACGGGAAGCCGGCATCCGGGCGCTGGTCGGGGCGGAGCTCTCCCTGGACGACGGATCGATCCTGCCCGTCTTGGTCGAAACTCGCGAGGGCTACCGGAACCTCTGCCGGCTCC
Organism: Methylacidiphilaceae bacterium; assembly: GCA_028710285.1. Lineage (GTDB taxonomy): Bacteria > Verrucomicrobiota > Verrucomicrobiia > Methylacidiphilales > Methylacidiphilaceae > Methylacidimicrobium. The sequence continues at coordinate 11,633 of JAQTUK010000048.1, read as the reverse complement.
TTACCGAAGCCAAGCTCCGCAGCCCCAAAGGAGAGGCGGTGATCCGGCGGGAGGAGCTGGGTGACTATGCTCCCGGCCTTTTGGTCCTGACCGGGGACGAGGAAGGGCCTCTCCTGCGCGCCTTGGTCCAAGGCCAATCCCCGGGAGAGCCGGCCAAGCGGCTCCTTCGTCTCTTCGGACGGGAGCGGCTTTTTGTCGAGCTGCAGCGAAACGGGCTCCGAGGGGATCGCTTCCGCAACCGGACGCTCCTCGCGGTTGCCCGAGAGCTCGCCCTTCCCGTGGTGGCGACCGGGGGCGTGCTCTACGCGAATCCGGAAGGAAGGCCCATTCTCGATGTCTTCCGCTGCCTGCAGGCTCGCACCGACCTCGATGCCGCGGGAGAGCTCCTTTCTCCGAACGACCGGAGGCATCTCCGCGCCCCCCAGGAGATGGAAGCGCTCTTCGCCGATCTTCCCGAAGCCATCGAGGCAACCGCGCGGATCGCCTCCCGAATCGCCTTTTCCTTGGAGGATCTCGGCTATTGCTTTCCGCGATATGCCACGCCCACGGGGGAGAGCGAGGAGGCTTTCCTGGAGACGGTGGTCTGGGCCGGGGCGCAGGGGCGCTACGGCTCCCTCTCCCCGGCGGTCCGACGGCAGCTTCGTCATGAGCTTGAAGTGATCCGAAAGCTCGGGTTCGCCGGTTATTTCCTCATCGTCTGGGACCTGGTTCGCTGGTGCAACCACGAGGGGATGCTCGTGCAGGGACGGGGAAGTGCGGCCAATAGCGCGGTCTGCTACAGCCTGGGAATCACGTCGGTCGATCCCGTCGGCAGCCGCCTGCTCTTCGAGCGGTTTCTGAGCGAGGGGAGGAAGGGCTGGCCCGACATCGATCTGGATCTGCCGAGCGGGGAGGCTCGGGAGCGGGTGATCCAGGAAGTCTACCGCCGCTACGGGCGCCGGGGGGCGGCCATGACGGCGAGCGTCATCTGCTTCCAAGGCCGGAGCGCCGCCCGGGACTTGGGCAAAGTTCTTTCCCTGCCCAAGGAGCTCATGGATCGCTTCTCCGCCCTCTTCCCCGGGGGCGACTATCCCCACACTCTTTCCTGGGAAGAGCATGGCCGGCAGAGCGGGCTCTCCCTTGCCGATCCCCGGCAGGCGGCTTTTTTGCGGCTCTACCCAAGGCTCCTCGGCCTGCCGCGCCACCTCGGCCAGCATCCCGGAGGCATGGTGATCTCCCAAGGGGAGCTCGACAGGATCGTCCCCTTGGAAAATGCCGCCATGCCGGGCCGCTCGGTCCTTCAATGGGACAAGGACGATTGCGAGGAGCTCGGGATGGTGAAGATCGACCTCCTGGGGCTGGGAATGATCGCCGTGCTGCAGGAGGCGCTTGCGCGCTGCCGGACCCGAGGCCAACCCGTGGATCTCTCCCTTCTGCCCAAGGACGATCCGGCAACCTTTGCGCTCTTGCAGCGGGTGGAAACCATCGGGGTCTTTCAAGTGGAGAGCCGTGCCCAAATGTCGATTCTTCCCCGGCTGCGCCCCCGGTGCTTTTACGATCTCGTGATCCAGGTGGCCATCGTCCGTCCGGGACCGATCCACGGAGGGTTGATCGGAACCTACCTGGCCCGCCGAAGCGGCCGGGAGCCGGTGACCTATCCCGACCCGCGGCTGGCGCCGATTCTGGAGCGGACCTTGGGAATCGTTCTCTTCCAGGAGCAGGCGATTCGAATCGCGATGGTGCTCGGAGGCTTCTCGGCCGCCCAAGCCGAGGATCTGCGTCGGGCGCTCGGGTTTCGCCGGGATCCCCGGCGGATGGAGCGGGCGGTCGAAAATCTCGGCCGAGCGATGAGGGAGAGGGGCATTCCTCCTTCGGCCATCGCCTGGGTAGCCCGCTCTCTCTCCTCGTTTGCTCTCTACGGCTTTCCCGAATCGCATGCCATCAGCTGGGCGGGCCTGGCCTATGCGAGCGCCTACCTAAAAGCGCACCACGCCCCCGAGTTCTACGCGGCTCTCCTCAATCACCAGCCGATGGGTTTCTATTCTCCGGCCACCTTGATTCAAGAGGGCAAGCGGAGGGGCATCCGCTTCCGGCCGATCTCGGTTCTCTTTTCCGAAGACTCCTGCCGGATCGAGGAGGACGGCTCGGTCCGCCTGGGTCTTCGCTTGGCGCGCGGATTAGGCGGAGGGACGCGCACTCGGATTCTCGCCGCGCGGGCGGAGGCCCCCTTCGGCTCGCTCGAGGAGTTCCAGCGCCGGGTTCCGATGAGCCGAAGAGAGCTTCGGCTCCTGGCTTCCCTGGGCGCCTTCCAGGGGCTCGCTTCCCACCGGAGGGAGGCTCTCTGGCAGATCGAGCGGCCCATTGTTTCGGAGGAAATCCTCCCTCGCCGGCCGGAAGGGCCTTCCCCCCTCTCCCCCATGTCGCCGCCCGAGCGGCTACGGGCGGATTATGCCGGAACGGGGATCACGTTGGGCCCCCATCCGATGGCCTACCTGCGCCGAAGAGCGCCCGCCGCCCGGGAGGTCGCCGCCCTTCGCGGGCTGCCGCATGGAGCGCGCGTGCAGGTGGCCGGAGCGGTGATCTGCCGTCAGCGGCCGGGAACGGCCAAAGGGTTCCTCTTTCTCTCCCTGGAGGACGAGACCGGGATCGCTAACGTGATCGTCGCTCCCGATCTCTTCGAAGCCAACCGCCTCCTGATCTCCCTCGAGCCCTTCCTGCTGGTGGAGGGGACTCTCGAAAAAGCCCGCGGCCCCATCCAGATCCGCGGAGAGCAGATCGCCGCCCTGCCTTCGCGAGGACTGCCCGAGCCGAGCTCCCATGACTTTCGCTAAGATCTCTCCGCGGCAAGGGAGCCGCGGGAGAAGCGATCGTCCGCGGTCCCTCCTCAGGCGCTTCCCAAGCTACCGGACGCCTTCCGTGCCGCGTCGAGCAGCACCTTTGCGGCCCCGGCATAGCCGGCCAGGGAGAGCAGGTCGCCTTTGGGAAGCTGAACTTTGCCGCCCATGACGGCTCCCACGATGCCTTCCCGGCCCTCGATGAGCGCCCGCCAAGTCTCCTCGCTCGCCGAAAAAACGGTGTCGGCCTGCCGGGTCGTCTCCTCGGCCGGAAGCGCCTTTGCCGAGCGGCAGCGCCCGCCTTCCAGCTCCAGAAGAATCCCCTTGGCTCCGGCGACAAGGCCCAGACGTGTCGTCCAACTCCGTCCCTCCTTTTGAAAGGCCTCGCTCTCGCCAATGGCCTTGCACCAAGCATCCGCCGCTGCCTGCTCGAAGAGATCCATGGCTCTCCTGCGCTTACCGCCGTCGCTTCCTCCTGTCAACGCTCGACTCTTCTTCCCGCGTCCGATCGCGATCCTGGTCTTGGACACCAGCCGGCGGCGACGCGCTCGGGTGGGAGAACCGGCGGACCGGTGGGAGGGAGCGGAGCCCAGTGACCGAGCGTGGCGATATTTCGGTCGGCGGATGGCCCATCCCGTGCTTTACTCTGAGGTTGCGGATGAACCTCGATCTCAACAATCCCGCCTATTACATCAACCGGGAGCTCTCCTGGCTCGAGTTCAATGCCCGGGTGCTGGAAGAGGCGGCGGATGCCTCGCAGCCGCTCCTCGAACGGCTCCGCTTCCTTTGCATCTTCAGCGCGAACTTGGACGAGTTCTTCGAGATCCGGGTGGCGGGGATCAAGCAGCAGGTGGAAATCCAGAGCGATCAGGAAGGACCCGACGGATTGACCCCGCAGGAGGTCTTCGAAGCGATTCAAAGGCGGGCGCATCAACTGGTCGCCCGCCAGTACGAGATCTGGCGACAGGAGGTCGAGCCGCTGCTGCGAAAGAACGGCATCCTCCTCTGCCAAAGGAACGATCTGTCAGCCGAGGAGCGGGAGTGGGCGGAGCGATACTTCACCGACGAGATCCTGCCTGTGCTCACCCCGCTGGCCGTCGACCCGAGCCACCCCTTCCCGCAGGTGACGAACAAGAGCTTCAACTTGATCGTCACGCTGCGCCGGCCCGTGTCGGCTCACCTGGCGGGTTTCGAGATCGTCCAGGTCCCTCACAATCTGCCGCGGCTGCTCACGCTGCCGGGAAGCGGCGGAAACCGGTATCGCTTCATTCAGCTCAAGGAGGTCATCGGGCTTTTTCTCGGCAGCCTCTTTCCCGGCGATGAGATCAGCGACATCAACGGCTTCCGCGTGACCCGGAACAGCGACCTCTACATCGACGACGAGGAAGCCGAGAACCTGCTCCAGACGGTCGAGGAGGAGCTGCGCAAGCGGAACCGGGGAAATGCCGTCCGCCTGGAGATCGAAGAGAGCTGCCCTCCGGAGATGGAGGCGTTTCTTCTGCGCGCGCTCAACCTGAAGCAAGCGGACAGCTACCGCCATTTCGAGCCGCTCAGTTTCCTCCATCTTCTTCCGGTCTGCTCCCACGAGGCGTTCCCGCAGCTGCGGGACCGGCCCTGGACTCCGGTGATCCCAAAGGATCTCGCTTCCCATTCGGATATCTTCGAGATTCTTCGCCGCCGGGACGTCCTTCTCCACCACCCGTTTGAAAGCTTCGGGGTCATCGTCGACTTGCTGCAGCGGGCCGCAGACGATCCGGGAGTCCTCGCGATCCGGATGACTCTCTACCGGACAGGAGGCGATTCTCCGATCGTCCGTGCCATGATGCGCGCCGCGCAAAACGGCAAGCAGGTGACCGCCCTGGTCGAGATCAAGGCGCGCTTCGACGAAGCCAACAACATCGTCTGGGCACGGCAAATGGAAGAAGCGGGCGTGCATGTCGTCTACGGGCTGCTGGGGCTCAAAACCCATTGCAAGATGCTCGAAATCATCCGCCGCGATCCGGACCGGATCCGGCTCTACGTCCATCTCGGAACGGGGAACTACCACACCGGCACGGCCCGCCTCTACACCGACCTGAGCCTCTTGACGACTCGGGAAGACCTCACGAAGGAGGTCGGCACTCTCTTCAACATCCTCACGGGTCTCTCCCGCTTCCACGGAATCCGCAAGCTCCTGGTGGCGCCCTTCCGCATGGCGGAGGCATTTCACGATCTAGTCGCCACGGAGGCGGCGTTCGCGCAGCAAGGGAAGCCCGCGCGCATCATCGCGAAGATGAACGCGCTGGTGGATGAGGAGATGATCCAGGCGCTCTACCGGGCCTCTGCCGCCGGTGTGCGGATCGACCTGATCGTCCGAGGCATCTGCTGCCTGCGACCGGGCATCCCCGGGGTGAGCGAGCACATCCGCGTGGTCAGCATCGTCGGCCGCTTCCTGGAGCACTCCCGCATCTTCTATTTCGCGAACAACGGAGAACCGAAGATCTACCTGAGCAGTGCCGACTGGATGCCGCGCAATTTCTACCGGAGGATCGAGGTCGCGTTCCCGGTCGAGGATCCCGACATCAAAAACCGCCTGACGCGCGAGATCCTGGAGACCTATCTCTCCGATTGCGTCAAGGCGCGGGTTCTTCAGCCCGACGGAAGCTATCTACGCCTGAAACCGGCTTCCGGCAAAAGCCCTGTGCAAGCGCAGTACCATCTCCGCCATCTCGCCAGGGCCCAGTTGGTCTTCGACCGTCCGCAGGGGCCGGAGCAGATCGCGATCGTTCCGCAGCAACGTCCCACGCTCCACGCCCCGGCAGAGGATCTGCCTCCCCTTCCGGCGGAGCCGGACTTGTTCTAGCCGGCGGGCTTGGCCTCGCCCGCGCTCTTCGGAGCGGCGGCCGGGCTGCCGGCAGGGGAGGATTCTTTCTCGGCTTTCGCGGCCTTCTTGTAGCCCTCGCTGCGGTAGTCGGTGAGGTAGAAGCCCGACCCCTTGAAAAGCAGGCCGGCCCCGCCGGAGATTCTGCGTTTGAGACGTCCTCCGCAACGCCCGCTCCCCTCTCCGCAAAGCTCCTTGGGGCATTCCTCCAACGGGGGATCGGAGATCCGTTGGAACACCTCGATCACGGCGCCACATTGTGCGCACTCGTACTCGTATGTAGGCATATCCAGCTCTTTTCCGTTCCTTACGCCGGAATGGGGCCAGCCGCTTCGATCCGCTCGATGCGGACCTTGGCTTCCTCTTCCTTCCCTTCCATAGGCAAGACTACTTCGTCCCCAGGCTTATGCCCGAGAAGGGCCTGCCCGAGTCCGGCGAGATACGATACCACCCCGGCCGCCGGATCGCTATCCCAGGCCCCCAGGATCGTGATCTGCCGCTCCTTGCCGGTGACCAGATCTTTCAGCACGACCCGGGTCCCGACGTTGACCGAGTCGGTCGCCACGTCGGAAAAATCGGTTCCTCGCGCCCGGGCCAGGGCCGCCTCGCACTCGGCCTTCCGGCGGTGGAGCACTCCCTGCATCTCCTTGGCCGCCTTATATTCATGATTCTCGCGGAGGTCCCCGTAGGATCGGGCAGTCGCGATCTCCCGGGTGTTTTCCGGAATCTGCCGGGTCAGGAGGTCTTCCAGCTCCTTCTTCTTTTGGGCCAGGCTTCTCCACGATACGATCAGGACCGCTTCACTATTCTGCTGCTGCCCCCCCGCAACCAGGTCCTGAACTTCCGGGAACTTCTTGAGGATCGCGCCCAGGAGCGAGCGCTTATCCAGCTCCCGGAGGACGGGACTCGCCAGCGCGGCCCGGGCCACGTCGCGTGCGTCGCTGAGGTGGGCATCGGACAAAATCGCATGCAAGAGCGTCAGCTTCCCGGTGAGCAGCTCGTAGAGTTTCGAGCCCTTCCTGGCAACGCCGCTGCTTTCGCGCTCCAGGAGATAGAGGATGCAGAAGAAGAGATCCGGACGAAAAAGCGGGCGGAAGAGCTCGTCCCGCGTGCGGCAGATCCAGGCCAGGGTTTCGGTGCCGATGGTCCTCTCCCGAATGGCCCGCCCTAGCCGCTCCAGCAACTCGTTTGCCTGCCCCGCCTCCGCCAGCACCGTCACGATGGCGTCGGCGGCTCGCGCGGAAGCGCCCGGAAGAAGCTCCAGCAGGAGAGATACGGCCCCTCCCCGCTCCAGGACCAGCCTTCGGAGAACCTCTTTCTGCGAGGAGCCGGCCATCGTCGACAAGGCTTTCCGGAGGGAAAGGCCGTCTCCCGGAAGCCATTGCGATACGCCCAGGGGGCCCTGCTCCGGCTCTTTCCCGATTGCCGCCAGGAGCTGGTCCCGGATGACGGCGAGTTCCAGCTTTTCTTCCGCGGACGCGCCATTCGGGGAGGAAAGGATCGCATGGATCGCCGAGACGGCCTGCTCCCGTCCGCTCGGGGAAACCTCCTCCGCTTTCGCCAGGGCCCGCGCGGCTTCGACCGCAGACTTGCTGGAAGCCGGCCGTTCCAACTCCTGAAGCAACTTTTGCCACGCCGGGACAGCGGCAGAGGCGAGGCGAATCGGATGGTTTTTTCTGGTCGGGATCTCGAAGCGGCCCTCCCGGCGCATGACCCGGCGAACGCCTTCCCACCACTTCTTCCATGCCTCGGGGGCAATGACCGATGGGGTCAATGCCTCCTGGAGCGCTTCGACGGTCGCTCCCTCGCCGAGGCTGCGGACGCAAAGCTCGACGAGCGCCAGAGGATCGGAGACGGCCTGCTCCCGAAGCATGGCGAGCTTCTCGGCCTTCACGACGAAGAGATGATCCCGTGAGACCAGTTCGACGGACTGGAGCGCATACTGCCACTGCATCCGGTGGCGCGGCTTCTCCTTGAAATCGATGATGATCGAGCCTGAGTCGAGCGAGATTTCTCGAATGAGCCCGAACCCCCAACTCCGGTGCAGACAGTATTCTCCCACCGATAGTGGCAAATTGTTCTGGGAGGAAGCCGAGGAGATCTCTTCGAGCGGGCGAGCGTTTTGGGAAGACATGGATTAACTTAATCTAATATCTGGTCATTGCATTTCCCGCAACGCTTTTCTCTAACAATCATTCTCTGCGGCAAGAGGCGGGACCTGCTCGATCGCCGGTGAAACCCCTTTCCTCTCGGGTGCCTCCGTCGAAGCATCGAGGCCGCCTGCTGTCTCGACGGGCTCACGGTCCTCGGAATCGTAAAGGAGAAAGGCGACCTTGAATCCGCCCCCGGTCCGATCCTCGTTCCGCTCCACCCGCGCGGCAAGCAGGCGTTCGAAAAGCGCTCTCTCGAACTCCCGCGTCCGAGGAAAGCGGTCGAGAATCGCCTGGACCGGGGAGTGGAATTCCAGGACCTGCCCATGTGGCGCCCCGCCTGGCTCATAACGGCTCATGTAGCCTTCTTCCTCGCGAGCCCGCGCCAGTTGCCGCGCCCGCTCGGCGAGCGCCGAGGCGGAGACCCGGGAGCGCAATGCCTCGATGTGGCGACTGTAAAGGCGGTGGAGGATCCGGTCCGCAGCCAGGGAACCGTAGACCTCGTCGACCGCTTCGAGAAGACCCAGAGCAAAGGGAGTCCCTTTTTGGGGGAAGAATTCATTGGCCTTCTCGGTAAGAATGTAGAGCTTCTCCGGCCGGCCTACCCGTTTCGCTCTTCGCTGGGTGGAGAGGAAGCCTTCCTTTTCCAGGGCGTTGCAGTGCTGCTTCACCCCCATGTAAGAGAGGTTCATCCGCTCCGCGAGCTCTCCCACCGAAAGGCCGTCGCTCCGCTTGATCTCGGCGAGGATCGCGTACTTCTGGTTTCGGATCGGCGAGGAGTTGGCACTATCCATAACTGACGGAGAGGAAATCGTTTCGGCTTTTTTGTAGCAGAGAGCGGGCGGGCTCGTTAATCGCTTTTTGAAGGGGAAGACGGAAAAAGGGAGAATTTCCCTTCGGATGGCCGCCACCCCGGGCCGCCGATCGCCCAAGCGGGGATCGGTCCCGGGCAGCTCGCCATACAACGGCTTTGACAGCGGCGAGCCTCCTCGTTACGCTCTGGGGCTTCCTATGTCCGCTACATTCACTATCCTGGTCGCCGACTCGATCAGCCCGAAGGGGATCGAGCTTCTCTCCGCCAATCCGTCCGTCCGCGTCCTCGAAAAGACGGGCTTAACCGAAGACCAGCTGGTCGAAGTTGCCGCCTCGTGCGAGGCGATCCTGGTGCGGAGTCAAAGCAAGATCACCAGAAGAATCCTCGAAAAGGCGGAGAAGCTCCGTGTCGTGGGTCGCGCTGGGGTCGGAGTCGACAACGTCGACGTTGCGGCGGCCACCGAGCGCGGCATCGTGGTCATGAACACCCCCGGAGGAAACACGATCGCCACGGCCGAGCAGACGGTGGCGCTCCTGCTTGCGCTGGCCCGCAGCATTCCCCAGGCCGACGCCTCGATGCGGGCGGGTGCCTGGAATCGGAAAGCCTTTGAAGGCGTGGAGCTCTGCGGCAAGGTGCTCGGAATCGTCGGCATGGGCCGCGTGGGGACCGAAGTGGCCCGCCGGGCGCTTGGCTTCAACATGCGGGTGATCTGCTTCGATCCCTATCTCTCGCCCGCTCGCGTGCAAAACCTTCCCGTCCAGGTTGCGGACAACCTCGACACGGTTCTCAAGGAGGCGGACTTCCTCACCCTCCATTCCCCCTTGACGCCGGAAACCAAGGGGCTTCTGGATGCGCGCCGACTTGCCCTCTGCAAGAAAGGGGTCCGGATCGTGAACTGCGCACGGGGAGGGCTGATCGTGGCCAACGATCTCCGCGATGCGATCGCTTCGGGCCACGTGGCGGGAGCCGCTCTCGACGTTTTCGATCCGGAGCCGCCTCCGGCCGACTTTCCGCTCCGTTCCCTGCCGAATGTCATCCTGACCCCTCACTTGGCCGCCTCTACGGCCGAATCCCAGGAGCAGGTCGGCATCGAGATCGCCCAAGCCGTTCTCGAACTGTTGATGAACGGCACGATTCGCAACGCCGTGAACATTCCGAATGTCGATCCGCGCACGGCCACGCTGCTCCGCCCCTACCTGTCCCTGGCGGAGCGCCTCGGTCTCTTCATGGGCCAGTGGGCTCCGAACCGGATGAGCCGGGTGACTCTCTCCTACGCAGGCAAGATCAACGAATACGATACGACGCCCGTCACGCGCGCGGCGCTCAAGGGGCTGCTCCGGAAGGTGGCCGGTTCGGAAGTGAACGAAGTGAACGCCGCCTACCTCGCCGACACGCTGGGCATCGTCGTCAGCGAGGTCAAGACCACCCAGGCCGGTGAGTTCACCGACTGGATCGGAATGGAGGTCCAGGTCGATTCCACCACGCTGCAGGCAGGCGCCACGTTCTGGGGAACCGCCGAGCGCCTGGTGCAGATCAATGGAAATCCGATCGAAGCGCCGCTTCAGGGGGCGCTGCTGGTCCTGGAAAATCGAGATCGCCCCGGCATCGTCGGCCGGGTGGGATCCATCCTGGGCGAGCGCTCGGTCAACATCGCCTCCATGTCGCTGGCACGCGCCGTGCAGGGTTCCCGAGCGGTGAGCGTGCTTCATGTCGACGGCGCGCCGGGGAGCGAGGTTCTCGAAGAGATTCTTCGGGTTCCGGACGTCTACTCCGTCCGCTTGGTGCAGATCTGAGCGGCATCGGCCCCTTGACCGGTCTGCGCAGTTGCCGTTAACTTGTTTCGGTGCGCAACGTCCTGCTCATTTCTCTCGGCATGCTGCTCGGCGCGGGGCTGCTCCTCGCGCAGCCGGCGAATGAGGGTGGGACGGAAGCGCCCGCCCCCCACAGGGCCTCGGCTCCGCACCGCATCGAAAAGAAGCCGTCCGTCCCGATCGCTCCGGAGAAGCCTGGCAAGCCTCCGGAAGCGCAGCCACCGAAGCTCAAGGGGATTATCCCCGAGGGGGTCCGGAAGGGACCAAACATGATCAACCCGTTGGCCCCGAAGGAATATGGATACGGCCGGCGGTTCATGTCGAAGTCGGCGTACACTCCGCATATTCCCTACTCGGCGGGTCAGACCGAGGTCATGACTCCGGGAGGAGGACTGGAGCTCTTTACCTGGGAATGGTGATGTCCCCTCCTCCTCGCATTCGGATCCGGCGCGTCTACGAGCCGCCCGGTGCCGGGGAGGGACTCGAGGTCTTGGTCGATCGCGTCTGGCCTCGCGGTCTTTCCAAGGAGAAGCTGCCGATCGACGCCTGGGAAAAGGAACTCGCGCCGAGCACCGAGCTTCGAAAATGGTTTGGCCACGACCCGAGCCGCTGGGAAGAGTTTTCGCGGCGCTACCGCCTCGAGCTCGCCCCCCATGCCGACCGGCTGCGGAAGCTGCTCCAGGCCGCCGGCTCCCAAGATCTCACGTTGCTCTACAGCGCTCGGGACACGGAGCACAACCAAGCGGTCGTGCTGCGGGAAGTGCTGGAGGAGTTGGCAAAGAGCGGGCGAGACGCGACCGGTTCGTGCTAGCCTTCGGGAATCTCCCGCGCCAGGCGATCCAGGGAGACGCCGGCCAGGCTGCTGGTAATCCAGGCCGCTCCGCGGAAATCCTGCCCCGCCGTGTAGTCGTTGTAGGTGACGACGCACGGGATCCCCGCTTCGCGCGCCGCGCGCAATCCCACCTCCGAATCTTCGATCGCCAGCACTCGTTCGCCGGCGCACCGCCATTCGGCCAGGCAGCGCCGATAGAGAGGGGAATCGTGAGCCGTCTTCCTCCCTGCCCGTTTGCCCAAGATCGGGGAAAACCAACCCTTCTCCTCAGGGAGATGAAGGGCGAGAAGCGCCTGGATTTGTTCCTCGTCGCTCGTCGTTACGATCGCCTGACGCATCCCCCTCTCCCTCGC
>JAQTUK010000047.1 GCA_028710285.1 Methylacidiphilaceae bacterium | reverse complement strand
CCGCTCCATAGATCGCTCGCCAGCTTGCCAACGGTCGCTCCCGTCGCCGTGAGATCCTTGGCAGCCTGAGTGGCGTTGCTCCCAATCCCCGAAGCGCCGAAGAGCTTCTGCATGTCGGGAGTGAGCTTTTGACCATCCTGCAGGAGGCTCTGCCACGTTTGAGTCGTTGGTCCCTTCAGGAACTGCTGACCCGCGGTGATGGTGTTGCCCCCGTCAGCAATGAGATTCTGGACGGCCTGCCGCAACGGCGAGCTTACCGGAAGCGAATTGAGATCGGCTTGGAGCTTTTGCTTGTCTCCCTGCAGCGCCTGGATGTTCTGACCCAGCGTCTTGGCATCGGCGGTCGGGCTCTTGCCGGTGAAAAGGTCGGTTCCCAAATTGGCCACGGTCTTCCCGATCGAGCCGACATCCTGGCCGGTCTTCGTCAAATCCTGCTGCAGCTTCGGCGGCAGCTTGGGCCGCGGAACACTCGCCTTCGGTGGGACTTGTGGTGTTACGTGATTCGTTGCCATAGTGCTGTTTCCTTCTTGATTCTGGTTGGTGTGGGTTGGACTTGATCCTGCGTTCTTTCCTGAAAAAATGTTGCTTAACGCTATCCTGCGGTGAGATCGAGCCAGGCCTTGGGGTGGAAACCTCCGCCGGAGCTGTTGATCTGGTCGAGCGACCAGAGGTGGATCTTGCCATTCGTTGTGCCCCATCCCGTGGTCGTCAGATAGACCGGCTTCCCGTTCGCGCCGAGGCCGGCATAGATCGCCACATGGCCCCATTTCGAGTCCGTCGGATCGAAGACGATCGCCCCCGGGGTCAGGCGGGCCATCCCTCCGCCAAGCAGTCCCTGGCTCTGCGCCGCCGCGCACTGATTTTGCGCGTCGTTGAGTCCATTTGGGCCGCCATTGATCGTGTTCAGCACGTCCGCGCGGATTCCCGCATTCCTTAGTGCGTTGTAGCTGAACGAGGCACACCTCTCCGAATAGACGCTGGCCAGATTGGTCTTTCCATTCCGGATCCCGTAGGCCTGATCGAGCACGAGCTGATTGAAGAGCGCACGGGTTCCCTGGACGGCAAGAGGGCTCCCAAGAGATCCTTTCGCGCGGGAAACGACCTGATGGCTCCATGGATCCAGGTTGATCCCGGACTTCCTCAGGGCATTGGCAATCGTCTCATAGGGATTCCCTCTCCCAGCAGGGGCAGCCCCCGAGACGGTCTCCTTGGTTGGGTCGTACGTTTGAGCGGTAACGGCCAGGAGGGTGGACATCCCACTGGGTCCAAGCCCTTCCACGAAGCCTTTCAAGTAGGGAGCGTTCCCTGCCTGGCTCTGCAGATCGGAAAGCGCCTGCCGCTGGAAATTCGACACCTGCGACCGGATCGTTGCGTGAGGGTCTTCCGCGGTTAGGAGCGACTGCGCCGTGGCATACCCCTGCTGCTCTCCCGTGGGAAGATCCCGAAGGAGATTGACCCCCCCTTTGGTCTGCGCCTCGATCCATCCGGTAGCCTGGGTGCCGGGGAGATGGACGAGGTCGAATGTATTCCCCGCTGTGTCCTTCCTCGTTTGTCCAGCCGATGTGACAAAAACGCCCTGCTTGAGGGTCTGGTAGGACGGATTGACGTAGGATGAGCCAGGCTGGCCCGTGTAGACGTTCTGGTAGACCTTGAGCCCGCTATTGGCCGTCACTTGCAGGATGTCTCCCTTTTTTGGCGATCCGCCGGACTTCGGCGGCGTTGGCGGCGTTGGCGACCCGCTTGGCGCCTTGCCGACTGGATTCCTGACCGATGTGACGCTCATCTTTCTCCCCGCCTTCCTTTTGTATCGCACCTGCCGGGCCGCTGGCCTCCCCCCGCCGGTTTGGGGGCTCGGGACCGGCAGTGACGCCGGTCCCTTCTTTCCCCGTCGGCGACTCTTAGAGCTGATGGCCCAAATCCTTGATCAGCTGGCCCAGATCCTCGATTACCTTCTGCAGATCCTTCGTCGTCCGGCTCGAGCCGGTTCCGCCGGTCTGTGGAGTTCCGCCTCCCGGCTGCTTGTGATGTTTGCCGCAACCGTCATGATCGCGATCCCCTTTGCACTTGGCGGTGTCAGAACCATTCGAGCTGTTCGGCAGGGGACTCGGCGTGCGTCCGGTCGGCTGAGTCGACTGCGGGCTCGGCGTGCCTCCGGACGTCGGAGACGGGCTCCCGCTCGGAGCGCCGCCTGTCATCGGAGACGACGGGCTCCCGCTCGGCGTCCCGCTTGGAGCACCGCCTGTCATCGGGGTGGGATTGCCTCCAGGTGCGCCGGTCGGGACGCCTCCTTGCGCTCCCATGCCTTGGCCTCCGGTCATTGCCGTCAGTAGCTGAACCACGATCTGGAGGAGCTCCTGCAGGATCGGAACGAGGTTCTGGGCAGTGCCCTGGCCCATGCCAGGCAATGGAGAACCCAGTTGCCCAGATAGGGTTGCCGGCGGTTGCGCCGTGGGGCTGAACGCGGACAGATTCGGAGTTGGGGTGATGTTGGAAGGTACCATTGTCGGTTTCCTCTTTTGCTTGGACTGCTTGCTTATCCTGTTGATTTCGGTTCGTTCGGCGGCCCGGTTGCCCGCACCCGCGAGGCCGTCCGCACACTTACCGGTAAAACTGTGACTATCTTACTAGTAGGTGTCGGCGCGTCAACGGAAAAGTTTTCCTCTTCTTTCCGTTGCGGAGCGCGGGCGGGTTCTTTCGAGGGAATGCGGCTTCCAAGCGCCTGCGTGGAGGCAGGATTGGCTCTGTCCGCTCTCGCGCGGAAACCCTCGCTAAGAGCCCCGCAGCCGTTTCGGCCACCAGCGGCGCTGCCAAACCGTCAGATCGGGATAGACGGCCTCGGAGCCTTTGGCCTTGGCCAGATCGGTCAAGCACCGAATCGCATCCGAGAGCTGCCTCATCTCTTGCCGCCAGGCCACTCCCTCTTCCTCGGAGCCCCCCCGGCGTTCCCACTCGCCGCGCAGCCAGGCAAGCCGGGCCAGCGCGACGGGAAGCGAGGGCTCCTCGACAAAGCCGACGGCCCGATACCAGGCGCGGGCCGCGGCATCGCCGCCGTCGAAGGCGGAGCGAAGGAAGGGAGCGCCGCTGGCGCGGAGTGCCTGAAGAACAGCGATGATCAGGGCGCCGCCAATCCCCCGTCGGTGCCGCGCCGGAGAGACAAAGAGAAGATAGAGAGTCGGGACTTCCCGGTGGCGGACCACCAGAGCCGCGCCGGCAAGGCCCTCCGAGTCGAGGGCGATTCTCGAAGAGGGATCGGGCTCGCCCCGCTCCCCTTCGTAAAAGCTTTCCACCGAATGCCAAGCATCCTCCGCAACCTCATCCTCCCCCCATCCGAAGTAGCTCCGACTGCCCACGAAAGCCGCCTGGTAGAGATCCGCAAGGGCGGTCTTGTCTCCCGGACCCGGCTCGCGGACTCCGGCCAGACTCGCCTCTTTCTTTTGCGCGGTCGAAATCCGAGCGGGAATCGGAATGACTTGCGGGGTCCGGAGCGAGCATCCGTCCACGTGCTGATAACTCCAGCCGAACTCCCGCGGCAGCCTTAGAAACTCCTCGATCGAGAGGGGAGAGGACGCGGGCGCGGCCGAAACCGCCTGCGGCATCCCAAAGTTCGGTTCTCCCGCCACCTGCCGTCCTCCCCTCCCAGCTTGCTACTCCAGGCGCGCGCTTCGAGCGGCATCGGTATCGCGGCCTTTAGGACGTGGGCAGCGGCTTCAAGCTGGGATCCAGGCCGAGCCACGTATTGTAGTAAACCTGGGCGAAGATCGGGTCGTTCGCGGCAGCATCCCGCTGCCCCTGCGTGCCCCCGGAGGCAGTGACGGCCTGGAGAAATTGCCGCTGCTCGGTCGGGGTAATCGGCGTGTAGTACAGCGCAGGACTGCCATCAGGATTCAGGTCATAACGAGAAGGGGACCCGTCATAGCCCATCTGCTGGTTGAAGCGAGAAAGCTTCGTTTGGAGTGCCTGGTATTCCCCCCCGAATCCAAACATAAGATGTTTCATCAGGGCAAACATCTGCTGCTGGTTCCCCTGCGGAGAGCCTCTCACAACCCATCCGGCGATTAGATCTCCTAGCGATTGTCCACCGGCCAGACCGAGGTGGTTGAGCTCTCCGCGCGCCGTATTAGATCCCAGCACTCCGGGGAGCGACCGCCCCAGTGCTCCGGCCACGTCCTGACCAATCGATCCCAGTGGCAGAAAGGTTGCAATTACCCCCACCGCGTTCGCCCACATCTGCTTTTGCTGCTCAATGGAGAGCGCCTGCTGCTGGTAGGAAGCGGAGGATCCGTTGGCGAAGGCGCTGGCAAGCGCTTCCAGGTGATAGGCGGAGGAATTCATGGACGGCAGCTCCTGCTGGCCGCTGTTCGATGCGTCGACGCCGGTAATCGCATGATAGAAGATGTCTTTGCGCAAGTCCGCAGCGTACTGCCCCACCGAGGAGAGGAGCGCTTGGACGTTCGGGTCCGGCTTGGAGCCCGAAAGCTTCGGGTTGAAGACGGTGTCCTTGAAGAGCGTCTCTAGAATCGGCACGTTCTGCTGAAGGTTGCTGGGGTTGGTGAGAACGTTGAGGATACCGTCCGGACCGCCTGCATAGTTGGCCACCGCCTTGGCATACTGGCTCGCCAGCCCGTTCTGATTGTGCCAAAGGACGCTCTCAAAAGAGGAGCCGGGCTTCGCCACCATCCCCAGGAGCGCCTGCCGCGCGTACGCTTGGCTCAACCCCGGATCTTCGCCAAAGAGGCGGAGGAGCGCACCAGTCGCGCCCGCCCCATAGATTGTCCCGTGAAGCTGGGGCTGGCTGCTCCACGTAGAATTGATGTAGTGCGGTGTCTGGAGGTAATTGGTTACGAACCCGTTCCATTGGTCTTGGGAAATCGCCGGCTTGCCGCCGCCGAGGAGCTGGTCGGCCAGGACAGGATTTGCAGCCAGGACCCAGGCGGCCGAAAGGGCGTACCCCGGCCCCGCGCCGGAGGAGCCCCCGAGGGCTTTGCCATTTTGGAAGAGATCGCGGACAAAGGTCGACTCCATGGGCTGGGCCTGCCCCTGATCCATCGAAGAGAGGAGATTCGCAAAGGCTAGCGAGCGATTCGGATCGGAGGCTGCGGCCGAAGCCAGCTGCGCACCGAAGCTCGGCGGAAGATAGGGCAATGCCGCACCCAGCGCCTGGGCTTCCGTGGAGTTTGCCTGCGGATAGGTCGAGAGGCTAGGCCACTGTGCCTGCCGGTTGATCAGATCGGCCGTCTGCGAGGGACCGAGTCCCTGGAAGAAACCCGCGAGCCATTGCGGATCGTTGCCGTGCGCCTGGAGCGGCTGCCGGAAGGCATAGGCATAGCTGGGGTACGGGAGGTTGTGAAGATTCTTGAGCAGAGTTTGAGCCGCCTTTTGTCCGGCTTGGAACGCCGCCGGCGGCTGGAGCGGGTTGAACCCAGCATTCCGCTGAAGCTCCTGATAGGCCTGGCGCATCGCCGCCTGGCCCTGGGCAAACTCCCCGCGCAAGCCGGGAGATCGCTTCAGGATCGCCTGCTCTTGCGGGGTCAGGTTTCCTTGGTACTCGCTGAGCAGCGAAGGGTCGCCGTTGATCACGTCCAGAGCCGCCTTCGCGTAACCGGTCCGGTCATAAAAAGCCGTGTCGGTGGAGGGGTTCCCCAAGGCCTTGCCATTGGTGACGATCTCGTTGAGAAACTGGTTCTTGACCGATTCGGCCTGCGGGCTCGTTCCAAGCTGGTTGAAGATCCCCCCGACCGAAACCGCATTACTTTCGGAAGAAGATCCCTGCTGGACTAGATTGTACGCAAGCGTGCCCTGCTTCGTCGGATCTCCCAGGGTGATCCCCGGCGCCTGCAGCGCCTTGGCCAGCACGGCAGAAAGACTCTTGGGGTCTTTGGCAAAGACCGTGCCGCCGCTGGTCACCTGGGGACCTTGCAGGTTCCCTGCCTCGGTGAAGAACTTGGCCGCCTGAGAGGGACCAAGCGTCTGCAGGAACTGCCCGATCGCCTGCGAATCTCCCTTCTGCTCGTAGTGGTATAGGGTCGCCGCGAAGTCCTGCGCCTTGGCGGTTTCTGGGCTGTAGCCAGGATCGGTCTTGTGGAGCAGCGGATTGTAAAAGTAGGAGTTGGTCGTGCTCAAAAGCCGCTGAGCCGCCACGGCCCCGTTCGGCGCATCCTGGGCGGATCCCGTCGTGGAGGGGGAGCCGGAGGTCGTTTGCGGACTCGACGGATTCGAAGGGTTCACGTCCCCCTGGGCCATCGGCCCCCGGACAAAGACCCATTCCCCGGGACGGATCAAGTTGTAGTTGGACGCAAGCTGGGGGTTGTCACCCTCGACCTGGGTCAAGCTCTCCTGGTGGCTGGCCGCGATCGCGGAAAGGGTTTCTCCCGGCTGGACCTGGTGGTCATGAAGGCCTGGCTTGGGTGGCGGCGGAGCGGCGGGACGGCTTGTGGTCGTCTGGGGAGGCAGGGTCGGCTTGGCTGGGCTGAAGAGAGGCATCGGCGGTTTCCTTTCTCGTGTTGACCTGGTTGTTGAGGAATCGTCGGCAATTGTATGACATCTTACTTATAAGTCCATCTCAGCCTCGTCAACTCCGAAATCGCGCCAATTCCCGTTTTTTCGGGCAGCTCGACAAGCCAACCGTTCATGGAACGCATCTCGATCCAGGAAGTCTTTACCATCCGGCACGCCAAGCGAAAGAGCGCTTGACACCGGATCGCTTACAGTTAAGAGCTATCTTGCTTTCGCTCGGGGGAAACGAGTTCCGGCCAAGGCAAAAGGAGTTTTCGTTCCAGAGGAGGTGGACGATGGAGGGAAGAAGGGGCTGCTCCCGCAGCGGGAGACCGCCCGAGGCGGCGCCTCGGAAAGAGGATTCGGGAAAGACATCGGCAGGGCTGCGTCCGCGGAGATGCGGAGGGCTCGTCGTGGCTGGCGTCCTCGTCCTTCTCCTGCTGCCGGCGACCGGGATCGCCGGGTCGATTCCCTGGAAGCTCGACACCTACGCCTACATGGCGGTCGACACGCCCCTCGAACAGTTCCTGGGCGACTTTGCGAACATGGAGGGGATCCCCTACTCGGTCAGCGACAAGGTCCATGGATCGGTCAACGGAAAGTTCGAAAACGTCCCGCCGGACACCCTTCTTCACAACATCTGCAACGCCTACAATCTCTCCTACTTCTACGACGGCCTGACCCTCTACTTCTACACGAAGGAGGAGATTAAGTCGGATTTCCTCGTCGCGAGTCCCGGCACGATCGATCGGATGTTGACGCTCCTCAAGAGCCTGCCGATCTCGCTCGATACCGTGCAGGCGCAGCGGACGGCGGAGGAAGGGGTCCTCTTGATCCAAGGGCCGCCGCGCTTTCTTGCGATGATGAACGAGCTCCGGACCCGCCTCGAATCGAGCAAGGAGCAGATGACCGTGCGGTTTTTCCGCCTCCGGCACGCCTGGGCAAGCGACCTCAAGTTCCACTACCGGAACGAGGATCTCACGGTCCCGGGCGTCGCCTCGGCCATCCAGACTCTGATGGGCAAGGGCTCGAGCGAACCCGCGGCCCAGCCGTTCACCGTTGCCCGCTCCAAGGCGCTTTCCGGACTCCTCGGCCGCGGCATGGGGGCGTCTGCGTCGTCCCCCCTCCCCACGGCAGGAGCCTCCCTCAATCCCTCTCCCCCTCCCCGAGAACCGCGCACGGAGCAGGACGAGGCCAACCAGCCGCAGGCCTACGCGGATGTCCGGCTCAACGCGGTCATCGTTCGAGACACCATCGACCGGATGGCAGGCTACGAGAAGCTCATCGAGCACTTGGACGTCCCGGTGAAGATCATGGAGATCAACGGGGCGATTCTCGACGTCAACGTCGAGCGCCTCCTTTCTCTCGGCACGAACGCCTTCGGCCTCTTTCAAGACAACGGGCCGATCCACAACCTCGCGATTTCCACGCAAACCGGCCTGCTCAATCTGCCGGCGCTCGTGCTCGGCACCGCCTTCGGTTTCCTCGATCAGATTCGGCTGATGGAGCGCAAGGGCGATGCCAGGATCGTCTCCCGGCCATCGGTTCTCACGATGGATAACTTGGAAGCGACGATTCGGGATGACCAGACCTTTTTCCTCCCGATTTCGGGGTTCATGGCCACCGATGTCTACCCGGTCACCACGGGGACCGAACTCAAGGTGGTGCCCCATCTGATTGCCCAATCGGGCAGCCCGCCCACGATTCGGCTCATCGTCACGGTGATTGATGGAAAGATCGAGCGATCGCTGGCGACCCAGCAGCAGACCGGCACGGTCGCCAGCGGCCTCGGCTTGGCAAACCCGATGACCCAAAGCATCCCGCAGATCCGCGAGACCAGCCTTTCCACACAGGCCAACGTCCGGGAGGGGCAGAGCGTGCTCATTGCCGGGCACCTGATGGAGACCAACGAACGGAAACGAAGCGGGCTTCCCTGGATTCAGGATGTGCCCCTGCTCGGTTACCTCTTCAAGTCGGATCAACGAACCGTTTCCAAGATGGAACGGATGTTTCTGATCACGCCTCGCGTGATTGATCTCTCCTATTCCCCGAACGTCAACCCGCAGGATCTTCTCGGGCATCAGAGCCCATCGGAACCGAGCTTTCCGGAAACGCCGCGGCCGCCCTCTCTGGGCAATCCCGGCCATACCACGGCCACCGTTGGGGTTGAGCCCAAGCGCCATGCCCTTCCGAGGCCGGCTCAGCCCCGCCCCGTGTCCAGCCGCCGAGAGAACTCCGGTCTCAAGGGGTCGTCGACACCGGTGAAACGGGCTCAGCCCGTCACCACATCCGTGAACGACGGCCTCCCCGCCAACCAAACTCCCGCAGATCCTCCGCTATGATCAAGATCCTCTCGCTTACCTTCGGCCTTCTTTGCGTTGCCGCCAGCCCCTCCTTCGCTCGACTCGGAGACTCCCCGCGGTCCCTGAAGGACCGCTTCGGGGAGCGCCTGATCGAGCAGCGAGGCCCGAATCACCACGAGGACATCAACTCAGCCGCTTATTTCACTCCCGGCTATCTGATTGGCGTCGATTTTGCCGACGGCGCCTCGGTGCGAGAACGCTACTACAAACTTTCCACGGGTTTTCCGCGGGAGGCGGTCCAGGCTTTTGGCGGCATCGAGCCCAATGACACGGTTTGGCATCCGCGCTACTTCTGGCTACTCGACGATTTTCGCTTCAAGTATCCGATCGGTGCGCCGCGGCAGCGGCTTTTTTGGGCCAATGCCGCCCGGTTTTCTCTCCCATGGACCAACCGGGAGGTGAGCTGGGTGCTCAACGCCAATTCCGTCCCCTGCGGATGGCGTCCATCGGAGCGAAGCCTCCGGCTCTTCCTGCGCCGAGACGGTCATGCCTGGGCCTACCTCATGCCGCCCGGCGTCGATGGCGAGTATCTACTTCTCGGCACGGGACACATCCATCTGCCGACAGCGGCAGAGAGAGACCGCTCGCTCTTTTGACAGGATGAGCGTCACGGCAACCGATCCCGGCGTAGACTATCGATCCCGATCAACACTCCCGCCAGCCTCCCGGCTTTTGGCAGGAGTTTGCCAGTAAGAGACGGGCTTGTCCTTGCCTGCTTGGACAGGCAAACTCTCCCCGACTATTCCCACGGAGGCCATGGCCATGAAGGAACTAACCCCGGAGCTTCTTGCCCATATCGACAAGGCGGTCGATTTCAAGGGTTACCGGAACGATCCGGACCATTATCCTCCGCCCATCAGCGCCGAGGCCTTGGCCAAGGCCGAAGCCTGGTGCGAGCGGGAGTTGGGCTTCCCGCTCCCGGCGTTCTACCGGGAGCTCCTTTCTCTTTCTAACGGTTTTATGTTCCGTGGAGGCGAGTTTTATCGCGTTCAGGAGGAGGGGAAGAAGGAGATCCTCAACATGAAGAATCTCTTTTTCCAGAACCTCCGCTTCCGGAAGCGGCGGCACGAGCCCTTTCGGATCGCCTCCCACCTCTTTGTCTTTGGCGACTTCCACTTCCAGCCCCTGGTCTACGACACCCGGCAGGGGAGCTTTCACCTGATGTCCCCGCTTTTTTCCCTGAAGGACACCCGGGAGAGCTTCTCGAGCTTCTCCGACCTGGGGGCTTTCCTCCGGGGGATCCTCCGAACCCGGGAGGGCGATGCGGCGATGCTCCGCTACGACTGGCTGACCGAGGAGCTATCCAAGCGGCTGGGCTGGTTGCGCTCCCGCGCTCCCGCCCGATTCGATCCCCGAACCCTCCCCTTCCTCCAGGCGGTCTTGTCCAGGAAACCTTACGAGTCTTGGAGGCCTCCGGCTCCCGCCAGCGCGGAAGCCCTGGCCGAAGCCGACCGGCGCTGCGAGCGGGAGTATGGCTATCCCCTTCCCCCCTTCTACCGAGACTTCCTTCGGCATCTCAATGGACTCGATATCGGGGCCCACGTCTTTTGTCCCATCGAGGATCCGCAGGCAGCCGAAGATCGGATGAAGGCCAGTGACTCCCTCTTCGAACGCATCAAGAGCTTTCGGTCCTCTCTTCTTTTCGAGTGGATCGAGGAACGCATCGATGGCGACGAGCTCTTTTTCTTTGGCGAAGACGCCGATGGGCTGGCTTCCTACGTTTGCCACCTGCCGAGTGGTACCTTCCATGAGCTGGAATCTTCCTATGTCGGGCCGGGCCTGGGGGGAGCGACCTCAAGCGCGCCCGACTTCGACTCCTTCGTAAAGGATCTTTTCGATGATGCTCCCATCCCTCCCTCCGAGGAGGGGACAGGCAAGGAGGAGTAAGCATATGCCAGGGCAAGAGACGCTCCGGGACAACTTCGAGAAGGGCTTTGCCTGGATGACCCTCCAGAGGCAGGAGCCAGAAGAGGCGAAAGAGCACAGAAACGACTTTTACAAGCTCCGACGCTCCCCCCAGCCTCCCGGCTTTTGGCAGGAGTTTGCCAAAACCAACGGGGAGCAGCTGGCCGAGCTCCACCCCGAGATCCGCTCCTGGGTGGAGACCGCCGCGAAGGAAGGCGGTGTGCCAAGCCAACTAAGCGACTTGGCGAAAGAGCTGACCGGGGTGAAGTGCAATTTCGACCACCGGATTCCCCTGGGCTTTTCCGGAGCGTTGACGAAGGAGCAGATCCACGCCCCTTCCAACTTGATGCTCTTGCCCGAGGTTGCGCACGGGGCGTTTGACCAGGCTTTTTACACTCGGCTGAGCCAACCCGGATGGACCCAAGCCGGCGAGAAAGTGCGGGTTCCGGTGCCCGGGGAAGGAAGGGAGGCGATCCGCTTCTACCAGGAGCTCGAGCCTTTGGGGAAGGAGGGGGCCGAGCTCGCCGCGCTTCGGCTCGCGAAGGAGACTGTCCCTTCCCGGAATCCCGGACGCTTCGGCGAGTTCGAGAAGAAGTTCGGGAAGTCGTATGCGGAGAAGCTGGCCCAAGCCGGCGACCCCATCGAGAAGGAGAAGATCCTCGAGGAGGGGCAGGCGGAGCGGAAGCGTCGGAAGGAGCTTGGGAAGCAGGCCGAAGAGAATCCCCGTCCTCCCCAGGGTCCTCGGGGTCTTCCGCTCGGGGAGGAGACGCCCACGATGGAGAAGGCTTTGGGGGCTTCCTTTGGAAAGGCCGCCAGCCTCTCCTCCGTCGCTTCGGCCTATCCGGAGGCGCAGGCCGCTTTTGGCGAAGCCCGGGAAGGGAAGGCTGCGGAGGCGCTGCGGGACGGAGCGAGCGCGGGGCGGGATTTGGCCTATGCGGCCAGTCCCTTCGTCGCGTTTTTCCGCCAACCGGGAGCGATGCTCTTCAAGCGGCTGCCGCTCATTGGAGGGGTCTTGAGCTTTGGGGAGGCCGCCTACGACGGCTACCGGGCGCTGCGCAGCCAGCTTTCGGGAAATCCCCGGGAAGCGGGCGATTGGGCCAAGGAGGGCTTGTGGCGGGCGGCCGGGGCGGCAGGCAATCTCGCGCTCTGGTCGGTCCCCTACGTCGGACTCTTCGCCGCGACCGGAGCCTCCGTCCTGGCGGAGAGAAGGGCGGATGATCTGCAGGAGGAGCGGGAGAGGCTCCACCGGCGGGGTGCCGCGCCGGTCGTGCTCTCTTCTCCCATCTCTTCCCTCCCGGAGACCCGGCAGGGAGAAGAGAGGAAGGAGCCGGCACGCAGCTTGGAGAAGGCTAGGGAGAGGGAAAAGGCCGGACCCGCCTTGGCTCTCACCCCTCTTCCCGCCCAGGCTCCGCAGGCCGCCCGGCAAGCGGCGGAGGAGGCTCGACCGGCTGCCGCCGGGACTCCCGAGCAGGAGGAGACGGAGAGAACCAGAATGCCTCCGCCGCTTGATACAAGCGGCTTCACACGGTGGCAGCCCTCGGTTTCCCAAGGCCGGGGAATGGCGCGGTCTTCCCGAGGATGGGAGAGGTAGCGTGCCTGGGAAAGGGCCTACCCCGCTCTCTTAAGAACGCAGGGCTTCTTCGACCTCGGCCGCGAGATCGTCCGATACCGGCTCGTAAAGCTGCCCCTTGGTCAGCAGCGCCTCGGCAATCCTCGGGTTTTCCACGATCCGCAGGCCGGTTCCGCGAGCATGGTCGAGCAAGAGCCGCCCGATCTCCCCGGTTCCCATGGCGGCGATGACGGGGCCTGCCGCCTCCCGGCGAATGGCGACGGCTCCCCGTGGCAATCCCGCGATTACGCCGGCGGCTCCTTGGAGCGCCTCGTCGAAATAGACGGTGTAGAGCGCAAGCTCTTGGACGAGCTGCTGCCGCCTCCCTTTGAACTCGGGGGATCCCTCGGTCTCCTTGAACTCCTCCTTGAGCTCGCGCTTGGTCATCCGGAGGTCCTTCCGATACTGCCAGCGTTGGAAGAGGAAGTCGGCGGCCGCAATGAGGAGAAAGACAAGCAGCGCAAGCCCGCTTAGCCGCATCAGGAGTGAGCGCGAGAGACTGACGATCCCAGTGAACCCGGCGGCAGGGAGATGGACGGCGGGGTCGATCGCCTCCCAAACGATGAGGAAGAGGATTAACGAAAGAAGTGTGGTCTTGACGAGGAAACGGGCAAGCTCGAAGAGCTTGCGGACCGAAAAAAGCTCCTTGAGCCGCTTCATGGGATCGAGCCGCTTCCAATCGAGGCGGAGCACCTTGGGCGCGAAGAGCGGGCCGACCTGGAGAAAGGCGCTTCCCGCGCTGCCGACGGCCGCCGCCGCAATGACTGGCAATACGAGAAGCAGGAAGGTTTCGATCGACGCCCCGATCATGGCGTTGAGAGCATCCGCGAAGGGCTTTCCCCAGAAAGCCGCCGGCAGCAGTAGCAGAGATTCGAGATGACGGACTCCCGCGTAAGAACCTGCCGCGAGGAGGCCGAGAAGGAGCAGGAGCCCTCCTGCCGCGGTGAGATCCTCGCTCTTGGCCACCCGCCCCTCCTTGCGCGCTTCCTCGAAGCGGCGCCTGGTGGGTTCCTCGGTCTTGCTGCCCGTTTCTTCGCTCATCGGCGAAACACTCCTTCGAGGAACCGGTTCAGGTCGCGAAACCCATCGAAGCGCTGCTGCACATAGGACATAAAAAACCCCACGTAGACTAAGAGAATCAGGCTGGCGAGAGCGGCTTTGACCGGCAGCGCGAGCAGAAATTCATTGAGTTGGGGAACGAACCGATTGAGAAGGCCAAGCCCCAGCTCGGTGACGAAAAGAATCAGAACGACGGGCGCCCCCCAGGAGAGAATGAGCCGCATGAGCTGGTCGGCCAATTGGAGAAAGAACACGGGGAATTGGCTTCCCAGTTGGGGGAAGAAGGACGAAAGAGGCCAGAGAAGATAGCTTGTCAGAATGCTGCCGAGGAAGAAGAGAAAGCCTCCACCGGTGAAGAAAAGAACGCTGACCACTTGGAAGAGGAGATCGCCGGTCGGGGAACCGGTCCATTCCATTCCGGGGCTTAAGATGCCTCCCAGCGTGGTCCCCTTCTGGGTGTCGATGAAAATCCCTGCGCTTTCCGCCGCCCAGAACGGGACGGCCGCGACGAAGCCGATCAAAAGTCCAAGCCCCAGTTCCTTGAGCACCAGAATTCCGAGGCGGAGCGGATCGGCGCCGATCTCCGAAGGAACCAAGGGCAGGAGCATGGGAAGCATCTCGGCGGAGATCCCGAGAAGGACGACGATCCGCGTGAACCCGGAAAAGACTGTTCCCGAGAAGACGGGGAGAATCAGGAAGGCCCCGAAGAGGCGTGCGGTTCCGAGCAAGAGGACAAGCAGCAGTTTGTCCAAGGCACCCGCTTCGGCGAATGTCCAGAAATCCATGGCGGCTCACTGAATCAGGGTCGGGAAGCTTTCGAGAATGATTTTCAGGAAGTTCACGACCTCCCCTCCCAGGAATGTTCCGGCCAGCAGGAGTGCGAAGATCACGGCAACCAGCTTGAGCCCGAATGGGAGAGTCTGATCCTGAATCTGCGTGAGAGCTTGGAGGAGACTCACCGCGAGCCCCACGACCGTCGCGACGCCCACCGGCGGAAGGGAAAGGAGCAGGACCAGCAGAAGGGCGCGGGAAGTATAGTCCACGAGCGCGGTCTGGTTGATGAGGGCGAAAAGGGCGGCCATCGCTGAGTTCCTTTACGGCGCCTGCCCGTCCGAGGAGGGGCTGACACCGGGCAGACGGTCGATTCCTGTCAGTCGAATGGTCTCTCGCAAGGCCCCGGCCTCGGTGCGGAGAGCGAGCGAGCCCCCGCGCGACCGGAGGCGTGCCGCGAGGTCGAGCAGGGCTTGGAGGCCGGCGGAGGTCGCGTATTCGACCTTGCGGCAGTCCAAGAGAAGGCGGCCCGCTGCGGCGGTTTCGGGCACGAGGCCGCGCAGCTCCTGAGCAGCCACGGCATCCAGGGCGCTGCTCACCCTGGCGACCCAACCCGTCTGCCCGCGATCGATTTCCACTCGGCGTCCGCGCCCGGCCTGCGCCGGCGCCGTCACGCCCGTCAAGCCTGTCGAGCCCGGCTGCTGCCCGCTCCCAAAGACGGCACTCATTGGTAGGTCAAGACCAGTCCGTGGATGAGGCGGGTCCAGCCGTCCGCCAGCACGAAAAGCAGGAGTTTGAAGGGGAGTGCCACGGTCACCGGGGCCACCATCATCATCCCCATGGCCAGAAGCACGTTGGAAACCACCAGGTCGATGATCAGAAAGGGCAGGTAGAGAAGAAAGCCGATCTGGAAGGCAGCCGTCAGCTCGGAAACCGTGAACGCAGGCACCAGGATCGATAGATCATCGGAGCGCAAGGCGGCCGACGGGCCCGAGCCCCAGATTTTGCGAGCCGTCGTGACGAAGAAATCCCGCTCCTTCTCGCGGCTGTGACGGCGCAGGAATGCCTGGATCGGGCCTTGCGCCTTTGTGAAGAGGGCGCGCGCCTGCTCCCCCTTCCATCCGCCCTGCTCGACCTTCTCCGCTTCCAGGATGTTCCCGGTCTGCTGGATCACCGGCATCATGATGTAAAAGGAAAGAATCAAGGCCAGGCCGTTGGTGACCGAGTTCGGGGGAATCTGCGGGAGGCCGAGCGCGTTTTTAAGGAGCTGCAGGACAACGACAAGCTTGAGAAAAGAGGTCACCATGATCGCCACGAAAGGCGCTAAGGAGAGGCCGAAAAGGAGCAGGATGAGCCCGAAAGGGTCCGGCAACGTCATTGGACAGGGTCCACACCTAGTTCCGCGACTCGAACGCCCACCCTCTCCCCGACCTTGACCAGTTCGCCCGTTCCGATGACGCGCCCGTTGGGCAAGATGAGAACCGGCCGCTTTGCTTCCCGGTCGAGCTCGAAGACGAAGCCCTCCTTGAGCGTTTCGAGTTCTCCCAGAGGAACCTTCCGACGGCCAAGCTCAAAACTGAGGGATATGGGCACTTCCTCAAGAGAAGAGGCAG
>JAQTUK010000181.1 GCA_028710285.1 Methylacidiphilaceae bacterium | reverse complement strand
ACCGGGAGTTCCTGCGCGCCCGGCAGCAGAAGAAGATCATGGAAAAGCTGCGGGAGAAGAAGCTGCGCCAGTTCAAGGAAGAGGCCCGCAAGCACGATCTCCGCGCCCAGGACGAGCAATACGTGATGCGCAATCGCCTGCGCCCGGGCGGAGGTGACGATGAGGAGTAAATTTGTTCTGCTCACGGGTTGCGTGATTTTATTCGTGGCCGCCGTAGGCTTGGTGAAGGCGGAGGACGCCGCCAAGACCGGGGATACTCCTGCCGCCGGTGATGTGAAGAAAGCCGTGGATCAGGCCGTGGCAAGGAAAACCAGCACTCCGATCGCGCTCACCGTGGAAGCCTTGCAGGAGATCGAGGAACGCAAAGCCGCGCTTGACCTGCGGGAGAAGCAGCTTGCCGAGCGCGCCCATGATCTCGAGCTTCAGGAAAAAATTCTCAAGGAAAAGCTGAAAAAGATGGAAGAGCTCGGCAAAAAAATGGCGGCGCGGCTCGATTCTTTTAAGAAAGACCACGAGGAGCGGATCACGAAGCTTGTTACGGTGGTGGAGGGGATGAAGCCGGAATCCGCTGCAAGGTATGTGGAGGCGCTCGATCCGGATCTGGCGGTGGAGATCCTGGCCCGCATCAAGGAGCAGAAGGCTTCCAAGATCCTGAACCTGGTGGATAAGAAAATGGGCGCGCGGCTTACCGAACTTTATACTGGTTATCGGGAATCGATCGAGGAACCGGCGAACCCGCCGGCCCCAGCCACGAAGGAGGTTGCCCCGGCGAACAAACCGATGTGAAGCGAAGGGAACGAAAATTTTCACTAGGAGGGTGAATGGACATGTCGAATGCGACCGCTGCCGGCCCCTCTCGCGGACTCCTGGATCTGCTATTTGGATCCAAGGGCGCGGAGGAAGCTGAAGCAGGCGGACAAGGATTCGGCGGATTGATGAGTCTCATCAATGCGCTGAAAGAAAAACAGGATTCGGAAGAGCTAGGCGCGGAAGCAGGTCGGACCCCACGGGAGATCTTGCCGGGCAAGAACGGAACAGATAGTTCCGTTGCTGGAATGCCCGGTATCAATGCCACGCCGGACGGAGAAACCAGGGAGAAGAACGAAAGGCTTGCGCGCCTTTCGATGCTCCTCGGGAATCCGGCCGCAGCTGCCATGATGCCGGCTCCGGATGCGAAGCCCGCGAACCCGGTGGTGCCGCAAGCGCCACTGGAGCCGCAGGCCGCGCCTCCGGAGAAGCTCGAGGCCTTGCAGCCCGGGCAGGTGAATCTGGCGCTGAAGCAGAAGGCCCTTCCGCCGCTGAACCCACAGGAGCTGAAGCTTCTGCAAGAGGTGAACAGCAGGATCGAGCAGGCAAATGCCGCCCAGGCGGCAGGCGAAAGCCAGGCCCCGCAGGATTCTTTGCCTGTTGCGGAACCGCGGGCTGCGAAAAATCCTGAGGTGGTCAGTCCAAAGGATCAGCCTTTGCCTGCGAATCTCCAGAAGGCGATGTCGCAAAAGGGCCTTGATCCCCGGAAACTCAAGGTGGCCGAGGTAAGCACCGGCCCCGTGAGTGGCATGCCCGAAAAAATGCTCCCCACGGAAACCTACCTGCGGATGCATGAAGGAATGAAACCACCCGGAAAGGAGACGGCGGGAAAAAATCAGGACATGGCAGAGACTCCCTCTTCCCAACAGCGTGCCTCTGATGCTCTCACCGCCGGCGCGATCACGGGAACCGGGCGGAAGGAGCTCGGTCTCAACGCGTATGGAAAACGCGGGGAGCTCGAGCTGGCTCCGGAGGGTGCGAAGCAGGCCAAGCCGGATGCGGCAGCCTTCGGCGCGCCAGCCGCGGCACCGCTGCAAACAGGAACGCGGGATGTTTTCCTTCCGGGCCCAGGCAAGCCCGAGGAAACACGGCGCGCGCTTCTCGGGGAGGTGGGCATGGGAGTGGTTTCTCACGCCTTGAAGGGCGGAGGGGAGATGCGGCTCGTGATCCATCCGGACGACATGGGTGAGGTAAAGCTGAAGGTGGGAACCAAGAACGGCAAGGTGGAAGTGCAGGTGACTGCGGAAAATGAAAACGTCGCCAGGCTGATCCGGGGAGGCTCCAGGGAACTGGAAGTCGCGCTCAAGGACCAGAATCTTTCCCTCGCGAAGTTCGAGGTTACCGTGAGCGATGCGTCCTCGGTGGCGTCCACGGTGGCGTCCACGGACACCAAGATGAACCTCAATGAGCAGTTCCTCTCGCAGAACCAGTCCCATAACGGAGCATTCTCCCAAGGATTCTCCGCGGACGATGGACGGCAGGCGCGCTGGGGAAATGATCAGGGCGGGCGGCAGGGATCCAGCAATGGAGTTCTGGCGGACGACTCCGGGCGAGGCGGGGCCAAAGCAGTGCAGTTCGTTCCCAAACAAGCGGTAAGAGACGGCTCACGCCGGCTGGACGTGGTGGCCTGAGGGCCACCCGTCCCTTTTTTTGAGGTGAGGAAATGGGCATAGGCAGAAGCGGCGATATCAGAAGCGTTACCAACTCGGTGCCAAGATCGGACGATAGCCACGTGGAACAGATGCGGCAGAAGATCGGCACCGAGTTCACTGCGGACAAGAAGCGGGACGTGGGGAAAAAAAGAAACGAACTCGGCAAGGACGATTTCATGCGGCTCATGAGCGCCCAGCTGAAATACCAGGATCCCGTGAGCCCGATGAAAAACGAGCAGATGGCCGCCCAGCTCGCCCAGTTCTCGGCGCTGGAGCAGATGATGAACGTGAACAATAACCTGGAGAAAATGACCGCCGGCCAGAAGCCCTCGGAACATATGATCGCGGCCTCGCTGATCGGGAAAAGGGTAACCACCGATTCCACGCATTTCCAGCTGGAGAAGGGCGGCACGCCCGAGCTCGCATTCGAGCTTCCGGCGGATGCCGCCAACGTCACCGTGGCCATGGTGACCGCCAGGGGCGAGGTGGTTCGCGAGATCGAGCTAGGAGAAATGCAGAAGGGGGCGCAGTCGGTGAGATGGGACGGGAAAAACTCCAAGGCCCAGGAGCAGCCGCTCGGCGAATACAGCTACAAGGTTTCCGCCGCCGACAAGGACGGCAAGCCGATCGAGATCAAGACGGACAATACCGGGCTGGTTTCCGGCGTAACCTTCGAGGGCGGGAAATCTCTGCTGCTGGTGGACGGAAAAAAAATAGCGATCGAAGGCGTGGGGCGGATCGAATCCGACACCCAGGCTGATCTGAAAACAGCGCCCGCCAAGGCATTGACGGAGGGAAAACAAAACTCATATAGTTCGGCGCCAGTGGCCGATAAAAACAGCTTGCCTCCCGGGATCACCCCTGAGAAAATAAAATCTATGTTGGCTTCGATGGGCGCGCAGCAAATCACGAAAGAGCCGGAGCAAGACGGCCAGATCCCGTTGCCGCTCTGGAATCCGGCCGGAAACATGGACCCTGGAGCGCCGGAAGTAAATAAAAATTAATTTATGAACGACCTTTTGATCCCAAATATCTCCCCAGTCCAGCCCGCCCGCGATCCGGCGGGCGATGCCGCCCTCCGTGGCGGCGGGGATGCTGGCGCTTTCCAGAAAGCGCTCCGGGAGCGCCTTCCCCAGGTTTCCCGTCCGCGCCCCGCTGAAGGAGTGGAGCCAGAGGGCATGGCTCCGCTCAAGTTCAGCGCCCATGCGCTGAACCGGATCAAGGATCGCTCGATCGCCATGGGTACGGAGCTTATGGATAAGCTGGAAAAAGCGGTGGACACCGCCGCGAAGAAGGGTTCCCAGGAATCCCTGATTCTGTCCGACAACGCCGCGTTCATCGTGAGCGTGAAGAATAAGACGGTAATCACGATTCTTGACCGGAGCC
>JAQTUK010000046.1 GCA_028710285.1 Methylacidiphilaceae bacterium | reverse complement strand
GCCAGCCTCGGCTTCCTGCCCATGGCGCTCGCCAAGGGAGCCGGCGCCGAAGTGCAGCGGCCTCTGGCGGTCGTGGTCATCGGAGGAGTCCTCTCCTCGACGCTTCTCTCCCTCCTTCTCCTGCCGACCCTCTATACCTGGATGGAACGATGGCGCGAGGGAACCGGGGAAGGAAAGGGCCATCCGCGGAGCCAGGGAACACCGGAATTTCCCGCTGGAGAACGAATCCCCCGCTCCCCCGAGGGATGAGATCAAGCGACCAGCCCCTCTTCCGCATGTCCCGATTCAACGGTCTGGAATGTCCACCGGATCGACTCGCCCTGCGCATCCCGAACGACCGGTCGAACAGGAAACCGTCCCGAGGCCATCGTGATTAACGCTCTCCTTCGTTTCTCCGTTCGCCGGCGGCAGTTGATCTTTTTTGCCTCCGTGGTGATCTTCGCCCTCGGCATCTGGGCGGCTCTTCGGCTGCCGGTCGATGCGGTTCCCGACATCACCAGTCCCATGGTGCAGGTCAACACTGCCGTGCCCTCCCTTGCCCCGGAAGAGATTGAAAAGCTCGTCACCTTTCCCCTGGAAGTCGAACTCGCCGGCATGCCGCGACTCGACGTGATGCGTTCCCTCTCCAAGTTCGGCCTCTCCCAAGTGACCCTGATCTTTCGCGACGGCACCGACATCTACCGAAGCCGGCAGCTCGTCAGCGAACGGCTGCTGGCCGCGCAAGCCAAGATTCCGCGGGACTTGAGCCCCTCCCTCGCCCCGATGGCCACCGGCCTGGGCGAGATCCTCTACTACTCCCTCGAATACCGTCCGGAAGCAGCGGAGAAGCCGCCCACCGAGATGCTGCAGCTGATGGAGTTGCGCCTCCTCCAGGAATACACGGTCAAACCCCTTCTTCGGAAGATTCCCGGGGTTGCCGACATCAACACCACGGGTGGCTATGAGAAGCTCATCGTCGTCTCGCCTACCGCCGAAAGCCTCCTCCACGCCGGCTTGACGGTTTCCGATCTCGGTGCCCTCGTCGGCAAGAACGTGCAAAATGTGGGAGGGGCCGTCATCGACCAGATGGGCCAACAGCTCTTCGTCCGCTCGCTCGGGCGCGTCGAGGATCTCGCGGAGATCGAGCGGCTTCCGATCAAGTATGCGGGCAACACGCAGCCGCTGCTGGTCGGCGACCTGGCTCAAGTCGCCGTCGGACCGAATATCCGAACGGGAGCGGCCACCGTGGACGGCAAGGAGGCGGTGCTCGGCACGGTCCTCATGCTGATCGGAGAAAACGCGCAGGCCGTCGCGAGCCGCGTGAAGGAAAAGATCGGAGAAATCCGAAAGCGGCTTCCGCCCTCCGTCGACATCCGCATTCTTTACGATCAGTCGGAGCTGGTCGGCCGGACGATTCAGACCGTGGTCAAAAACCTCGCCGAAGGCGCCCTGCTCGTCGTCGGGGTCCTCTTTCTCCTGGTGGGTGATGTACGGGCGAGCCTCCTGGTCACCTCCGTGATTCCTCTCTCGTTTCTTTTCGCGCTCCTGGCCATGGGTCCCCTTCATATCTCCGCCAACTTGATGAGCCTTGGCGCCATCGACTTCGGCCTGCTCGTCGACGGAGCAGTCGTTCTCGTCGATAACGCCTTGCGCGAGCTGGCCCGGCGCCGGAGCGGCTCGGGACGATCTCTCACTCCGAGCGAGAGGCTCTCGACGGTCCTCTTTGCCACCGAGCAGGTCGGGCCTTCCGTCTTCTTCGGCGTGCTGGTGATCACCGTAGTCTACGTCCCCATACTCTCCCTGGGCGGAATCGAAGGGAAGATGTTCCGCCCCATGGCCTTTTCGGTCATCCTCGCGCTTTCGGGATCGCTGCTCCTGGCACTGACCTATGTGCCCGCGGCGGCCACGGTCTGGATCCGGGAAAACGCGTCCGGCCGGGAGACCTGGCTCATCCGGCTCGCGCGCGGAGCCTATCTCCCGATCCTCCGCTGGACGCTTGGCCGAGGCGGGATCGTTGTGGTGGCAGGTTCCTTCGCGGCGTTTGCCTTCGCTCTCTGGACACTGAGCCGGATGGGAGCCGTTTTTGTCCCGCGCCTCGATGAGGGAGCCTTCACCATCGAGTTTTACAAGGCCCCCTCGGTCAGCCTGGAAGCGTCGGTGGCCATTGAAAAAAAGACGGAGGAGATGTTGCTCTCCCGCATTCCGGAAGCGAGGCTCCTCTTCTCACGGACAGGGACTTCCGAGATTGCGACCGATCCCATGCCCCCGAATGAGAACGATCTCTACATGATGCTCCGGCCCCGCTCACAGTGGCGCAAGGAGAATGGCCGCCCGATCGACCGGGATAAGCTGATCGAGATCATCTCCCAGGAGGTAAAAACGCGCGTTCCCGGGCAGACCATGCTCTTCGTGCAGCCGATCGAGATGCGCTTCAACGACATGCTCGAAGGCCAGCGAGCCGAGTTGGCCGTGAAGTGGTTCGGACCGGATTACGATGTCCTCGAGGGGCTGGCCTCGCGCACCCAGGAGATCCTTCGCGCGATCCCGGGCGCTCTCGAGGTCGAGTTCCAGTCGGCCGGGCGCTGTCCTTCCTTGGAATTCCTGCCCGATCGCGAGGCCATGGAGCGATACATCGTGCAGTCGGCGGAAATCAACAGCGCGGTCGCGACCGGCGTGGGAGGCGAGACGGTCGGGACGATGATCGACGGGGAGCGCCGATACCCGATCGTGATCCGGCTTCCCGAAGGGGAGAGAAGCGATCCCGGGAAAGTTCTCCGGCTTCCCGTGCGCAGCGAGAACGGAGGACTGCTTCCTCTTGGGGAAGTCGCCGGCTATACCGTGCGTGACCGCGTCCGGATGATCCATCGCGGCAGCGGGATCCGCTACCAAGTACTGGAAGTGACGCTCGGCAGCCGGGATCTCGAAGGCTTTGTCCGGGAAGCGCGTGCCCGGATTCTCCGGGCCCTGCATCCTCCGCCGGGCTACTTCCTGGAGTTTGGCGGCCAATATCAGAATCTCGTTCATGCCCAAGCCCGGCTGGCCGTGATCCTTCCCACGGGCCTTCTGCTCATCTTCTTTCTCCTCTACACGGCACTCGGCAGGCTCCGGCAGACGCTTCTGGTGCTTCTGAGCGTCCCTGTCGCGGCAACCGGAGGAATTTTTTCCCTCCGGCTGATGAACCTGCCGTTCAGCCTCTCCGCCGCCGTGGGCTTCATCGCCCTTTCGGGGATCGCCACCCTTGCCTCGCTCGTGCTCATCTCCTTCTTCAACCAGCTGCGCAGCGACGGCAGAAGCGTGCGGGAGTCGGTCTGGGAAGGCTGCCAGATTCGGCTGCGGCCCGTGCTCATGACGGGCGCCGTGGCCAGCCTGGGCTTCCTCCCGATGGCCCTGGCACAGGGCGCGGGCGCGGAAGTACAGCGTCCGCTTGCCCTTGTCGTCATCGGAGGCATCCTCTCTTCCAGCCTCCTCTCGCTTCTCCTCTTGCCGACGCTTTACGCCTGGACGGAACGGGACGGCGAAAAGCAGGCGCCTTCGGGACGCCCGATGTCCGTTGCTGAGGAGGGGATCGCCGCGTCGGAGCCGCCGGGGGTCGCTTCGCCAGAGGAGTCTTCCTGAAGCGGCATCCTTCTCCCCTGCCGCATCACAGAAGACGAACAAGACAGGAACTGCGGATCGCCGCCCGAGAAAAAGGGAGAGGGGAGGGAACCAGCAAAAGATGCGCAAGCAAGTCGCCGCCCTTTGTCTTGATCGCCTGCTCGACAAGTGACACAGTTACACCCGTGGCGACGATCACTATTAAGCAGCTGCACGCAAAAACGGGCGAGGAAGTGCGCAAAGCCGGGAAGAGCCGGAAACCCGTAGCCATCACGGATCACGGCAAATTGGTGGCGATGCTGGCTGCACCCCACCTTTATCGCTCACCGGGCCGACGCCGTGTCCTCTTGCCGGAATATGCTGCCCTTCTCGCGAAGGCGGGAGGGAATGATCTGCTCGACGATCTGGATGCGGTGCGGGGCGACCGATAAAGGCCATGCTTTTTTGCGATACGTCCACTCTCGCGAAATACTACGTGCCGGAGAAGGATTCAGCGGTGGTGCAAGCCAGTCTGGATCACGAAGATCAGGTGGCTTTCTCGGAATTCGCTCGGGCCGAGCTTATGGCAGTGTTCCATCGCCGCTTGCGGGAGCACAAATGGACCAAAGACAACTTTCTGGCGGTCGTGCGTCAATTCTCCCAGGATGACATCAGCGGCTATTGGACGTGGCTGCCGCTGGATAGCGTGATCCTGGAGCAGGCCGTCAAAATGTTCACCACCCTGCCGGAAAGCATTTTCCTGCGGACAGCAGATTGCCTGCATCTTGTGACTGCTCTCCATCACGGCTTTCCGGAAATCCATACTCACGACAAGCACCAGATACAGGCGGCATCGGTGCTGGGCCTGACGGCGATTCCCATCGAATAGACCCCAGCCAAGCCGTTGAACTGCGGCAGGCTTTGCCACCGCTCCGACGGGCGCGTAAGGATGAGAGTTGCTGCATCATGGACATTCGCGGCAACAGGAAGCTCTGCTTGAACCAGTGCGGCTTTTGGCCGGTCAACGGCCCAAGGCTCTGCCTTCGGATCCTCCGATGAAAGCTTTCCCCACGCAGACTACGGCGAACAGACCGGAACCACGGCGGGCGGCCTCGCGGCTTCTTGGCCACCGAAATGGGAGGATCGCCGCCTTGGCGCTCGCGGCCATCGTCCTACACCTGGCGCTCCGCTTCGGGTTTCGATCGGGAGCCGCCGCCTCTAACGCCCCACTCCTGCTCGCGCTTGGGATCGGCGGTCTTCCCCTTCTCTACGAACTGGGAAGGAAGGCGCTCCGGCGGGAATTCGGCTCTGATCTCCTCGCCGGGCTCTCCATCCTGACCTCTCTCCTCCTCGGGGAATACCTCGCCGGCGCGATCATCGTCCTCATGCTCTCCGGAGGCGGGGTCCTGGAAAGCCTTGCGATGGGGCAGGCGTCTTCGGTCTTGCGTGCGCTCGCAAGGCGGATGCCTTCGACGGTCCATCGCAAGGGGCCTTCCGGGTTGGAGGATATTCCCCTCTCCGCAGTCCGCATCGGCGATCTACTCGCTGTCTATCCCCACGAGACCTGCCCGGTCGACGGGCTGGTCGTCGAAGGCCACGGCCAAATGGACGAGGCCTACTTGACCGGGGAGCCCTTTCGCGTCGGAAAAACCCGGGGGGCAGCCGTGATTTCCGGAGCGATCAATGGAGAGTCGGCGTTGACGGTGCGGACAACCCGCCTCCCCTCCGATTCCCGCTACGCGACGATCATGGCCGTGATGACCCGGGCCGAAGAGGAGCGCCCGCGGCTCCGTCGCCTGGCGGACAGGCTGGCTGCCTATTACACGCCGGTTGCGATCCTCCTGGCCGTGGCTGCGTGGCTGGCCACCGGCCAGCCGGTTCGCTTTCTCGCCGTGCTGGTGATCGCGACTCCCTGCCCGCTCATCCTCGCCATTCCCGTCGCCATCCTCGGCGCGATCTCCCTTTGCGCGCGCAGGTCGCTCATCGTGAGATCGCCGGCGGCGCTGGAGCAGGCGCCAGAATGCCGAACCGCCTTTTTCGACAAGACGGGGACTCTCACCTACGGCGAGCCTCGGTTGACCGACCTGATCGTCGGAAGCGGCTTTGCCCGAAGAGAGGTGCTGGCGGCGGCGGCGAGCCTGGAACGGTATTCGAAGCACCCGCTCGCGCGCGCCGTCCTCGCCATCGCCCAAGAAGAAGAGATCGCCCTCCCCGACGCCTCGGAAGTGAGCGAGCCGCCCGGGCAGGGTCTGACCGGACTGGTCCAAGGGCGTCTCGTCCGGATCACGGGCCGCTCACGGCTCATGGCGGAAGAGCTTTCGCAGGCGAATCTCCTCTCCGCTCCCGAAGGACTCGAGTGCCTCGTCTGGATCGATGACCGGTATGCCGCCACCTTCCGCTTCCGGGACGCCCCGCGCAGCGAGAGCCGGTCCTTTGTGGCTCACCTGGGACCGAAACACCAGTTCCGTAGGACGATCCTCGTGTCCGGGGACCGCGAATCCGAAGTCCGCTATCTTGCCGAGCAGGTTGGCATTCGGGAACTCCATGCAAGCCAGACACCGGAAGAAAAGCTATCGCTGGTGCGGGAAGAGACCGCCAGAGTCAAGACCCTCTACGTCGGCGACGGCATCAACGATGCCCCGGCCATGATGGCGGCTACCGTCGGGATGGCGATCGGGCAGAACGCCGACGTCACGGCGCAGGCCGCTGATGTCGTCTCGCTGGAAAGCTCTCTTCGCAAGGTCGATGAATTCCTCCATATCAGCCGCCAAATGCGGAGGATCGCGCTGCAAAGCGCGGGGGGCGGCATGTTGCTGAGTCTCGCCGGGATGCTCGTCGCCGCAGCCGGCGGGCTGAGCCCAGTGGAAGGGGCGATCGCCCAGGAGCTGGTCGATATCCTCGCCATCGGAAACGCCCTTCGCGCCGCTCTTCCTCCACGGGTTCTCCATGATTTGTGAAGGCTGATGGCCGCCCGCCCTTCCGCTCGCCGTCCGGGCCGACCCAATCGGCCTGCTTTTCCTCCGCCGTGCTCCGATCCGCCGGCTCGCGTCGGACCAAAACGGAAGCAAACCGCTTGCCGTTTGGAGCAAAGTAGAGCACGAATCTGAGGAATATCGGCGATCGTTCCGCAAAAGAGATGCGATTTCCCTATGGAAATTAGACCGGCCCTTCCGGCCCCTCCCCGACGACGCAGGCGACGTGGGATTTTGCCCGCACCGCTCGCCGAGCCGCCCCCCCACTGGTGGATGGACGCCGTCCTCTACGAAGTGCATGTCAAGGCCTTTGCCGACGGCAATGGAGACGGCGTTGGCGACTTCGTGGGCCTCGTCGAACGGCTCGATTACCTGAAGAAGCTCGGGATTACCGCGATCTGGCTCCTGCCGTTCTACCCCTCGCCGCTGCGCGACGACGGCTACGACATCGCGGACTACTGCGCTGTCCATCCGCACTATGGGACTTTGCGCGATTTCGTCTCGTTCCTGGGAGAGGCCCATCGCCGAGAGATCCGGGTCATCACCGAGCTTGTCCTCAACCACACCTCCGACCAGCACCCCTGGTTCCAACGGGCTCGACAGCCTGCCGCCAAGAGCCGCTGGCGGAACTATTACGTCTGGAGCGACACCCCGAACCGCTACACCGAGGCCCGGATCATCTTCCAGGATTTCGAGAACTCGAACTGGACGTGGGACCCGACGGCCCGAGCCTACTTCTGGCATCGCTTCTATTCCCATCAACCCGACTTGAACTACGACAATGCCGAGGTCCGGAAGGAAATCTTGGCGGTCATCGACTTCTGGCTGGGTCTCGGCGTCGACGGTCTCCGCCTCGATGCCGTTCCCTATCTCTTCGAGCGGGAGGGAACGAATTGCGAAAACCTCCCGGAAAGCCACGCTTTCCTCAAGGAGCTTCGGCGCTACATCGACAGCCGCTACGCCAACCGGATGCTCCTGGCGGAAGCCAATCAGTGGCCGGAAGATGCGGCTGCCTACTTCGGCAACGGCGACGAGTGCCACATGGCCTTTCATTTCCCGCTCATGCCGCGCCTTTTCATGGCGATGCGCATGGAGGAACGCTATCCCATCGTCGACATCCTGGAGCAGACGCCGCGAATCCCGGCGGGCTGTAGCTGGGCAACCTTTCTCCGGAACCATGACGAGTTGACGCTCGAGATGGTGACGGACGAGGAGCGGGACTACATGTTCCGGGTTTATGCCAAGGACCGGCGCGCGCGCCTGAATTTGGGCATCCGCCGTAGGCTGGCTCCCTTGCTGCAAAACAACCGGAGGAAGATCGAACTGCTGATGATCCTCCTCTTCTCCCTGCCCGGGACGCCGATCCTCTATTACGGCGATGAGCTCGGCATGGGCGACAACATCTACCTCGGGGATCGCGACGGCGTGCGCACTCCGATGCAGTGGAGCGCGGACAAGAACGCCGGCTTTTCCCGCGCCAATCCTCAGAAGCTCTACCTTCCGGTGATCATCGACCCGGAATATCACTACGAGACCATCAACGCCGAGCTCGAGGAGAACAACCTCTCCTCCCTGCTCTGGTGGAGCCGGCGGGTCATCGCGATGAGGCAGCGCTTCTCTGCGTTTCGCCGGGGAAGCTTGCAGTTTGTTCATTCGCAAAACCCGAAGGTTCTCTCCTTCCTCCGCTCCGATGGAGAACAGAACATCCTGGTGGTCATCAACCTTTCCCGCTTCAGCCAAGTCGCGCAGGTTCCGCTCCCGAGCTTCCTAGGGGCGATTCCCGAAGAGGTCTTCGGGCGCATGCGCTTTCCCGAGGTCACCGACCGTCCTTACTCCTTTACCTTGGGTCCCTACGGTCAGTTTTGGCTCGAGCTCCACCCGCCCACCGCAACCCCCTCGACCTCCCGGGAGAGGATCGCGATCTTGTCGGAGCCGCCGACGCCCGAGTTTTGGCTCTCCGAGCGGGGACGCACCTTCGCGGGAGACGCTCTCCCCGACTACCTCTCCCATGATATCTGGTCGACTCGTTCGCCGCGGAAACTCACACGAGCGGTCGCGGAGGACGCGCTTGAGGTCGAGACGCTCCGCTCTCTGGGGGAACCCGTACAGGCCGTCCTCTTTCGTCTCTCCTACTCCGAAGGAGAAGCCGGGACGGCCTTCTGCGGATGGCTGCCCATCGAGGGCGAGGAGGCCGAACGCCTTCTCCAGAAGGAACCTCAAAAGGTCTTCGCCCAGTATGCTCGGGAGGGAAAAACAGGCGTCTTGATCGACGCCTTCCTCGATCCGGCCTTCCGGGCCTGGGTGCTCGACTGGCTGGCTTCCCGGAGGCGCGTCTCCTTGAAGGCCGCCATCATCCAGGCGAAACCAGCCGGCTACCTGGAAGATCTTCGTCGAAAGGGAGAGCTGCCCAGCGAGTCCGAGATCCTTCCCGATGCCAAGCAGAGCCGGATCGTGCTCTACGAGAAGCGGTTTGCCCTGAAATGCTATCTCAGGCTCGAGGAGGGCCCCAATCCGGATGTCGAGATCGCCCGTTACCTCGGAGAGCACCGTCTTCTGCCGTTCGTCCCGCGGTACGCAGGCACGATCGATCTCCACCAGCTGCAGGCGGGAGTCATTACCCTTGCGCTCCTTCAAGAATTCCCTTCCATCGAAGCCGACGGCTGGTGTCTGGCCCTCGACGCCGTCAGCCGATTCCTGGAGAGAGCTTTGGGTCAACGCGCCGCCTCGGTCGAATTCTCTCATCTTCCCGCCACCGATCCGGAAAGTTGGCCGCAGGAGCAGGTGCAGTTGATCGAAGGCGTCTTTTGCGAGCATCTCCGTCTCCTGGGCAAGCGGACGGCGGAAATGCATCGGGCCCTGTCGGCCGCCACGGCCGATCCCGCATTCTCGCCAGAAGCGTTCACCCCTTGGTCGCAGCGATCCCTCTTCCAGGTTGGGATCGAGACCCACCGGCGTGTCGGCCGGATGTTCGCCCTCCGACAGCAAGACGCGGAGCAGCAAGAATGGCAATCGCTGGCCGATCCACTCGAAAAAGCGCTGGCCTCCTTCCTTGGCCCTCTGATCCGAGCCGCGAAGATTCGAGTTCACGGAGATTATCATCTCGGGCGATTGCGCTTCACGGGCAAGGACTTCGTGCTCGCCGACTTCGAAGGCGAATTTTACCGGCCGCTCTCGGAACGCAGGCTCAAGCGGCCTGCCCACCGGGATGTGGCGAGCCTCATCTCCTCCCTCTACGCCGCTGCACTGTCCGCGCTCGCCCGCAACGGGGGCCTGCCGCAAACCGATCTGCCATGGATGCAAGCGGCGGCGGAAAGCTGGTGGTTCTATGCGAGCCACGTCTTCTGGCGCAGCTATCGCGAAGCGATGGCGAACGCGCCCTGCTGCCCGGCTGCCAAGGAGGAAGAGGCCCGTCTTCTCCTGTTTTGCCTTGTGGAGCGCGGTCTTTCCGAGCTAGATTTCGCGCTGCGTTGGGAGCCATCGGCAACGGCGACTCGGCTCCGCTTCCTCAAAACCGCGCTGCAATATAACCTGTATGTTTGAGCGATTTCTGCCGGGCAATCCCTTCCCCTTGGGCGCTTCCTGGGACGGCCGAGGGGTGAACTTCGCCCTCTTTTCCTCGAATGCGGAGAAGGTGGAGCTCTGCCTCTTTTCCGAAGACCGTCGCGAGGTCCAGCGAATTGCCGTATCCGAATCGAACGGCGAAGTCTGGCATCTCTATGTTCCGGGGATGCTGCCGGGACAGCAGTACGGCTATCGGATCCATGGACCTTACGAGCCCTCGCGCGGCCTGCGGTTCAATCCGAACAAGGTCCTCCTCGACCCCTATGCCCGGGAAATCGGAGCCCACCTGAAATGGGACGACGCGGTTTTCGGCTATACGGTCGGCCACCCCGAGGAAGACCTCGCCCTCGATCCGCGCGACGACAGCCATCTCGTTCCCCTGGCCCGCGTCGCCCACACCATGTTTCCCTGGGTCGACGACCGTTCTCCGCAAATTCCTTGGCATAAGACCGTCATTTACGAGGCGCACGTGAAGGGGCTCACGAAGCTTCATCCCAAAATCCCGCCCGAACTCCGGGGCACCTACCTCGGCCTGGCTCACGACGAGATGATCCGCTACTTCTTGGAGCTCGGCGTTACCGCCATCGAGCTCCTTCCGGTGCATCACCATATCGATGAGCGCACCCTGGTCGAAAAAAAACTCTCCAATTACTGGGGATACAATACGCTCGGCTTTTTTGCACCGGACTTCCGCTACGCGGTTCCGGATTGCGGCCTAACCTGCGCGGAGCAGTTCCAGTCGATGGTCCGTTCCCTCCATCTCCACGGAATCGAGGTGATCCTCGATGTGGTCTACAACCATACGGCGGAGGGCAATCACCTGGGACCGACCCTCTCCTTCCGAGGCATCGACAACCTCTCCTACTACCGGCTTTCGCCGGAAGATCCCCGCTACTACATCGACTTCACCGGCACCGGCAACACCTTCAACATGCGCGATCCCCGGGTGCTGCAGCTGATCATGGACAGCCTCCGCTACTGGGTGACCGAGATGCACGTCGACGGCTTCCGCTTCGATCTGGCCAGCACCTTGGCCCGCGAATTTTTCGAGGTCGACCGGCTTTCGGTCTTCTTCGATCTCATCCATCAGGACCCCGTCCTTTCCTGTGTCAAATTGATTGCCGAGCCTTGGGATCTCGGTCCCGGAGGTTACCAGGTCGGGAATTTTCCCGTCGGCTGGGCGGAGTGGAATGGCAAGTACAGAGACTGCGTCCGCCGCCTTTGGAAGGGAGAAGGGGGCGTGGTCTCCGAATTCGCCACCCGCCTCGCCGGCTCGAGCGATCTCTACGAAGCGAGCGGAAAGCGGCCTCACGCCAGCATCAACTTCATCACCTGTCACGACGGCTTTACCCTCCAGGACTTGGTCTCCTACGAACAGAAGCACAATGACGCCAACAGGGAGGAGAACCACGACGGCACCGAAGCCAACTGGAGCGGAAACTGTGGCGTGGAAGGCCCAACGGAAGATCCTGCGATCCTCGCCCTCCGAACCAAGCAGAAGCTCAACTTTTGGCTCACGCTGCTCACCTCGCAAGGGGTGCCCATGATACGAGCGGGCGACGAGCTCTGCCATACCCAGTCGGGAAACAACAATGCCTATTGCCAGGACAACGAGATCTCCTGGCTCAATTGGGAGCCGACGAAGGAAAAGCTCTTTTTCACCCAGCTCGTGCAAAAGCTGATCTGGATGCGGCGGAAAGAGCCGGTCTTCCAGCGTCGCCACT
The DNA here is from genome assembly GCA_028710285.1 of Methylacidiphilaceae bacterium. GTDB lineage: Bacteria > Verrucomicrobiota > Verrucomicrobiia > Methylacidiphilales > Methylacidiphilaceae > Methylacidimicrobium. The sequence goes on along the minus strand of JAQTUK010000046.1, from coordinate 4,239 downwards.
TCTTTCAAGGAAGGGAAATCCGCGGCTCCGACATTCGCGACGTGGTCTGGATCGGCCCGTCCGGAAAGCAGATGGACGAATCGGAGTGGACCGCACCTGCGGTCCAGTGCCTGGGAGTACGCCTCTCCGGCGATATGACAGGCGTCGTCGATGAGTTTGGCAGCCCGGTCGAGGGGAGCTCGATGCTCCTTCTTTTCAACGCTTCGGATGATCCGATCCCATTCGTGCTTCCCAAGCGGCGGGAAGGCCTGCGCTGGGAGCGGATCCTGGATACCGATCAGCCCGGCCTGACTCCCGAACATCTGGCCTCCGGGGAAACATACAAGTTGATGGGGCACGCAAGCGTCCTATTTTGCGGCGAGCGCCCCGCCGAGCCCCTGCCTCCCGGGGAGTTCCTGGAGCCGATCCTGAGCGAATAGCCCCTCGTCCGGGGGCGTTGTCCGCAAGGTCATCCTTTGAAACCCGAAAAGCCAAGCTTCATGAAACAAGGAGCGATTCTCACCCCGGACGGATGTCGCTTTTGTGTCTGGGCTCCCTATCGCTCGCGCTGTGAGCTCTCTCTGGTCGATCCGATCCAGAGGATCTATCCAATGGAAAAGGACCACAATGGCTATTGGACCGTGACCCTGCCCGAAGCCAGGCCGGGTTGGCTCTACCAGTACCGGCTGGACGGAGAGCGGGAGTTTCCGGACCCCGCCTCGCGCTGCCAACCCCGCGGAGTCCACGGGCCTTCGGCGGTGACAAGCGATCGCTTCCCCTGGACGGATGGAGCCTGGGAAGGGCTCGCCTTGCCCGACTACGTAATCTACGAGCTCCACGTGGGAACCTTCACCCGGGAGGGGAGCTTTGCCGCGATTCTCCCGAGACTTTCCGAGCTTCGAGAACTCGGGATTCGCGCCATCGAGATCATGCCGATCGCCCAGTTCCCCGGCCGGCGCAACTGGGGTTACGACGGCGTCTACCCTTATGCCGTGCAAACCTCTTACGGCGGGATCGACGGTCTCAAAACGCTGGTCGACGCCTGCCATCGAATCGGACTCGCCGTGGTTCTCGACGTGGTCTACAACCACCTGGGTCCGGAGGGTAACTACCTCGCCCAGTTCGGCCCCTATTTTACCGACAACTACCGGACGCCTTGGGGGCCAGCGATCAACTTCGATGATGCCGACAGCGACGAGGTTCGCCGCTACTTCTTGCAAAACGCCCACACCTGGTTTGCGGAGTTTCACGTCGATGCCCTCCGCCTCGATGCCATCCACGCGATTCATGATGAATCCGCCTTCCCCTTCCTGGAAGAGCTGGCCCTGCAGACTCGGGAATGGGAGCAGGAGCTCGGCAGACCTCTTCTGCTTTTTGCGGAAACCGACCGCAACGATCCCCGGCTCGTTCGGCCGAGACCGGGCGGCAACGGTCTGCCCGCCCAATGGTGCGACGACTTCCATCACGCCCTTCACGCCCTGCTGACCGGCGAAAAACAAGCCTACTACGTCGATTTTCATGGCGTGGCGGACCTCGCCAAGGCCTTCTCCCAAGGGTACGTCCTCGATGGCCGATACTCCGCCTACCGTAGGCGGCGTCACGGCGCCCCTCCGGATGAGATCGGGCGACATCAGTTCGTGGTCTTCGCCCAGAATCATGACCAGGTCGGCAACCGGGCACACGGCGGTCGGCTCAGTAGCCTTCTCGACTTCCCCTCTCAGAAGCTGGCCGCCGCCGCCCTCCTGTTCTCGGGCTTTCTCCCTCTGCTCTTCATGGGGGAGGAATATGGTGAACGCCGCCCTTTTCCCTACTTCGTCGATCACGAAGACCCGTCGCTCCTGGAAGCGGTACGAAACGGCCGGAAGCGCGAATTCGCCGCCTTTCACGATGGGGCGGGCGACGACATCCCCGATCCGGCCGCCGAGGAGACTTTTTTCTCCGCCGTCCTCCAATGGGAGCGCCGCCATGAGGGAAGCCACGGCGTCCTTTGGGAACTCCATCGAGAGCTCCTGACCTTGCGGGAGCGCGTTCTTCGTCTGATCCCGCTCGATGCGAGCGAGGTTTCCTGCGAGGCGGAGGAAAAGACCGGGCTTCTTCGGCTGCGGCGCAGAAGCGGAGAATCACGCTGGGAAGGCTTTTTCAACTTCTCGCGGCAACCGCGCTCGATCCACATCGATCCGGATCTGCCCGCGATCGAGAAGATTTTTGACACCGAGGACCCTCGCTGGATCGGGGAAGGCGTCCCCGGTCCGAGCCGCCTGGAACCCGGCTCCCTTCTTTCCTTAGCTCCTCGCAGCGCCGTTTTTTATGCCGCGGCCCATCGGCTGACACCTCCCTAGCGATTCGGTTCGGCCCCTGAGATCCAGAGAGCGACGGGCAGTTCGGCCATCGCTTCTTGCAGAGGAAGCCGTCCCTCCCAATGGCGCAACTCCCCGGTAAAAGCGCATTGCCACGGGCCAGCAAGCGATGCGGGAAGAGGAGCCGAGGTGTCGCTCCATGTCGTCGGGCCGATCGGCGCCTCCCTAGGGGAACAGAGCTTCGTGACGAAGCGGGGAACGATTGCGATCAGGTGCTGCGTTCCCCAGGAGCGGAGGAAGCCGAAGGCGTGCCCTTCCCGAGGTCCAGAAAAGCGGATCGGCTCATAGCTGCCAGCGCGGAAGAGCTCCGGGAAACGCCTCCGCGCCTGCAAAGCCTTGTGCGTGACAAAGAGCTTGATCCTTCCATCCTCTGCATGCTCCAGAAGCTCCTTCCGGTAACTTGGCTGCTCCCCCTTCTCTCGGATTTCGGCCAGGAGCTTTTGTCGCAGGTCAAAGTCGACGGGCCGTCGATTATCGGGATCGACAAAGGAGAGATCCCAGAGCTCCGTACCTTGATAGAAGTCGGGGACTCCGGGCGCTGCCGCTTTCAGGACGACCTGCGAAAGCGAGTTGCAGACCCCGTATCGGGCGATCTTTTGCTGGAAGGGAAGGAAGGCCGCCAGAAACTCCTTTCCTTCGTCCCAATCGAGAATCTGATCCAGAAAGGCGCAACATCGCTCCTCGTAGAGACGATTCGGATTCTGCCATCCGGAAAAGCTCCGCGCCTCCCGGCTCGCCTTGATGAAGTAGGCCTTGAAGCGCTCGCGGAACTCTTCCATCTCGTCGCTCTTCCACGGCCAGCCTCCCAAGAGAGCCTGATAGATGGCATATTCCGCATTCGCATCCGGAACCGAAAGGTCGCCGAGCTTGGTCTTCTTTCCCGCATTGATCTTGCTCCAACGAGCAAGCAGCGACGCCCACTCTTCCGGAAGCTCGGCCAACACACTCAAGCGAGCGCGAGCGTCCTCTCCCCGCTTCGCGTCGTGCGTCATCGTCGCATTGAGGGTGTGAGGCCAGCGGAGCCAGCGATCTCTCAGGAATTGATGGAATTCCTCTGCATCGATCCCGAAGCGGGAAGGATCGCTGCCGACTTCGTTGAGGGACAGCAACCGATTGTAAACGTAGAACTGGCAATCTTCTGATCCCTTGGCCATCAGAGGGCCGCTCAATTGCTGAAAACGCCGGACGAAATCGAGCGCCTGCGTTCGATCCTCCTCGGTCAGCGCGTGCGGCATCTCGCTGAGGAGAAAACGCCGGATGAATTCGAGTTCGGTTTTGAGCTGCGGCAGGTTCTCTTCCGCGGTCTGGATCGCTTCGTCGATCCACCGGCGATCCTCCGGGCTTGGACCATCGGCATCGACGTAGGAACGGTAGACCGGAAAACAGGAGAGCGTCTCGACCAAGGCTCTGCGAATCGCGTAGATCGTCACGTCCGGCCCAAACCAGAGACGGGCGCAGAGCGAGTGGATCATCAGGGCGATGCGGTCGAGATCCCCCGCGAGTCGGCGCCCGATGACGAAGCGCTTCTTTTCCCTCAATAGCCTGCTATAGCTCTGCTCAAGCCTGGTGAAATCCTCATAACAGCGCGTAAAGGCTCCAGAGCTCTCTTTCGGGCAGAAGAACTGGGTCGCCATGGCCAGGAAGTCGTACCCCGTCGTGCCTTCGATCGGCCAATCCTTCGGGAGATCTTCTCTCCCAAACGCCAGGATCTTCTCCACGACGGTGTAGGTATCCGGCAGAGCCTCCCGCAAGCGATTCAGGTAGGCGAGGGGACGGTAGAGTCCGTCGATATGATCGACGCGAATCCCGGTGATTGTTTCGTCCGCGACCAAATCCTGGATCAGCCGGTGGACACGCGCAAAGACCTCTTCCCGCTCCATGCGGCCCGAAATGAGATCGTTGA
>JAQTUK010000045.1 GCA_028710285.1 Methylacidiphilaceae bacterium | reverse complement strand
CCCGCTTCATCGAGTCGGCTTTTCGGCTCTATCTGACTGAATCGGGCCTGGAGGGCGCATATAGCCCGCATAATCTGCGGCACAGCTTCGCGACGCACCTGCTCAATAACGGAGCCGATTTGCGGTGCGTCCAGGAGTTGTTGGGCCACGCTCGTCTTTCGACCACTCAGATTTATACGGGGGTCTCCACACAGCGGTTGCAGGAAGTCTATCAAGCGGCCCATCCCCGGGCGTAGCCGCCATGTCGTACAAGTCTTTTCCGGCGGCTGGCCAAGCGTGCCCGGTTGACGCACTCTCGTGAAAGTTCCTCTGCTGCGTTGGTGTTACCGGCTGGCCTTCCCGGTCGTTGCGGGCTTGATCAGCCCGTATTATATCCTTCGGCTCTCGAAGCGCGGAAGCCCCCGAGAGGGGTTAGCCGAGCGGATGGCTTTCTATACGGGTTCGACACGAGAGACGGTCGGAGGTGGGGTGGACCTCTGGATCCACGCCGTGAGCGTGGGAGAAGTGCTCGTAGCGCTCGCGCTGCTTCGGGAGTTGAGGAAGAAGTTGCCCACGCTCCGAGTCGCCTTGACGGTGACGACGATCACGGGACGGAGGGTGGCGCTGGGCGCGGCGGATTCTGGAACGATCGTTCTCTGGAGCCCAGTCGACTTCTCCGGTGTCGTGAGGCGGGCGTTCGCCTTGTTGCGTCCTCGGGTCCTGATCCTCGTGGAGACGGAGGTTTGGCCCAACTATATCTGGGAAGCCAAGCGGCGGCGGGTTCCGGTCCTCTTGCTCAACGCGCGGCTTTCGCCTCGGACGCAGCGTTGGTATCGACGCTTTCCCGAGGTGTTTCGACCCATTCTGCGCGGGCTCGCCCTGGTGTTGGCGCAGGCGCCCGAGGACGTTGACCGCCTGATCGGGGCCGGCTTTCCCCCAGAGGCGATCTTTGTGACGGGGAATCTCAAGTATGACGTCGCCAATCTGGGGAGCGGAGGGCAGGATCGCCCCTGCGCCTGGTGGGAGCGATGTGGGTGGCCAGTGGATACCCTCATCCTTTTGGCGGGCAGCACTCATCCGGGAGAAGAGGAAGTCATGGCCGACCTCTATCGGGAGGCGCGGCGTCGCCACCCGAATTTGCGCCTGATTCTCGCGCCGAGGCATGTGGAGCGGAGCGCGGAGATCCGGGCGCTTTGTCGGAGGTCCGGACTTTCCGTCCTCTCGCGCACCGAATTGGGAACAGGCTCGACGCAGGATGCTCCTCCGGACGTGCTGCTTTTGGATACCACGGGGGAGCTCCGTTTCCTCTACGAGAAAGCAACCGTCGTCTTTATCGGAAAGAGCCTCTGCGCCCGCGGCGGACAGAATTTTTTGGAGGCTGCCTGCGCCGGAAAGCCGATTCTGGTCGGTCCGAACATGCAGAATTTCGAAATGCTGGTTCGGGAGTTCCGGAGGGAGCGAGCCATCCTCCAAGCCGCCGGTCGGGTCGAGCTAGGTGCGCTCCTGGAGGAGCTTCTCGCCTCCGAGGCGATGCGATCGGAATTCGGAAAGAGAGCGCATGCGGTCTTTGCGAAGAACGTGGGTGCTGCCGCCCGCGCGGCGGACGCTGTCTGGGGCCTTCTTCGGGCGCAAGCGGAAGCGCCGGCCGCCGGGTCCTAGCAGGTGAGCGGAGAGCCCCACTGCTTCTGCACGTTTGACAGGATGGCGCATTCTCTTTCAAGATGATTCAGAATGCCCGAGCTTGCGTCTAGCCTGCACTCCTCGCCATTTCCGTATCGTATACGCCGCAAAGCGGCGGAGAGGCGCTGCGCCGCTCGGGTTTTCCCTCGGAGCGGGAGCTGGACACGCGGCACGGATGGAAGAGCAGGTCCAATGAAGGAGGCAGGCCCGCTTTGCCTGTGGTAGGAGACAGCTTGGGAGAAATGCAGGCCACAACGGTCGCCAAGGAGATCGCCCTCGCCGTGGACGGATTGTCCTATGCCTATGGGAAGCGCACGGTGCTCGACCGCGTCTCCTTTCAAGTGGAGAAGGGGAGTCTCATCGGCATCCTGGGCCCGAACGGAAGTGGGAAAACGACCCTCTTCCGCCTGCTTTCCACTCTTTACGCGGCGCCCTCGGGGATGATCACTCTGGCCGGTTATTCCTATCCTGGGCAGGCCGCCGCCGCACGGCGACGAATGGGCATCGTCTTCCAATCCCCCAGCCTCGACAAGAAGCTCACGGTGGCCGAAAACATGGTTCACCAAGGCCATCTTTACGGATTGCGAGGAAGTGTCTTGCGAAAGAAAGTCGAGGATCTGCTTCGGCTTTTCGGCCTGGATGAGAGAGCGCGGGATCTGGTGGAGACCCTTTCGGGCGGACAGCAGCGGCGGGTCGAGGTCGCCAAGGCGCTTCTCCACGAGCCGGAACTGCTGCTTTTGGATGAGCCCAGCACGGGAATTGACCCGGTGGCACGACGGGATTTCTGGCGCCATCTTTTTGCCCTCAAGGAGCAGAAGCGGCTGACGATTCTCGTGACGACCCACCTGTTGGATGAAGCCGAGCGATGCGATCGTCTCTTGATCCTGGACCGAGGGAAACGAGTGGCCTGGGAAACGCCGAGCCGCCTCCGCGCGCTCATTCCGGGGTCGGTGCTCTCGGTCCGGTCCGCCAAGCTTTTGGAAATCGAGGAAGAGCTCAAGCGGATTTGGGCGGGGCGGCGGATTCGCCGCGTCGACGGGGCGCTGCGGATAGAGCCGCGTTCCGAGGAGTCGGTCGAAGACGCGATGCGGGACGCCGCCGACCTCTTGCAGCGTTTCGGCGGCGATGTCACCGCTCTCACCGTCTCCCAGCCTTCCCTGGAGGATGTCTTTCTTCACTTGACCGGGCATCATTTCCAGAGCCAAAACGAGGAATCGGATGGAACCGCGGAACACTAGCATCGCTTTTGGCGGCTTCGGCTTGGGCGTTTTTACGCTATGGAGCCGCGAGGTCGTCCGGTTCCTGCGACAGAAGAACCGGGTCGTGGGAGCCTTGGGCACCCCCTTGGTCTTCTGGTTCCTGATCGGCTCCGGAGTCGGGAGCTCTTTTCGCACGGGGGGAACCCATTCCGGGGACTACTTCTCCTACTTCTTCCCGGGGATGCTGCTCCTGGTCGTCCTCTTCACCGCGATCTTCTCGACCATTTCCTTGATCGAAGATCGTAGGGAAGGCTTTTTGCAGGCGGTGCTCGTGGCTCCTATCCCCCGGTCGGCCGTAGTTGCGGCGAAGCTCCTGGGGGGGATGACCCTCAGTGTCCTCCAGTGCCTGCTGATCTATTTCCTGGCGCTCCCCCTGGGCCTCCATTTTTCTCTGGGTTCGTTTGCCCTCGTCGTTGCGACGCTCTGCCTGTTGGGACTCGCCCTCACCGGGCTCGGTTATCTGCTCGCTTGGCCGCTCGACTCGGTTCAGGGCTATCATGCGCTGATGAACCTTTTGCTGATGCCGCTTTGGCTTCTCTCCGGAGCGCTCTTTCCGCCGGATGGATCGGTCGGCTGGATGCGCGCGATCATCCATGCCAATCCTCTCTATTATGGGCTGGAGCTTCTGCGGGCGGCGATGTGGCCGGGACGCTCCAGCGCGTCGCTTTGGCTCTTTGGGGCCATTACGCTTCTCTTTACCGCTGCGGTCGGGATGGCGGCAGTCGTGATCACTGATCGGGTCCGAGTGAGGCATCCATGAGCGACGCCGTGAAGAAACCGCGCTCCGGCGTCGGGCTGATCCCCTTCGGGCTGGCGATGGCCGTTCTTCTTTCCCTGTTCCTGAGCATGGGTTACTATGCGCTGCTCCATCGAAAGCAGGGGAGCGTTCCGCTTCCCGTGCTGCGCCGGGTCTTGCCCTTTGCCTTGACCGATCAGTCGGGCAAGAAAGTGACTCAGGAAGACTTGAAAGGGAAAATCTGGGTGGCGGATTTCATCTATACCTCGTGTCCGGGCCCTTGCCCGGCGGAGACGCTTCGGATGAAGGAGATTCAAGATCTCGTGGCGAACCTGCCGAATGTGCGGCTGGTTTCGATCTCGGTCGATCCGGGGACCGATACGCCGGCAGTGCTGCAACGCTACGCGGAAGCCCACGGAGCCGATCCTGCCAAGTGGCTCTTCCTGACAGGCGTCGTCAAGGAGATCTGGCTCCTGGCATCGGAAAGTTTTGCCTTCGCCATCGGAGAGAATCCACCAAACCGTCCCGCCGAAGAAGGACCTGTCTTCCACTCGACGCAATTTGCTCTCGTCGATTCGGCGGGACGCATCCGTTCCTATTATGACGGATTGAAGTCCAGCACCCCGGCAAGGGTGGCCCAGGACATTCGACAACTCCTCGACGAGCAGCCCGCGGCGGCGAGCGAAGCGGCCCCTCCGTCCCCGTCCCAGGCAGGAGACAGGTGATCTCGGTCTCGCAGCTACCCGCGGTCAACGCCAGCCTCAACGCCCTGACGGCAGTCTTTTTGGTCGCCGGGTTTGTGGCAATCAAGCGAGGACAGATCTCCACCCATCGCAACTACATGGTGGCGGCTTTTGCCACCTCGATGGTCTTTCTGGCCTGTTATCTTTTCTATCATGCGATTCACGGCGCAACCGCCTTTCCTCGCCACGACTGGTCGCGGCCTCTCTACTTTACGATTCTTACGTCGCACACCCTGCTCGCGGTCGTGAACCTTCCCGCGATCCTTGCGGCACTCTACCTGGCCTCCAAGGGTCGTTTCCAAGCTCACGCCAGAGTCACCCGGCTTCTCTGGCCATCCTGGATCTACGTATCGGTAACCGGAGTGCTGGTCTATTTCATGCTCTACCACTGGTTCCGCGTCCCGGCGTCGTAACCGCGAGTGCCGTTCCGCACGGCCGGTTCCCCCGTCCGCCCGTCCATCGAATCCTCGCGGAGGATGCGCTTCGGGGAGCGGCAGGACACGGGGCAGGCGGCATCGGTTGCTCGACAGAGGCAAGGGAGAGACGGTACTTTGGCGAGGAGGAGTTCTGACGAAGAGGGGATGACGGCGGGTCAGCCAACGGGGCTTGGGCAGACGGTAGGAGGCAAGGTTCCTCCAACCGCGGTCGTCATTTTCGGGGCATCCGGGGATCTGACTCATCGGAAGATCCTTCCAGCCTTTTATCACCTAAAGAAGAACGGACATCTCCCGGAAGGGATGGCGTTTGTGGGGTTTGCGCGACGAGAGCAATCCGAGCAGCAGTTTCGAGAGGGGCTTCGGCAGTCTCTGGCGGATTTTTCCCATACCCAGCCCATCGACAACGCGGTGTGGGCAGCCTTGGAGCCCCATATCTACTACCACAAGGGCGACCTGTCGGACCCCGCTGACTATCAGGGGCTGGCGAAACGCCTTCGAGAATTGCCCGAAGCCGGTGCGTTTGGGCAGAATCACCTCTTCTACTTAGCGACCGCTCCCAATTTCTTCTCGGTGGTGGCGGAAAACCTCGGCAAAGCAGGTCTTCATGCGGGCCCTGGGGTGAACGGCTCTCGGCGGCTGATCGTCGAAAAGCCCTTTGGAACCGATCTTCCTTCCGCTCGCAGTCTCAACGCGACCTTGCATCAGGTTTTTCCCGAGCGGTGCATCTTCCGTATCGACCATTATCTGGGAAAAGAGAACGTTCAAAATCTCCTTTACTTCCGTTTTGGCAACTCGATCTTCGAGCCTCTTTGGGACAGGCGGTACATCGACCATGTGCAGATTACCGTGGCCGAAACCCAGACGATTGGCTCCCGAGGCGGCTACTACGACATGGCCGGCGCCTCCCGGGACATGTTGCAGAATCACTTGATGCAGCTCTTCACCTTGATCGCCATGGAGCCTCCCGCCTCCTTGGAGGCGGAATCGATTCGCGACGAAAAGGTCAAGGTGCTCCGTTCGGTCCCGACACCGAGTTCGGAGGAGGTGCTGAGAAACAGCGTGCGCGCCCAGTACGGCCCCGGGATTTTGGGAGCGAAGACGGTTCGCCCTTACCGGGAGGAGGATCGCGTCGCCCGCCGCTCGCTGACGGAGACCTACGTCTGCGTGCGCCTGGAGATTGATAACTGGCGCTGGTCTGGGGTCCCCTTCTATCTGCGCACCGGAAAGGCGCTCAGCCGCCAGTATACCGAGATCTGCATTGTCTTCCAGCGGCCTCCCTGCGTGCTTTTCGCGCACAGCCTGAAGCACATCGCCCGGAATTGGCTCAAGATCCGCATCCAGCCGAGCGAGGGCATACACCTGCTGTTCAACACGAAGGTGCCGGCGCAGCCCTTGATCGAAGAGGCGCGGATGGACTTTTACTACCGGCGCCAGGATCACTACTTCCCGGAGGCCTACGAGCGCCTCCTCCTGGATGCTCTCATCGGGGAATCCACCCTTTTTACCCGATCCGACGAGGTCGAGCAGGCATGGCGCATCGTGGATGCGGTGTTGAAGGCATGGCAAGAGGAGGATCTCGATCGGCTTCCCCTTTATGCTCCTGGCTCCATGGGACCGGTGGAAGCAGAGGAGCTTTTACGCCGGGAAGGACGACGATGGGGAGATCCTCCTTGCGAGGAGGAGGAAGAAGCGCTTCGGGAGTAAGGATGGCGATCTCAGTTTTATCCTTTCGCGAAGCGGAAGCCTGGCTGAATCGGCTTACGAGCGATTTTCAGGCCATGCTCGCCGAAAGGCGAGCGCCGGATCGGACGTTTCAGGTCGCCCTCTCCGGCGGAAGCACCCCGATTCCTCTCTATCGTCACTGGGCAGAGCTCGATCTGCCGTGGGAGAGAATCGACTGGTGGATCGGCGACGAGCGCTGGGTGCCCGTCACCGATCCGAGAAGCAATGAGGGGATGATTCGAAGCAGCCTCGGTATCATGCCGGGCGCGCGCCTTCGGCTGAGAAGCTGGCATGGAGCGGAGGAGCCTTCCGAGGCGGCGCGGCTCTACGACAACGCCTTGCGGCAGACGCTGGGCGATCCTCCCGTCTTCGACCTGATTCTCCTGGGAATCGGAGCGGACGGACATACCGCATCCCTTTTCCCGGGCAGCCCGGCGCTCGAAGAGCGGACCGCCTATGCGGTGCCGAATCCCGCTCCGGGAGGAGTGCTCCGGATGACCCTTACCTATCCCTGCCTCCATGCGGCCCGCTCCATCTGGTTTCTCGTGGCAGGGGGAGCCAAGGAACAGATCATCGAGCGGCTGCTTTCCGGGGACAAGACACTCCCGGCGGGCCGCATTGGGGCAATCGACCAGCGGCTCTATTGGCTTCGCAACGGATGAGAGGATCTTGGAATATCTCTCGGCTAGCCGCTGGGATCCTTCTCGCAGCCCTCGGGGTTCTTCTCGGCAGGATTCCCGGCTGGGCTGCCTCCGATGAGAAAAAGGTCCTTTTTGCGCAGGCCTATCAGGACGCGCTTGTTGCCTTTCATCGGAAAGATTGGCGTGCTGCCCAGGAGGCGATCGATAAGGCGCGCCGGATCGATCCGGACGATCCGCGAGGCTTGGTGTTATCGGCCAAGATCTCGCTCAAGAAAAAGGACTACGGGGGAGCGGAGGCCAATCTTGGCGAGGCCCTTCGGCTAAAGCCCCAGTTCGGGCCGGCGCTGCTCGTCTCCGGAGATTTGGCTTTCGAGCAGCGGCGGTTTGCCGAGGCATTCCGCCTGTACAACGAGGCGCTTCTGCGGGAGCCGGGCGACAAGGACATCATTCTCAAGATGCTCTATTGCCAGGTCATGCTAGGAGACTTGGGAGCGGCGGAGCGCCTTCTGGCGCGCTTGAGCCCTTTTGACGAGGCAAATCCTGCCTACTATTTTGGAAAGGCCGCGATTTTCCAAGGCCGGGACAAGCGGGAGCCAAGGGATCAAAAGGATCTGTTGCAGACCGCGCGGGTGATGTACGGCAACGATGTCTTCGCCGAGTATCTCGGCGATTATGAGTTCTTGTTTGCCGATCGTCCATAGACTGCGTAAGGTTTCCTCTTCTGCCAGAGCCCGTTGGGTGGTGATTTCTCCGGCGGGGTAGCCAAGTGGTAAGGCCGGGCTCTGCAAAAGCCCCATGCGTGGGTTCAATTCCCACCCCCGCCTCCCTTCCGGATTTGCGACGGGGAGGAGACTTGACTCGGCCCGCGAGCTTTGCCAAAGGTAGAATGCATTTCCTTATGTCCTCTCATTCCAAGGAGATGGCGCCTTCACGCGGGAGGCGGCAGAGGCTGGCGGCGATTGCGCTATTTCTTTTGGGATGCGCCTTCGCTCTTCCTGGCTGCGCCAGCCACGGCAACACGGCGAGTCGAGGAAGCAGCGGGCGAGTCGCTTGGGGCGCCGTTCCCGACGGGTCCATTCCGTCCGACCGGGTCGTGAAAGTCTCGCTCGAAAACCAGGCGGTATACGTGGTCGATGGGGAGCGAGTGGTCTGGGCCGCCGCCACCAATGTGGGGAAGCCCGGGCATGCAACGCCGACGGGCTCTTTTCGAGTCAACCAGAAGCTGGAGCGGAAGCGGTCGGGCTCCTACGGATTTTGGGTGAATGGAAGCCGTGTCGTTCCCACCGAAAGCGGAAGGAACGGACCTCCGGGGTCGGGATGGCGCTACGTGGGATATCCTATGCCGTACTGGGTGGAGTTTCTCCCGGGATACGGCTTTCACGAGGGCTTTGTGTGGATGCAACCCCGTACGCACGGCTGCCTGCGGCTGCATGGGACGGCGGCAAGCCAGTTCTACCGGCTCGTGGAAGTGGGAACGCCCGTGCACATTGGCTGGAACCAGCCGGAGGACGAGACGATTGGCCGGAGCATTCCCAGGTTTGATGACTCCCGGGAGCCCGATCCCGCCAACGGTTTCCTCATTTCGGACGAGGCATTTCTTCGGCCGTGGGGAGGATAGGCGGCGTTAGCTTCGCCTAGGACCGCTCAGTCCCGAAGCCGAGCGCCCGGGCAACAGAGAAGATGCTGGAAAAGATGCTGGTCTAGGTGCCCCGCCCCGTTGTCCGGACCACCATGGTGCAGCGTGGACAGAGGTCGGGGTGATCCGGATCAGTCTGCCCGACATCCTCGGAATATTTCCAGCAGCGCGCGCACTGCCGGCCCGCGGCGCGTCGCACCTGAATCGAAACCGGCGCTTCCTGGAGTGAACGCACCCGGGAGACCAGGAAGACCTCGGCGAGCAGCCCTTCGTCCGCTGCGAGGAAATGGGGCGAGCGTACTTCCACATCGGCTTCCAGGGCCTTCCCGATCTCCTTGGCGCGGCGGCTGCCTTCCAAGGCCTCGTTCACCAGGCTGCGGAGTTCCAGAATTTGAGTCCAGCGCTCGGAGAAGGCGGGGTCGCCTCTTGGGGACTCTTCCTCCGGAAAGAGCTCCAGGTGGACGGATCCGCCCTTTCCCAGAGACTGCCAAGCTTCCTCGGCCGTAAACGGGATCATGGGCGCGGCAAGCCGGAAGAGGCTTTCCGCCATCCGGTAGAGCAGAGTTTGAGAGGCACGCCGGGCATGTCCATCGGGAGCGTCGCAGTAGAGCCGGTCCTTGAGCACATCGATGTAGAAAGCGGAAAGCTCAGTCGAGCAGAAGCGGGTGAGCGCATGGTAGACGGCTGGGAAGTCGTAGCGGCGGTAGGCCGCGACGATGGTGCGAACGAGGCCGCGCAGGCGGTCGGCCATGTAACGGTCGAGTTCTGGAAACTCCACTTCGCGGATCGTGTGTCGGGCAGGATCGAAATCATGGAGGTTGGCCAGGAGGATGCGAAAGGCATTGCGCAAGAGCCGATAGGTGTCGGAGATGCGCGAGAGGATCTCCTGGGAAAAAGGAACATCATCCCGGTAGTCTTCGCTCGCCACCCAGAGTCGCAAGGGGTCCGCGCCATACTGGGCGATGAAGTCGGAGAGGCCGCGGGCACCCGCCATCTTGGAGAGCTTTCTGCCGTCGAGATCCATGACGAAGCCATTGGTCAAGACCGTCCGGTAAGGAGCTTTTCCGCATCGAGCGACGGATAGCAGCAGGGAGGACTGAAACCAGCCACGATGCTGATCGCTTCCTTCCAAGTAGAGGTCAGCCGGAAATTCGCCGCGGGGAGCCAGAACGGCCGCATGGCTCGAACCGGAGTCGATCCAAACGTCGAGCGTATCGGTTCCCTTCCGCAACCCCTCCGGCAGGCCAAGTTGCCGGGCGAGAGTCTCCTCGTCGGTCGCATACCAGAGATCCGTTCCGCTACGGGCCACCATTCGCGCGAGCCTGCGGATCACCTCCGGCTCGAGCACGGCGCTCGCGTCCGGTCGGTAAAACACCGGAATGGGGATGCCCCAGGACCTCTGCCGGGAGATGCACCAGTCCCGGCGGCTCTCCACTGCGCCACGGATGCGGTTGCGCGCCCGAGGAGGAAGCCATTCGACGGCGTCGATCTGGCGGAGAGCCTCCGGTTGAAAGGCTTTTACGTGGATGAACCACTGCCGGACCGAGCGAAAGACAATGGGGGTTTTCGATCGCCAGCAGTGGGGATAGTCGTGGAGATAGGCGCGCTCCGCCCAAAGCAAACCGGCCTGCTGGAGCAGGGCGATGATCCGGGAATTGCCTTCCCAAACGGTGAGGCCCACGAGATCGGGAAGGCCGCACTCTTCGGTAAATCGTCCATCATCGTCGACGGGGGAAAACGGAGGCAGCCCCTGCTCCTGGCCTAGGAGGTAATCCTCCATGCCATGCCCTGGGGCGATGTGCACGAAACCCGTGCCGCTGTCTCCCGTCACGAAATTGGCGGGATAGACCGAGCCGGTGCGGGGCAGCAGCGGATGGCGGTAACGGAGCCCGCGCAATTCGGCACCGCTCCGGAAGCGACGCACGCAGGGCGCATGCTCCAATCCGGGCAGGGCATGTACTCGGGCTTCCGCCACGAGGAGGCGTCGATCGCCAGCCTCGTAGAGACCGTACGAGAGATCGGGATTCAGGGCGACGGCCAGGTTGGCGGGCAGCGTCCAGGGAGTGGTCGTCCAGATCAGGAGCTTCGTCTCCTCGGGAAGACCGTGCTCGCGGCAGCTCTCTGGCAGGAGAGGAAACTCGACGTCGATTGCAGGATCGGTGCGCGCCTGGTATTCCACCTCGGCTTCCGCAAGCGCGGTTCGACAGCCGGTGCTCCAGAAGACGGGGCGGAGTCCTTCGAAGACCAATCCCTTCTCCACGAGGTCGGCAAAGAGAAGCAGGACCTCCGCCTCGTAACCGGGATCCAATGTGCGGTAAGGCCGCTGCCAGTCGCCGAAAATGCCGAGTCGCTCGAACTGCTCGCGCTGGATCCCGACGTAATGGAGAGCATAGGCCGCGCAGCGCTGTCGGATCGTCAGAGGGTCCCGCCCGTCGGGAGGAAGGTCCGCCATCACTTTGGCTTCGATGGGAAGACCGTGGCAGTCCCAGCCGGGAATGTACGGGGCGAAAAAGCCCATCATGTTCCGCGACTTGAGAACCAGGTCCTTGAGCGTCTTGTTGAGCGCGTGGCCGAGATGAGCGTTTCCGTTCGCAAATGGCGGGCCGTCGTGAAGGATGAATCGGGGGCCCGAGCTCCTCGCCTGGAGGATCTGATCGTAAAGATTTTCCCGGCGCCACCGCTCGAGCAGCAGCGGCTCTCGCTTCGGCAGCTCGGCGCGCATCGGGAAGGAGGTGCGCGGCAGAAGGACCGTGTTGCGGTAATCCATGAAAGTTAGACTGGAGAGCTTTGATTGCGCAGGAAGCGAACATCGTTTTCCGTAAAGAGCCGGAGGTCCGGGATCTCTTCGACGATCATCAGAAGCCGCTCGATGCCGAATCCAAAGGCGAAGCCGGAGTAGCGATCCGGATCGATGCCAGCACCCGAGAGAACCTTGGGGTGGACCATCCCGCACCCGCAGAGCTCGAGCCACTCTCCTCCCGCTTTGGATCGGCTGGGCCGGAAGCCGTCGATCTCGAAACTAGGCTCGGTGAAGGGAAAGTAGTGAGGGCGAAAGCGAAAGCGGATGTCGCGACCCAGCAGCTCACGGAAGACCAGCTCGAGCGTCCCCTTGAGGTCGCGGATGCTCAGATCTTCCTCGACGACGAGTCCTTCCACCTGGAAGAAGGCGATCGAGTGTGTGGCATCGATTTCATCCCGGCGGTAGCATCGCCCTGGAGCCACGATGCGGATCGGCGGCCGTCGCTTCTCCATCACGCGGATTTGCACGGGGCTCGTCTGGCTGCGGAGCAAGAGCCGACCCCCTTGGCGCGAAGGAGTCGCGGGGAGGAGGCGGGAATCCTTCAGAAAAAAGGTATCCTGCTCATTGCGCGCGGGATGATCGGCAGGGGTGTTGAGCGCGTCGAAATTGTAAAATTCCGTTTCGACTTCCGGTCCGTCGGCCAGGGAAAAGCCCAGCCTGCGAAATACCTCGACGATGCGCCGCGACATGCGGGAAATCGGATGGATCGACCCCTCGGCTACCGGGCGGCCGGGCAGGGACATGTCGAGGGAGGGACCTTGCGGCAATACGGGCGCCAGGGCCGCGCGTCGTTCCTCGATCGCCGCTTCGGCCCACTCCTGGAACGAGTGGATCGCTCGCCCCGCCTCGCGTCGGCGCTCCGGGGGAAGGGTGGAGAGGGAGGCGAGCAGACGAGGAAGCGCTCCTTTTCGGCCGAAGTAGCGAATGCGGATCTCTTCGAGAGCGGTCTGGGTTTCGGCGGTGGCCAGGGCCGCGCGCAACTCGTTTTCCCGTTCTTGCCATTCCTTTTCCACGGACGACTCTCTCCTTACTGCGAGAAGCACTTGATCTCTGAGGGCTGCGCCTGCCCGCTATCGAGCCGGCGTTGCGTCGGCACCCCGCTCGGAGGAGACCTCTTCGGGCGGGAGAACCGTGGGGATGGGACCCGGATCCTGTCGTGCTCCACGATGGAGGAACATGAGGAGAATGCCTCCGCAAATCAAGATCGAGCCGATCCACTTGAACGGCCAGCCCGGATCATAGAGTACCTGAAGGGTGGTTTCCTGCAGGTCCCGGGGATTCCAGGAAGCCTGAGAAAATTTGTAGTTCCGTCCGAGAGCCGAACGCCAGAACCCCCCAGGGAAGATCGCGGGCGAGTTCATGTGAGCGGTCTCGACTCGCTCCGCACCGGTCTTCGGATCGCCGAAGCGGACGGTGGCCTGAAAGTCTACGGGGGCATCGCTCCCTTCCTCGCGGGGGACGACGAACTTTTCCAGAGAAACGTTAAAGGGGAGCGGCTGACTTTCCAGCCCGTAGGCCACTCGCACGGGAATCCCCTGCACCGTGAAGGTTTGCGTGAGACCGGAGAGGATCCAAAGCGGAGGAGATTGGACGCTGTTCTTGGGATCCTCCACCCAGCCGCGGACGCCGGAGCCGATGGCCATCGTGAACGCCGTTCCGGGTTCCCGCTTGCGAACGGCGGTTTGAATCGACGCATGAGGTTCGTAGCGGAGAACCGCAGCCTCCCAGTCGGCCCATCCCAGGGAAAACATCTGTCCAGGGTTGGCGGCTCCCTGCGCGGAGATTTGGCCTCGGCGATCGAATGCCCGGTAGCCGATGCGGTCGACCTCCGGCAATTTCCATAAGGAAAGGCCGGGTGCCGTGCCCTCGCCCTCCGTCCAGCTGAGCTGTACCAAGACGGCAGGATTTTCTGGGCTGTCCGACAGGGAGGTCGGCTTCCCCTCCCTCATGGCGAAGTTGGGCCAATACCCGGTCAAAAGAGCTTGCGCGCCGCCGGGCAAGTCGAGCGACTTGCCCAAGTGCGTCGTGACCTCCCATGCGTTCTTTTGTCCCGACGGAGAGATCGCCACCAGGAGCATCTGCTGGCTCTGATCGTCCGGGACGAGGAAAAAGCGGTAGCGGGAATGAACTCCTTCCACCGCATGCGTGATCGGTTGCTCGGGCGCGCGGGCGAAAATAACCTGGGCCTCGTGCACCGACCGCTCGGGAGAGGAAGCAGGCGGCTCGGAGAGCCAGTGAATCTTGGCAAGGCCAAAGAAATCCTGGGTCTGGTGGCCGGGCTCCTTCTCCAGAAGCGCCAGAAGAGTCTTTTGCCCGGCCATCCGGCTCTGCAAGAGGAGGGTGGCTCCGGGTCCGGCGGAAGGATCGGAGGAGGGAACGACCTCTTCGGCGAGAATCAAGTCCGAGGAGAAATCGTCGACGACCAAGCGGAGGTCTGTGCCTGGAATGGCGATCTTGCGCGGATGGCCGGAACTGGGGCGCCAGAGCTCCGCGGGGAAGGCCGTACGGAAGATTTCCCGGCGAAACGGATCTTCCAGAAAAAGCGCGGTCTGATTCAGCGTGACGCGATCTTCGGGAGGAGCTCCCATCCGCAGGTGGACGAAACCTTCGAAGCCAGCAATCCGGCCGATCATGGCGCCCGTCAGCAGCAGGATGATCCCGTAATGGGTGATCACGAAGCCCAGGTGGCGCCGTTTCCAGGGGATGCGGGTGAGGGTGACGGCGAAGAGATTGAGGCAGAGGAGGACCAGCCAGCCGAGGAACCAGGGAGAGCGGTAGACGTAGTGCTGGGCGACCGCCGAGTCGAAGTGCGATTCGATCCCGGTGGCCACTGCGCAGGCGGCGGCCAGGCTCAGAAGGAGCCCTACGGCAAGCGGGAGCGAGCCCATCGCGTGGATGACCCTCCAAAGGGCGGACTTGCGCTTGCGCTCGGCGATGAGCTCCTGGCGCGCCTGATCGGAGAGGGAAGTGAAGAATTTCACCCGGACGGATGGGAAGCCTATCGCGTGTTGGAAGGGTTTTATGGTAGTCGGGAGAGCGCGGGAAAGCCAAGGGGAAATCCGCTGAGCAGAAGAAACTGCCGATAGGCCATTTAGGAGAAACTTTGTGAGTCATCCGTTCACCGATCTCGCCATCGCACAGCATGCCCGACTCGCTCCGATCGAGGAAATCGGGGCACGCCTGGGAATCCCGAAGGAGGCGCTTCTGCTTTGCGGGCAAGGATATGCCAAGCTGCGCTGGTCCTTCCTCAAAAGTCTGCGTGATCGGCCGAAAGGCCGATTGATCCTGGTCACGGCCATCACGCCCACTCCCGCCGGGGAAGGGAAGACGACGACGGCAATCGGCTTGGCCGACGCCTTGCAGCGCCTCGGGCAAAGGGCGGCGGTCTGCCTTCGCGAGCCATCGATCGGGCCGATCTTCGGCCGAAAGGGAGCGGCCACGGGAGCGGGACGGGCACAGGTCATTCCCCGAGAGGAGATCAATCTCGAGTTTACAGGAGATTTCGCCGCGGTCGGTCTCGCCCACAACCTGCTGTCTGCTCTGGTGGACAACCACTTCTATCAGGGAAACGAGCTTCGCCTCGATCCGAGCCGGCTCCAGTGGAAGCGGGTGGTCGACATCAACGATCGGGCCTTGAGGCGGATCATCGTCGGTCTCGATGGCCGCAAGGGATGGGTGCGGCAAGAAGGGTTCGAAATCGTTGCCGCTTCGGAGGTGATGGCGATCCTCTGCCTTGCCCGGGACTATCACGATCTTCGAACCCGCTTGTCGCAGATTCGCGTCGGCTCGCGTCTCGGCGGCGGGTCGGCCTTGTCAGGGGATCTGGGGGCCGCGGGGGCCATGGCGGCGGTGCTCCGGCATGCCTTTCTTCCGAACTTGGCGCAGACGCTCGAACAGGCCCCGGCCTTCATTCATGGAGGACCGTTCGGGAACATCGCCCATGGGTGCAGTTCCGTGATCTCCGCGGAAGCGGCGCTGAGCCTTGCGGACTGGGTGGTCACGGAGGCAGGCTTCGGAAGCGATCTCGGGGGCGAAAAGTTTGTCGATATCTTCTGTCGCCAATCGGGCTTGCGGCCGGCGGCGGCGGTCATCGTCGCAACCATTCGTGCGCTCAAGTGGCACGGCGGTCTCCCGTTGGACGCCGTCGACCGGGAAGACCTTGGGGCCTTGGAAGCGGGGCTCGCCAATTTGCGCAGGCATGTGCGGATCATGCGCGATCTCCTGGGATTGCCCGTGATCATCGCTTGGAATCGGTTCGCTTCGGATACCGACGCCGAGTTGAGGTGCGTCGAGAGGGGGGCGAGGAACTGGGGTGTGCCTTCTGCCGAGTGCCGGCACTGGGCGGAAGGAGGGGCGGGAGCCGAAGATCTTGGCCGAAAGCTCCTCGCAGCGGTGGCAGAGACCCCATCGCGCTTCCGTTTTCTCTACGATGAGGACGCGCCGCTGTGGGAGAAACTGGTCTCCGTCG
>JAQTUK010000044.1 GCA_028710285.1 Methylacidiphilaceae bacterium | reverse complement strand
CCCGCAAAGGAGTCAGCGACTGATATCCTTTTGAGAAAGCACTCGGAACTGGTTTCGGATCAGGACCGAGCTGGCCAATTCGTCATCCTCCACGCGGAGGGCGAGGACGGCCTTCCCGTAGGGGCGCGTGATGAGCGGGTAGCTGAAGTAAATATTGATCTCAGCTTGCAGGAGGGTCGCCAGCAGCTTGCGCAGGTCGTCCGCGCTTTGGGGAAGCTCCACGGCGACCAACGTCGATTCATTGAACGCAATCTGATGCTCATGGAGAAGGGATCGGGCGCTCGCCGGATCGTCCACGACCAACCGGATCACAGCGGCGTCGACCGAGTCGAGAATCGTAAAGCCGACGATATCTACTCCCCCGCCGGTCAAGAGACGCACCAGATCGAGCAGTCGGCCCGCCTTGTTTTCCATGTAGACGGAAAACTGGATGATCTTCTCCGTATTCCCTTCCCGAGCCGTTTGCAAACCCACAGGAACTCCTCTCCGCTTTCCTTAAGCTCAATCCCTTTCCGAGCCGTAAGCACAAAACGGCCACCGGAAACGACATTTCATGACGATATTATCCAAGGCATTGACCACCAACGCAAGAAGAGCCGCGCAGCGGTTTCCTCAATCTCCTGTCGCAGGAATGGCCTCTTTCCGGAAATTTGCCCGCATCCACCGGCTCATGCGGCCGACCGCCTCCTCAAGATCCCCCATGCGCGGGCTGAAGCTACAGCGGAGATATCCCTCCCCAGAGGGACCAAAGGCGGTACCCGGAACCACCGCGACCCGCGCCTCCCGCAAGAGGCGAAGCGCGAACTCTTGGGAAGAGAGGCCGAACGGAACGATCGACGGGAAAAGATAAAAGGCTCCCTCCGGCCGGTGGCAGGGAAAATGCAAGTCGGTCAGGCTGCGCCAGAGGTAGTTCCTTTTTCTCCGATAGGAGCGGCGCATGGATTCCACGTGTGCCGTCCCGTGATCCAAGGCCTCGATGCCGGCCTCCTGGCTCAGGATCGGCGCGCAGAGCATCGAATACTGGTGGATCTTGACCATCGCGGCAATCAGGGGTGCCGGTCCACAGGCCCAGCCGAGGCGAAAGCCGGTCATGGCGAATGCCTTCGACAAGCCGTTGAGCACCACGGTTCGTTCCTTCATTCCGGGCAGGCTGGCGATGGAGCGGTGCCCTTTCTCATACGTCAACTCGGCATAAATCTCATCGGCGAGAATGACCCAGTCGTTCTTCGCGGAGATTGCGGCGATCCTTTCCAACTCTTCCTCGTCCACCATCGTGCCGGTAGGATTCGCGGGCGAGTTCAAGAGCAGTGCCTTGACACCTGGCTTCGCCCTTTGCGCCACGGCTTCGGCTCGCAACTGGAATCCGTCCTCAAATCGAGTGGGGATGCCGACCGGAACTCCGTGGGCAAGCAGGACGCCGGGAGAATAGGCCACATAGCTGGGTTCCGCGTAGAGAACGTGCTCCCCCGGATTGAGGATCGCGCGCAACGCGCAATCGAGCGCTTCGGAAACGCCGACCGTGACCAGGATTTCCCCTTCCGGGTCGTAGCGCACTCCGATGAGCCGTTCCATATAACGGCTGATGGCTTGGCGCAGGCGCAGGAGCCCGAGATTCGAGGTATAGCCTGTCTTCCCTGATTCGAGCGCAAAGATCGCCTGCTCGCGAACGTTCCAAGCAGTCGACTCTCCCGGTTCTCCAATTCCAAGGGAAACGATCCCCTCCATCGACTGCACGAGATCGAAGAAGTCGCGGATTCCCGACCGGGGCAGATCGTG
The DNA here is from genome assembly GCA_028710285.1 of Methylacidiphilaceae bacterium. Classification (GTDB taxonomy): domain Bacteria; phylum Verrucomicrobiota; class Verrucomicrobiia; order Methylacidiphilales; family Methylacidiphilaceae; genus Methylacidimicrobium. The sequence goes on along the minus strand of JAQTUK010000044.1, from coordinate 14,479 downwards.
CACATGCCGCGCGACCCAAGACTCTCCCTCGGGGCGAAAGGGCAGAATGGTACCCGCTGGGAGATCAGACGCCGGTTGCATGACGCTCCTCCTCATGGGCTGATCGGCAGGCGATTCGTATCGACCGCCTCTCCGACGAGGATCCCTTGCTCCTTATACGTTCGCAGCATGAAATGGGTCGCCGTCGAGGTCACCCCACGAAGCGTCGCCAACTTCTCGGAAACGAAGAGAGCGACCTCCTGCAGAGTGGAGCCTTCGAGGAAGACCAGGAGATCGTATCCCCCGCTCATCAGAAAGCAGGAAGTGACTTCGGAATAGCGGGCGATCCTTTGAGCCAACCGGTCGAAGCCCCCTCCCCGTTCGGGAACGAGCTTTACCTCGATGACGGCCTTCACGGTCCGGCGCTGGGCCTTTTCGTCATCGATGATCGCCTTGTAGGCAAGGATTACCTTATCTTTTTCCAGCCGCGCGATCTCCTGCTCCACTTCCTCGGGCTCGCAGCCCAAGAGCTTCGCCAAGGTTTCCGAGGAGCGAAGCGGATTTTCCTCAAGAAGACAGAGCAGCTCAGCCGAAAAGGATGCCTCTTTGCTCATAGGAGAATCATCTTCCCGTCCACGCGGAAAAGCGAAGAAACCGATTGGCCGGTGTGGATCCGCTTGATCGCCTCCCCCAAAAGGGGAGCGACATCGAGCACGGTCACGTTCACTCCCTCGATCGAATGGAGCGGCACCGTGTTGGTGGTAATGAGCTCCTCCAGGCATGACTCCTGCAAACGCTTAATTCCCAACGGATTAAGCACAGCATGGGAGATCCCGGCAAAAATGCGGTGCGCTCCCATCTCCTTCAGGATTCGAGCAGCCGAGGTCACGGTGCCCGCGGTCTCCGTGAGGTCGTCAACGATCAGGACATCCCGCCCGGCGACCTCGCCCACGACGAATTGCGCTTCGGTATGCTCCGCATCGACTCGACGCTTAACCACCAGCGCCAGCCCGGCATCCAGCAGCTGCGCATAACCGGAGGCCAGCTTGATTCCCCCGACATCCGGAGAGACGACGACCAGGTTGGAAAGCTTTTTTGCGGCTAAATAGCGGTAGAGAACGGGTGCCGCATAAAGATGATCGACCGGAATGTCGAAGAACCCCTGAATCTGCTGGGCGTGGAGGTCCACCGTCAGCACGCGATTGACGCCAGCGGCCACCAGGAGATTGGCGACCAGCTTGGCGGTGATCGCCACCCGCGGGCGGTCCTTTCGATCTTGCCGGGCGTAACCGTAGAACGGGATCACCGCAGTCACCCGTGCCGCGCTGGCGCGCCTGGCGGCATCGATCATGATCAGCAGCTCCATGATATTGTGATTGGAGGGCGGACAGGTGGGCTGAACGATGAACACATCGCGTCCGCGAATGTTTTCATCGATCTTCACGAACGTCTCTCCGTCGGGGAAAGAAGATATCGTGGCTGCGCCTAGCGGGATCCCGATCGACTCGACGATCCGTTCTGCCAGCGGTCGGTTGGCGCTCCCCGTGAAAACGAGAAGCGGATGAGGTTCCTCTCCGTTCATTGGTTACGCCTTCTCTTCGATCTCTTTTTTAAGCGGCATCGTCGGCGTCTCGTTAACGTTCCGGCACCCGTGCAGAGAGGCCTGACAAAAACCGACCCGCCTTCACGAATTGCGGTCCTCTTCCGTTAGGTTGGCAAAGGAAGAAAAATGCTCGAATTCCGGAAAAAAGGGGTTGTGGCCCTTTTCAAAGCCTACCGTGGTCATGGATCCTGCCGAAGGACACAGGAGGGTTTCGTCGCTCAGAGTGAAAATATGCGAGCGAACCTCTTCGAGCCATCCTTCGTAAAGCATCGGTCGCTCTGCTTCCTCGCGGGGATCGGGGGGGATGAGCGACCGACCGATAAAAGCGACCGGGAGATCCAAGCCGCGGACCAGGTAGAGGCTGCGGCTGGCTCCTTTGCGGGAGACAACGAATCGGCGGTCCACCTGAAGGGTCCCCAAAGGAAAGCTGCGCTCCTCCTCTCCCGTTTCCGACTGAACGGGAAGAGCGCTCCGTTCCTCCAAAAATCGCATCCACTCCGGGTCTATGGGTTGATTTGGCTCGGTGAAAAAAAGATAGCGCGGCGCAAGAAATTCGTGTTCCAGGAGCCGGGCTGCCGACTGGCATTCTCCGCCCACGTCAACCAGGCACGCGATCCGCGAGGCGGAATCCCAGAGCACGTACCCTCGCCGCGATTCGATCCCGATGCTCCGAAGAGTTGCCGGGCTCGAACACGCCGGACCCCCCTCCCGTTCCTGGGCCAGAGTGAGCAGGGCATCGGGGCCCAAGTGCAACGCAGAGGCCACCCTTCGAAGGCCGCCAGGGTCGAGAATCCCCGCTTTCAACTCTTGCAACTTTCCTAAGGACGTTTGAGAACGTTCCGCCAGCCTCTCATCCGTCCATCCCAAGCCGATTTGGGCTGTCTCAAGAATGTTGACCCATCTCGGCATCGGTTCCTTCCCATCCGGCGTCCGCCGCTTCGCGGGTTTGACGCCGCGGCTTCCCTTACGGGAAGCCCTAGGCCCGGCTTAAGTATTTCCCATCCGCCGTGCTGATCTTAATCTTCTCTCCCTCTTTGATGAAGAGAGGGACCTGGACGCTGAGGCCGGTCTCGAGCTCGGCTACCTTCATCACATTCGTCGCCGAATCTCCCCGCACCCCTTCTGGGGAACTGACCACTTTCAAGGCAACGGTGGGCGGGAGCTCCACGGCGGCTACGGTCTCATCCGTAAGAAGGAGGTCGACCGCCTGGTTTTCGGTGAGGTAATCCCTCGCCTTCCCAACCAGATCTTCCGGGACCGAAACGCTTTCGTAGCTGTCCGGATCCATGAAGACGTAATCCTTGCCTTCCCGGTAGCTGTATTCGCACTTTTTCCGGGTGACGCTGACCAATTCCACCTTGTCCGACGAGCTAAAGCGCTCCACCGAAGACCTTCCTGTTTTTAGATTGCGCAGCGTCATCTGGACAAAGGCGCGCAGATTCCCCGGAGTCCGGTGTTGGGTTTCCAAGACGAGGCAGACAGCCCCGTGATGGCGGATCGCCTGTCCCTTACTAACATCGCTCGCGTTCATCATAGATGCGTTATTCTTCTTTTACATCAACTTGTGCATGGTGAGATCTCGAGAATCGACCATTCCGACCGGCCGGTTGTCCCGGTCGACCACGATGAGATCGTCAATTCGATGGCTTTCAAAAAGATTGAGCACCTCCACCGCAAGCTTGTCAACTCGCACCGTGACGGGATGCTCCGTCACCACCTCGGAGAGCGGGCACTCTCCTACTCTCGGATCCCGTTCGTACTGGCGCACGAAGTCCCCATGCGTAAAGATCCCGACCAGAGCGCCGCCTTGATCGACCACCACGGCTGCTCCGGCCCTCTTCCGGTTCCACTCGCGAAGGGCCTCCTTCACCATGGTTTCTTTCGGCAAAACGACGATCGCCTCTCGCGGCCGCATGATCTCGCCCACCCGCAGCAGCAGGTGACGTCCCAAGCTTCCTCCGGGATGGAGGCGAGCGAAGTCTTCTTTTCGAAATCCCCGTTTTTCCAGGAGGACCATGGCCACGGCGTCCCCGAGGGCCAGCATGGCCGTCGTGCTCGAGGTCGGCGCCAAATTGTGGGGACAGGCCTCCTTCTCGACCCCGACATCGAGCACGACGTCCGCGTTTTGCGCAACGGTCGATTTGAGGTTGCCTGTCATCGCGATCACGAAAACCTTCATCCTCTTGAGGTAGGGAAGGAGGCGAACGAGCTCCTCGGTCTCTCCGCTGTAGCTCAGGGCCAGCGCGGCGTCGCCTTCGCACGCGATGCCTAAATCTCCGTGAAAGGCGTCGACCGCATTGAGCACAACGCTCGGCGCCCCCGTGCTGGCCAGGGTCGCCGCGATCTTTTGACCGATATGCCCCGACTTTCCGACTCCCACCACGATCACCTTCCGGTTATGGGAAACCACGTCGGAAAGAAGGCGAACGGCCTCTTCGAAGGAGGGTCCCAACTTTTTTTCCACCAGGCGCAGGGAATCGATCTCGATCTCGAATACCCTTCTGCCCATCGCCAGCAGGTTCATGAAGAGGTTCGATGCTAGGGGCTCAGCGCAAGAAAAACAACGGTCAATTTTCCGGAAGCTTACAGCCATTCCCCGAAGCGCCGGACATACCAATTCTTCACCAGCTGCGTGAGGATGCAGTAGGAGAGGAGAATGCCCCAGAGCCAAAAGTAGAAATTCATCGGCAGAGGAACCAGCCCGGCCGCCGCCCCAAAGGGAGTTGCCAGGATCACCTGTCCCAGCACGAAGACAAGGATCGTCGCCACGACCAGCGGCCATGCCGCGACACTTTGAAAAAACGGAATTTTCCGGGTACGAATCATGTGGACGATCAGGCTTTGGGAAAGGAGGCTCTCGACGAACCAGCCGGACTGGAAGAGCGACTGATGGGCCGGGCTGTTCGCGTGGAAAACGAACCAGAGCACCGCAAAGGTCGCGTAGTCGAAGATCGAGCTGATCGGCCCGATCACCGCCATGAAGCGGCCGATGCTTTCCGCTTCCCACTTTCTTGGCTTGGCGATGAACTCGTCATCCATGCGATCCCAAGGAATCAGGGTCTGCGACAGGTCGTAGATCAGATTGATGATCAGAAGCTGCAGGGGCTTCATCGGGAGGAAGGGCAGCAGGGCTCCCGACCCCAAGACGCTGAAGACATTTCCGAAGTTCGAGCTCGTCGCCATCTTGATGTACTTGACGATGTTGCCGAACATCCGCCGGCCCTCCACCACGGCCTCCTCGAGAATCATGAGGTTCTTCTCCAGGAGGATGATGTCAGCCGATTCCTTGGCGATGTCGACGGCAGTGTCGACGGAGATGCCGACGTCGGCCTCCCGTAACGCCGGCGCATCGTTGATTCCGTCGCCGAGAAAGCCGACGGCATGTCCTCCGGCTCGGAGTGCGCGGATTACGCGGGCCTTTTGCAAGGGAGCCATCTTGACGAAGGCGGTCGTCTTCTCCGAGGCGGCGACCAGCTCCTCGTCGGAAAGCTTCTCGATTTCGAAGCCGCGCAAGATGCCTTTGATCTCCAGGCCGACCCAGTCGCAGATCCGAGCGGTCACGATCTCGTTGTCTCCGGTGATCACCTTCACCTCGACACCCGACTTCTGGAGTGCCTGGATCGCGGGTGCCGCGTCGTGCTTCGGCGGATCCAGAAAGGCGATAAAGCCGCAAAAAGTAAGCTCGTTCTCATCCGCCGAGGTCAGCGTCGGCCCGACTTGCTCGGGAAGCTCCTTGTAAGCCACCGCCAGGACTCTCATGCCGTCGCTGTTGAGCTCGTCGCGCAAGGTCAGGGCATGACGCTTCATGTCCTTGGAAAAGGAGACGATCTCCTGCCCTTTTTTCACCTGGCTGCAGATCCGGATCATCTCCTCGACTGCACCCTTGGTGATCAGCAAGTCTCGGCCGGTGGAAGTCCGGCGCGCCACGACCGACATGCGACGCCGTTCAAAATCGAAGGGAAGCTCGTCGACCTTGTGGAATTGGGGGATGAGCCGCGTCCCGATTTCGCGCTGTTCGAGGACGGCGGCATCAAGAAGGTTGCGAAGTCCGCTCTGATAGTAGCTGTTCAGGTAGGCATACTCCAATACCTCCTGGCTTTCTTCGCCTTCCAGGTCCAAAAATCGTTCCAGAATGATCTTGTCATGCGTCAAGGTTCCCGTCTTGTCCGTGCAGAGCACATCCATCGCTCCGATATTTTGAATCGCATTGAGCCGCTTGGTGATCACCTTCCGACGGGAAAGGCTGATCGCTCCTTTGGCCAAGGCCCCCGTGACGATCATCGGCAACATCGCCGGGGTCAGCCCAACGCCGATGGCCAGGGCAAAGAGAAATGCCTCGGTCCAGTTCCCTTTCGTGAATCCGTTGAGCAAGAGTACGATCGGGATCATCGTGCCGACCACCTTCACCAGGAGCCAGCTCACCCGGCTCACGCTCTGATCGAAGCTCGTGGTCGCCCGATAGCCGCGGATCCCCTTGGCCAGCGCGCCAAAATAGCTCGACGCACCGGTACGCAAGGCGACGGCCGTGGCCGTCCCAGAGATTACATTGGTTCCGAGGAAGGCGATGTTCGGAAGGCCGAAGACGTCGACAGGGCGTTCCACTCCGCCCACGGGACCCGTGGCAGAATCATACTTTTCCACCGGGAAGGACTCTCCGGAAAGAGCCGCCTGGCTCACGAAGAGATCCCGCGTGGAGAGGAGCCGCACGTCAGCAGGGATCATATCGCCTGCCGAGAGGTGGATGATGTCGCCCGGGACGATTTGACGCAGGGGGATTTCTCGCCCCCGAGCCATCTCCGGAGCCGGAAGACCTTCTTCTGACTCCGTCCAGCGGCGGCGGACCATGGCGGTGGTGCGGACCATCGCCTTGAGCTTTTCGACGGCGCGACTCGATTCGAACTCCTGAAAGAAGCGGAGAAGAACGCTCACCGCGATCATGAGGGCCATGATGAAGACGCCATACTCCTCTCCGAGCCAGCCCGCCATCACGGCCATGACCGACAAGAGAACCGCGAAGGGATTGAGGTAGCTCCATAGGAGCATCTGCGCCCAGTTCGGCGCCTTCTCGGAATGGACTTCGTTAAACCCGCACTCTTCCAGGCGCCGCTCGGCTTCTTCCTCTTCGAGACCGGCTTCCGACGTGCGCAATTCCTGCAGGAGATCGGCCGCCGGCGTCCGGCTCAGAGTCCACAGGTGTCGGGCGATCGCCTTTTCCGTCTCTCGCAGAGCGGATTCCTTGGCACGCTCCTTGCTTTTCCTCCGTTCGAGAATCGAATGCCAGAGCGCGAGGGGGAGACCTGCGAGCCGGCGGTAGATCGACTCGGTCGGATTGGTCGGGGCTCTGCTCATGGGTCGGTTCCGCTCGCCCGGCGGCCGCGCTCCGATGGCACTCGGGCAATCCCGTCCGCCATCTGAGAACGAGAACAAGAGGCCGCGAAGGCTCCCCCTCTTACCCAAACCCTTTACAAGAGAAAAGCAAAAGTCTTCTTTCCCACGCGGTCCCATGGCGAGCCGCTGCTTCTGGAAACAAAGCGTCTCCTTGGATTGCCGGCCCCGAGGAACAATTGCCGAAGCGACCGGAAGAGGCTAACGCGGACCGGAAAGGTTTGGCTCCTGCTCCGGAATCGCGTCGCAAGCGGCCAGCCAAACCGTCGCCGGGCTATCGCTCGGCGCCCGGTAGTCTCCCCTGGGGGAAAGAGAGCCTCCGGACCCGACCTTCGGAGCGTTCGCAATGCAACTCCGCTTGAACTGACTCTCCGCGAAAAAGCGTCTCACAAAGAGGCGGAGCCACCCTTTGACTTCGGCAATCGACCATTGCGGCCGCTCCGACTCTCCGCTCGGCCACGACCCGCGGTTGCGATCCTGCCATGCGGTCCATGCCAGGAAGGCGACCTTCGTCGGACTGTAGCCGAAACGAAGAATGTAATAGAGATGGAAGTCCTGCAGGGAATAGGGGCCGACCACCGCTTCGGAACGCTGCTCCGGCTGGTCTCCGTCTCCATGGCCGCCCGGGACCAGCTCCGGGCTGATCTCGGTCGCCAGGATCTCCCGAAGAAGAGCGCTCGTCTCCGCGCCGAGCGCCTCCCGCTCGGCTTCCCAGGCGATCAGGTGGCGAATCAGGGTCTTGGGGACGCTCGCGTTGACATGGTAATGAGCCATCTGGTCGCCCACGCCGTAAGTACACCAGCCGAGCGCCAGCTCGCTCAGATCGCTCGTCCCCACGACCAGAGCGTCCTGGGCGTTGGCCAGTCGGAAGAGATGACTCGTCCGCTCCCCCGCCTGGACATTTTCAAAGGTCGTATCGTAGACCGCCTTTCCCTGCGCCGCGGGATGGCCGATATCTTGGAGCATCTGATCGCAGCTACGCCGAATATCGATCTGGTGCGCCGTGCAGCCCAAGGCGGCCATGAGCCTGACCGCCTGCGCGAAAGTGCGTTCACTGGTTCCAAAGGAGGGCATCGTGTAGGCAAGCACATTGCTCCTCGGCAGTCCGAGCCGATCCATCGCGCGGCAGGTCACGAGCAGGGCCTGGGTCGAATCCAGGCCCCCGGAAATTCCCAGAATCGCTTTTCGGAGGCCGGCCGCCTGCAACCGGGTAGCCAGCCCCTGGACTTGAATCTGGTAGATCTCTCGACACCGCTCCTCCTTCGTTCGCGGATCGCTGGCCACGTAAGGAAAGCGCTCGTACTCACGCTCCAGCAGGAGCACCCCCTCTCGGGACAGATCCGCCCGAAATGGGATGCTGCGAAAGCTTTCCAGCTGGTCGCGGTGCTGAAAGCGGCTTTGGGCAAAGGTCCCTTGGCGGCGGCGATCGGCCGCCAGCCTCTCCAAGTCGATCTCGGCCGTGACGAGTTGCCCGCGATCCAGGAAGCGCTCGGTTTCGGCCAGGCAGCTCCCGTTCTCGCAAATCATTCCGTGTCCGTCCCAAGCGAGGTCGGTTGTCGATTCGCCCCAGCCCGCTGCGGTGTAGAGGTAGGCGGCAAGACAGCGAGCCGACTGGTTCTTCACGAGCTCTCGGCGGTAGTCATCCTTGCCGGTCGTGATGTTCGATGCGGAAAGGTTGATCAACACGGTCGCCCCAGCCAGCGCCGCGTAAGAGGAAGGCGGAATCGGAACCCAGAGATCTTCGCAGATCTCCACCGCAAACTGAAAAAGAGGTTCGTCCATCGCCGCAAAGAGAAGGCGGTTGCCGAAAGGGACCGTTTCCCCGCCCACGAAGACTTCCTGTTCGCGGGCATACTCACCCGGAGCAAACTGCCGGAGCTCGTAAAATTCCCGATAGTTGGGCAAGTAGGACTTCGGAACGATTCCCAAGATCCGACCCCGGTAGACCACGGCGGCGCAGTTGTAGAGAGATCCATTGACCTCCAAGGGCATCCCCACGATGGCGACGACGGGCAAACGGCGGGAAGCCTCCCGAATCCGCAGAAGAGCGTCCCGACACGCACGGAGGAGAGCGGCCTGACCAAAGAGATCTTCGCAGGAGTAGCCCGAAAGGCCCAGCTCCGGAAAGACGGCCAGCACGGCTTGCCGCTCGCCCGCCTCCTCCAGCAGAGCAATCGTCCTCTGCGCATTCGCCAAGGGGTCCGCGAGCCGAACCACTGGAATTCCAACCGCGACGCGGATGAATCCGTGATTGTAGAAATTAAAAAATTCCACGCTTCCCCGTATCGGGAAAGCATCGCAAAGCGGGAGGGAGCGAGAAAGTGATTTTTCTTGGGAGAGCGGTTCCGCTTTCCCGACTCGCGCCGGTCCTACCGGTGGCCTCCGCCCCCGTGAAAGCCGCCCCCGTGAAACCCTCCTCCGCCGCGAAAGCCTCCGCCTCCCCGATACCCGCCAACCCCTCCTCCCCGGTATCCGCCATAGCCCCCACCGCGATAACCACCCCCAAAATTTCGTCCGCCTACCGAGGCTCCCCGGAAAGTGCCGGCCCCGCTCCGCGTTCCGCTGGCCCGTCCTCCCGCGGCCCCCCGCCAACTGTGAGAACCCGCTCCGGAGACGCCGCGAGCCGCGCTGCCCTGAAAATGGTTTGCCCCACCGGCTCCCCCCGCTCCTCGCCAGGAACCGGCGCCCCCGCGGGACGCTCCGCCGCTATAGCCAGTCCACGAGCCAGCCCGCGATCCCGAAAAGCTTCCGTTCCCACCCCGGTTCCCCATGCCGCTGCCTCCAAAATGGCTCCAACCCGAATGGCCGGCTCCCGCGGCACCCCCGAATGTTCGGGCGCCGCCTCCGGATCCTGCGACCCCCGCCCTCTGGCCGCCGAAGTGACTCCAGCCGCCCGAGGCGGCTCCCCCGGCGTGGGTTCCGCCCGCGCTCCCCGCGCTAGGTGCGGCATTGTGTCCGCTCCCTGGCGTCGATCCGGCGCCCGCCGAATGACCGCCCACCGCGCTCGCGCCCCCAGCGGTCCCGTGGACTCCTCCCACAGCTCCCCCCGCCTTTTGTGCGGTTCCCGCCGTCCCCGCCTGTCCGTGGGTGCCGGCACCGGTTGCCGCAGGAGCACCGGCATGGCCGGCGCTTGCCGCTCCCGCCTTGCCTCCCGCCGCCGTCGTCGCTGCATGCCCGGTAGCCCCCGCCCCCGAGTGCGCCCCGGCAGCCGTCGCGGCTCCTCCATGAGCGCCCGTGGTGCCGACGGCGCTTCCTCCGTGGGCACCGGCCTGCTGCCCCGCCGCGCCGGTCCTTGTCACGTTGGTGACGTTCCGGGTGTTGTTGATATTATTGATGTTCGTGATGTTCGTCCGATTGAAGAAGCCCATTCCTCCCCAGCCAAATCCTCCCCAGCCAAATCCCCCCCAGCCGAACATTGGCCAGCCGAAGCCGAATCCCATCATCGGCCAGCCCAAGCCGATACCAATCCCAAAACCAGGCCAGCCGAAGCCAAATCCCATCATCGGCCAGCCGAAACCATAGCCCATGCCGAACCCCCAAGGATAACCCCAGCCGCCCCAACCCCAGGGACCCCACCAGGGATTGTAGGGCATGAAGGGGGCGCCGGCGTATAACCCCATGCCCGGCCATCCGCCGTATCCGTATGACCCAGGAGGCACGGTCGCCCCTACAAAGATATTGGTGACGTTGCGTCCAGTGTCATCGGAGTAGCTGTGAGAGGCAGGGTAGTCGTCCCACAAGGAAGAAGGAGGCGTCGCCGCTTTCGCCGCCGCCATCTCGACCGAGTTCCGCTTGTCGTTCCATTGGTCCCAGGAGTCGGTCACCGGAGCATCGACTACTTGATATTCCGGATTGGTCCTCCCATGGATCAGCATCATCTTTCCCGCCGGCAGGTCTTCCGATCCCTGGGCAGAGACAACCCGCGCATCGCCTTTGCGGACGATCGCCGTCGTCGTCTCACCCTCCACCTTGACCCGGTAGTCGCCTTCCTGAACCGGCTGGATGCTCACCCCGGGCGCTTCGATGGCGATGTCCCGGTGGTTGCCGCCGAAAACCGAATAGGTCGCCGTCCCATGAACCACTTCCGCCTTGATGGCGGAAGGACTTAAGTTGCTGATCCGGGCTTCGCCCTCCTCTCCCAGGCGAAGGAAATTGTTGCGGTCGATCCGCACCTCCGCCCGGGACTGAGGCCCGGTTCGCACCCGGTCTCCGGGCTGGAGCGTTTCTCGGGGATGAACGGCCTTCCAGCCGTCCGATGCGCCCTTTTGCAGCGACACGGATCCTTGATACTCCGAAAGCTGCGCCGTCTCCGAATTGGGAGCCCCGAAAAGGGAAAGGCCCGAACAGGCCAAGATTATGCCGACGAGTGACAGGCGCCTCATAAGCACCCTCCTTATGCGAAAAAGGTTAGCTGGCTTTCGCCGGTTGCAAAGAGAATTCCGGTTTCTCCAGATCAAAGCCGCGTTGGGCGCTTGACCCCAAGTTGCGCTTGCGTAACACCTCTTCTCCCTTCCGTCAACGAACTCACTCGCCCCAGTGCCATGGCCCCGGATCAGCAGACGCGGAGCGGGGTGCGACGCCAAACAACATGGGTGAGCCCGTAGAGCTCCCACGCAAAAGGCGGATAGCCGAGGTAGCCCGGCAATGGCATCGCGAAGAGGTGCCAGAAGTCGAAGAAGGGAATGTGGTAGACCCAGTAGGGATTCGATCGGCTGTTCCAAAGCTCCCAAAACAAACCACAGAAGAGCCCGGCGAGCCCATAGGCGACCAAGGGTCGCCAGTCGCCCCTGCTGATCGCCCCCAGAAGGGACGGCCTCCCTCTCCAAGCGTTGATCGGATCGATCAGGCAGACGAGCGACGTCCAGAGAAAGGGAAAGAAGACCTTCGGAAAGAAGAGAAAGAGGCCGAGCATCCCCAATCCGGCAACAAAAACCGAGGGAAGCCACTTCTCCACGGTCGTCCGGCCACCCTCCCCCCGGCAGCGCGAAAGCCATGAAAAGCTTCCCATCCATTCGGCGGTCACCAGCACCGCGGGAAGCACCGTCGAAAAGCTCAGGGTGGAGCAGAGGGTAAAGAGCCACGCCGAAAAGTCTTCCTCGCCCACATACGCCCAATTCTGGGCACGGAGATTGAAAAGCTCGAAGAGCCACCAGGCTGCGGACGAGAGCGGAAAGAGAGCAGCAAACCAACGTCCATCGCGGCTCAGCAACGAGCTGCCGGTTCTACGGCAGACCAGCCCGTCCATCGCCAAGATATAGCCTAACCAGAGAGGAAAGAAGAGCCAGGCTGTCCGGGGGCCGGGAAGAAGCCAGTTGAGCGGCCAGAAGAGGGCGACCAGGATGAGACCGAGCCGCAGCTCTCTTCGGCCGATCGCCCTTGGTCGCTCCCCGTCCCGGCTCTTGTCCGCTTCCATAGGAACCGCTCGCGGATCTTTCCCGTTCCGCACCGGGGGTCAACCGCGCGTCATGCAATCCCAGCCTCACCGAGCATGCCGCTTTCGCCCCTTCGCCTTGCCGGCGTTCTTGGGAGAGGAGCGATCCTCCTCGCCTGCTTTCCCTTCCGTTTGCTTGATGGCTTGATAGAGGATAGCCTCTTCCAGGTAGGTAATCCAAGGGCCCGGAGGAACATCCCGCCGATCGACGAAACGCCAATTGACCCGATTCCGCCCTCCCAGGCCGAGGTACTCCTTGACCGCCGGCGAAACATCGATCCCTGCCGCAGCGCGCGGTCGGCATCCTCCAAAGACATAGGCCGCGTCATTGGAAACAAAAGGGCCGGAGTCCATCCACTGGGCGTAGACACGCTTCCCGCCCGGCCCTTCGATCTCGACCCAATGCCCCTCGCACCGGGATCTGCCGTCGGCGGCCTCGGAGCCGTCCCAAGGGATCCATTTCCTGGCTAGGCCCGGATGCGCGAGATCGTTGAACGGCAGAGCGACATAAAAGGGATTCAAGGTCGCCGCGTGGGTGCCCGGCAGCAGTCCCGCTCGGGCCTCCGGGCTATCCTCTCCCCCGTAGTGGCGCACCCAGCGCGCATCCCATGCGCTTCGCAAATTCCCGCTCGGGCTCTGCGGAGCCCAGTCGGTCCCGATCCAAAAGACGGTCGCGACGATCCCCCGGTGCCATGGATAGGCCGAGGAGCCCTGGGAATGTTCCTTCTCCCCCGTCCTGTCGCGCTCCGCCGAATGAACCGTCGATTCCCCGACGCAAAGCAGCAATCCGAAGAGCGACAACAGGATCCTGCTCCAGGCACTCCCCATGCCGGTATCTGCGATTCGCTTCATCGGATCCCCATTCCGGGAAGTTCGCCGAGGCTCGCGGGTAGCCGGAATCCTCGAGGCGGCAGCGGCCTGTCGGCTCTACCCCCCGATTATATTTGCGATCTGCCGGCGGACCCGGTTGAGGCCGCGAACGACCTCCTCCTCAACGGCTGAGCCGTTCCGTCGGCGATGGACCTGTTTCTTCTTCGATTCGGCGGTCTTCGTCGACTCGGTCTCCTTCTTCTTGGCAGTTTGCGTCGGCTGCTCGCTCGGCTGCTCTTCGGCCGCCTCGCCTCCCGTCTCCCCCGGCTGCTCTGAGGGCGTCGTCCGGTGGCCCGAGGAAGCGCTCCAGGAGGTCTGGCCGCGCGCGAGAGGGAGAGCCTGCTGCGGACCGGTAGCCCCGGATCCGTTGGTTCCTGCGGCGGGAGGAGCCGATCGAGCCGCTTTCGCCCGGTCAAGCTCGGACTGAAGCTCCTGCACTCGGGATTGGAGGCTGTTTCGCTGCCCGGCCATCGAGCTCAGAAGGCGCTCTTGCTGCTGTCTGGTTCGACCCAGCTCTTCCTCGAGCTTCTGGACCCGGTCCTTCAACGCCGCAACCTCCGAAGTGTTGGCGGTCGTCGTCGTCTCCAAGCGGCGAATTTCCTTTCGCCCCTGGATCCGGGCCACTTCTGCCTGAATGCGCTCCATCTGGGAGCGCAGTTGAACGACCTCCTGGGCTTGAGCGGCGGCGGGGCTCTCCGCCTGGAGCCGTTGCTGCTCTCTTTGCGCTTGCGCCAACTGATCTTCCAGCTGCTGAACGGTTCCTTCGAGTTGGACGACCCGCTCCGCCCCCTGCTTCTGCCCGCCCGCCGCTTGCGCCGCCGTCTCCTGCGCGGCCTTCGCTTGCGAAAGCTCGTTTTGCAACGTGACAACCTGGCTGCTCAGCTCCTGCATCTTCTCCTGGACCGCCTTCTGCTCCTTCGTCTTCTCTTGCAAGGTCTTTGCATGAGCAAGCTGTGCTTGGAGCTCTTGGAGCCGCTTTTCCAGGCGAGCCCGCTCCTGGGCCTTCTTCCGGCTATTCTTGAGCTTCGCCACCTGCGCATTCAGAGAGTCGACCTGCACCGAAAGGGAACCGATCTTCGCGATCTCGGCCTGGCTCTCTGTTTCTTCTGCGATCTGCTTGGTGCGAGCCGTCTTGAGCTCGGTTAGCTCGCCTTGCAGCTTTCCCAGGAGGTCGCGGAGCTCGACCATCTGCTGGTGGACCAGGGCCTTGT
>JAQTUK010000180.1 GCA_028710285.1 Methylacidiphilaceae bacterium | reverse complement strand
GATAGGGAAAGGGATTGCGCCAGGAAAAGGTGATGGCCAAGGGCCCCGAAGCGAAGCGGTAGAGGTAGTAGTAGTCGAACCCCGTGAGTTGCGAGCGGCGGAAGAGGCTCAGCCGCTGGATATCGCGAGGGGTAATCGATCCTTCTCGTAACAGCAGATCATAGTTTTCGACGACCCGGGCGACGTCGGCGACGTCCGCGTATTGACCCGGCTGCGCGCCCCCGCTCCATGAGGCGTTTTGGACCATCCCATTCCGCTTGCCGAAGGAGGCAACCCGAATCAGGGTCTGCGTCTTTGCGAAGCTCTCTTCAATGAACACGTGGTATGGCCGCGTCTTTCCTCCGGGAAAGAAGACGATCAGCGAGGTGTCCCCGCTGTTCTCGGATGCCCGGAGGATCAGCGACTGAGCCGATCGCCGGACGCTGACGAGCTTCGCGTCCCCGAGCTCCCAGGCAGAAATGGGATCGGCGAACTCCAGAACCAGCGGGTATCCGGGAGCGACCCGCAGGATCTCCACCTGTCCGTCCCCTTGCTGGATGGTGCGAACCTTGCCCTGAAGAAAGCTAAGCATCTGGTCTTCGGTCAGCTCGTCCGCGCGTTTCCCGTTGATCACGACGGGCGGCGCCTCTTCTTCCACCACCTGCTTGCTTGGGCCGTTCGGGTTGGCGAGCGCCTCATTGACGCCGGGAGGCAAGTTCGGCTGGGGAACGGTGCCGGGTGGCAGGGCGCCCGGCAGCGGGTCGGCGAAGAGGGGTTTTCCGAAGACCAAGAGAAAGAGGAAGCTGAGCCAGAGGCAGGTCGGGTTCGGTTTCATGGCTTTTTTTCCATGCCGGGGGGAAGAGGTTCCTTCTTTATTAGGTCAGGGTTCATGATCGGAGAGGTCATCGCCCAAACCTTGTCCGCCTCCGCTCCCTTGAACTCTTCCACTCCTTCTAGCCGCAGCCCGAGGGGGTTGGTCGGCGTGTTGGGGATCTGGCTGAGATAAAAGAGGACCACGACCTGCTCGCTGACGATGTCCTGAACGCCGTTCTCGATCCGGTATCGGGCTCGGTCGCACTTGCCTGCGATCGTCAGAAAGCCAGGACGCTTGGGATCGTCATACCGGCGGATTTCGCGCAAGGTCCAGACGATCCGCTCCGCGTTTCGGCCCGTGGCGATGGGACCATAGTAGTCCCGAAAGACCTGGGCGATTCCGGGGGAAACCTTGTCGACGACCTGCTGGATCTCGTAGGAGCCAGGACTGACTTCATAGAGGACCTTCCCGACCTGGTTGAGAAAGGTGCGGAGAAGCTCTTCCCGAAATTGGAGCACTTCCACCTTGGGCCAGATTACGTAGCCCGGGAGATCGACGATGACCCGGGTGGGCTCGTGAACCTTCGCCCAGAGCGCAAAAGCGAGAAGGATCAGGGCGGCTCCCTCCAGGCTGCTGATGATCACAAGCCAGGTGTTGACGATCGCCAGATCCTCTTTCCATTCCCAGACCGGGCGGAGAAAGGCGGGAAGGCGCAACCCCTTGGCCGGATAGTGGGGGTCTCGCTCCCGCTCGGGTGGACGTACCTCGTGTGCCGTAGTGGGCCCTAGTTTCATCTTCCTCGCTTCATCGATTGCTTCCTCCCTAATAGGACGGGCGGATCCTTCGCCGGGCGACCCGCGGCTGCCGGGGCACAGAGGGCACTGGTGTCCGCGTCCATGGCGCGCTGTCCTACTGCTGGTTTGAAGGGAAACGCGATTGACCCGTGCCCCGACTTCCCGTCCGCCCGCCCGCTCGCCGGCAGAGCCTTCCCAAGCGCTTTCCCGCTTGGAAGCCTTTCTTATCCGGAGCCGCCTTGTTTTGGTGGATGCTCTCAAGGCGTGGCACACGGAAGATGGGGGAATCGATTTGGAAGATGCACTGGTGCGCCATAGCCGCGTCCTGCCATGGGAGCGGTGGGCGGAGGCTTGCGCCGGACAGCCCGGATGGCCGGCGCTCTATCCTGCCGATCCTGCCCACCCCCTTCCCGAGGCCGCCTTTTCCTCGGTCGGCAAGCGGCTGCAACGGGAGCTGCATGGCATCTTGCTCTGGGAGGAGCCGGTCTGGTGCATCGGATTCCTCAACCCGTTCCGATTCGAGGAAGTGGAAACCTTTGCCGCAAGCTGGCTGCCCGGGAGGCGGCGAGCCTTCTTTCTTCTGGCTCCAGGCGACTATGGCGCATTGGCGCTTCGCATCGAGCAGGAGGCGGCAGGCTTTCCCGACTGGCGCGCGGAGGAGCACGAAGAGTGGGCCAGGCGGCTCGGACTCGATCCCGCGCTCTACCCTTCCCTGGCCGACCTCTTGGAAGAAATGCTCTTCGGACGCGATCCCCATCCGGTCGTCCCTTTCGGCGCGGTTTCCCAGGTCAGTCCGATTTCGGGCAACGAAAAGGCCCTTCTCTGGCGCCGCTCCCAAACCCATGCCTGGGTCCTCACGCCCGAGGTCTTCTCCTCCACCCTTGTCGACGGGTTGATCGAGACCCTTCGCGCCAAGATCCATCCGGTCGCCTGCGGGCCGAAGCACTTCGCGCAACTCCAGGCCAGGGTCGACAAGCCAAAGGAAACCCCTGGAATCGCTTCGGGCGATCCCTTGCACGTGCGGAGTTGGCCTGCAACCGATCTCCTAAACCTCAATCGGTCCGGAATCGTCCTCTTCGATGCCATCGTGAGCTGCGCGCTAGACATGGGAGCAAGCGATATCTCGCTTGAGCCCAAGGAGAATCACGTTCGCGTGCGCTTCCGGATCGACGGCGATTACTACGAGCAGGCGCCGCTGACGCGCTCGCAATACGCCGCCCTGCTCGACCGGACGAAGCTCTATGGAAACATGGCGGCCGATACGAAGGGAATCTTCCAGGACGGCAGCGGGACCCATCTCCACCACGGGGTCCGCTACGATCAGCGGTACAGCATCGTGATCGCCAAGGGAATGGAGGAGGTCACGGCCATTCGCCTTCTCTCTTCCCGAATCCCGAGCCTATCCGACCTGCGCCTCTCCCCCTTGGAGTTCCAGACGCTTCTCTGGTTTCTCAAGCAGGGGGAAGGAATGTTCGTCTCCACGGGCCCGACCGGGAGCGGAAAGACGACCACCCTCTATGCGATGCTGCGCGCGGTGAGTAGCGCCCGGCGCAAGGTGATGAGCGTCGAAGACCCGGTGGAGAAGCATTTCCCCGAAGCCGTGCAGATCGAGGTTCGGGAGAAGGCGGGAATTACCTTCGCTTCCGCTCTCCGGGGCATCGTCCGCCAGGATCCCGACGTGCTCATGGTGGGGGAGATCCGGGATCGGGAGAGCGCTCAAATTGCGATCGACGCCGCTCTCACGGGACATCAGGTCTTTACCTCGACCCACGCGAACGATGCGGTCGGCGTCGTGGAACGGATCGTGCAAAGCTTCGGCATCGATCGGCTGGTGATCGGCTATGCGCTCCGGCTCTCGGTCGCCCAGCGCCTGGTCAGCAAACTCTGTCCTTTTTGCAAGACGACACGCCCTGCGGAGCCGGAGGAGATCGCTCCCTTTCCCAACGTCGCGATTGCAGAGCCCGTCGTCGCCGAGGCTCCGGGCTGCCAGGTTTGCCGCGGGACGGGCATGGCGGGAAGAATGCCCGTGATGGAGCTCTTGCCAGTCGATGGGGAAATCTTGTCCATGTTCGAGGCGGGGGCGACCCCGAACGCGATTCGCCGTCACAACGAGGGACGAGGCTTCAAGCCGCTCTCCGTTCAGGCCGCCGAACTTTTCATGACGGGAACCATTTCCAAGGAGGAAGCCATGCTCCTTCTCTCCTCCCGCTCCTTCTCCGGATCTGGTTAGGGAGCGGCGGGAGTCGGACTCCGGAGGAGATGCGCGCGGCTCTCCGATCGCCTAACAAAGAAGGAAATAGGCCAAACCGATGCAACCGGTCCAA
>JAQTUK010000043.1 GCA_028710285.1 Methylacidiphilaceae bacterium | reverse complement strand
AACTGAGGAAGCATTCGCCGGTGCGTCTTTTCGACCTGTTCCAAACGTCTGCGCATATTTCTATGTGCTCCCTGGTCAACCCAGCCTGTTCTCACAAGCTCCGGCCTTCAGGCCGGGGTAGTTGACGATTCACCCTTTCCCGCAACCGGCTCCTTCTCCTTTTTCAGCAGCCGCACCCCTTCGATCGACATGCCCTTGTCGACCGCTTTGCACATGTCGTAGAGCGTCAAGGCCGCCACCGCGACCGCCGTCAGCGCCTCCATTTCCACGCCGGTCTTTCCCACGGTTTCCGCCGCCGCGACAATCCGGATCCGATCCCGCTCGGGCGTGAATCGCACTTCCACGTGATGGAGGGGCAGCAGATGGCAGAGAGGGATGAGTTCCGCCGTCTTCTTCGCGCCGACGATGCCAGCGATCTGCGCCACGGTGAGAACGTCTCCCTTGGGAAGCGCTTGTCTTCGGAGCTTTTCGACCGTTTCCGGAGCCAGCCGCAGGAATCCCTCCGCCACCGCCCGGCGGTTCTGGTCGGCCTTTCCGGTCACCCGAACCATCCGGGCCTGGCCGGCATCGTCCAAGTGGGAAAAGGAGTCGGAAGAAGAGGGAGAGTCGGCCTTCATGAGAAGGGAAGAAAGGCGAGAAGTTCCTTCGCGGCGAAGGGCCCGCGCCCTTTCGGAAGCCGGGCGAAACCTTGAGCGCGCGCCAGAACGGGAACGGAAGCCGAGCCGGTCCATGGCAAGGGGGCAAGCCAGATCGCTCCCTCTTCGGAGGTAACCGTCACCGGCCAGAAGGTCTCCCGCAGAAGAGGGCGGCAGGGGAGATCTACACAAAGGCGTCCGGTCTGCCAGGGAACGGAGAACGGCACCCCGGAAAGCGCATCGAGCAAGGGCTTCACGAAAAGCCAGAAAAGCGCCAGATGCGCGCCTGGATTGCCGGGCAGTCCCAAAACTAGGGTTTGCCCCCGGGAGGCACAAAGGAAGGGCTTCCCCGGCCGAATCTCCACTCCATGGAAATGTACGGCAAATCCGAGGGTGACCAAAGCCCCTGACACTAGATCGGCCTCGCCCGGCCCCAGTCCTCCAGACAGGACAAGAACGTCTACTTTCGACATCCACTCCTCGATCGCCCGCTCCATCTCCGCTCGAACATCCCGGACCCATCGCTGTCCGACCATTACGAAACCGCCCCGATCCCATAGAGCGGCCATCATCGGACCGTTGACGTCGTAGATCTTCCCCGCCGGGAGAGGCTCCCCCGCTGGAGCCAGCTCGTCCCCGGAAAGGAGATGCGCCAGGCGGGGCCGCCGGAAAACCAGGGCCTCGCTCTTCCCCAAGCTTGCCAGGAGGCTGATCGGGCCCGCGCCGAGCCGAACTCCCGGAGCCAGCAAAAGGTCACCCGGCCGGGCGTCCTCCCCCCTGGTTTGGATATTGGTGGATGCCAGCGGAGAACGAACGCGGATCCCTTCGCCGGAGCGCTCGACCTCCTCTTGCATCACCACGTGTGTGGCACCCTCCGGAACCACCGCGCCGGTCAAGATGCGCACGGCCCGCCTTGGAGGAAGCGTTTCCGGAAATGGCCGGCCCGCTTCCGAAGAGCCGCAGACGGGGAGCGGGCCGGGGAGATCTTCGGCGCGCACGGCATATCCATCGACCAGCGAGCGGGAAAAGGGAGGAAGCGGAGTCTCCGCTCGAACTTCTTCGGCCAGCACCCTTCCCGACAGATCACCCAACGGTACCCGTTCGGATCCGATCGGCTTAGCCAAGCTTCCCAGGATGCGCCATGCCTCTTCCGCCGCCACCATTGCCCTCAAGAAAGCCTTTCGCGTTTGCCGTACGCAAGCGGAAAGCATGGCGAGGCCTCCATTCCCGCTCCTTGCGTCGCCAAACCCGAGCCCTTATGCTCGAGACATGGACGAGAAGAAGAATGGCTCGGGTCAATGGGTAGTGTTCGAGGCTCGCCTCCGCCAACTGCGGAGGTTTCTTTGACGCCGATCGCCTTCTTGCCGAGCGTCAGCAGATCGAGGAACGCATGGCATCCGTCGGATTCTGGTCCAACCGGGAGGAAGCGGAACGGACCATCGCTCGCAGCAAGGAAGTCCGCGCCCGGTTGCAGGACCTGATCGGCCTTGAGCGGCGTCTCGCGGACCTGCGTGCCCTCGAAGAGCTGATCGGCGAGCATCCGGATTCCGCTCTCGAGGCCGAGTTTGCCCGCGAATTGGCCGGGACGGAATCGCACTTTGCCGAGGCGGAGCTCCGGCTGCTTCTGGCGGACCCGCTCGATCCCAAAAACGCCATTCTGGGCATCCACGCTGGAGCGGGTGGCACCGAGGCCTGCGATTGGGCCGCGATGCTCCTCCGGATGTATCAGCGCTATGCCGAGCGACATGATTTTCGTTTTGAAATCCTCGATCTTCTCGTCGGCGAGGAGGCAGGAGTCAAGGCAGCCACCGTCCTGATCGAAGGCTCCTATGCTTACGGCTATTTGAAGGGCGAGAGAGGGGTGCACCGGCTGGTTCGCATCTCTCCGTTCAATGCCCAGGGCAAGCGCCAGACGAGCTTTGCCTCCGTCGACATCGTCGCCGAGGTGGCGGAGGAGGTCACGATCGAAATCCCCCCCTCCGATTTGAGGATCGACGTCTTCCGGGCCGGCGGTCACGGAGGGCAGGGGGTCAACACGACCGATTCCGCGGTGCGCGTGACCCATCTGCCGACCGGGATTGTCGTCACCTGCCAGAACCAGCGCTCCCAACTTCAAAACCGGGCTACCGCTCTCCGGGTCCTGCGCTCCCGCCTTCACGAGGTGGAGTTGGACCGACGGAGGGCGGAGCAGGAGCGCATCTACGGCGAGAAGGGAGAAATCGGCTGGGGGCGCCAGATTCGCTCCTACGTGATGCAACCTTACCAGCTCGTACGCGACCTCCGTACCGGGGAAGAAACTTCCGATATTCAAGGGGTTCTCGATGGTGAGCTGGATTCTTTCCTCTCGGCCTTCCTCAAGGGCAAGAAGCGCTCCTCCCCGGTAGAGGACGAGCAATAGCCGCCAGCGTGTGGAGTATCCGTGCTCCGTTCCCTCCGCGTCGAACACCTACCCTTGATCGGCTGCCTCGAATGGGAGCTTGGACCCGGTTTCACGGTCATCACGGGCGAGACGGGGGCCGGGAAGTCCCTCCTGATCGGGGCATTGGGTCTTCTCCTCGGAAATCGCGCAGACCGGTCCCTCTACCTCGACGGAGAGAAACCCTGCTCGGTCGAGGGAGAATTCCAGTTAAACAGCGAGGCGGTGGCGACTTTGAGCCCCCTGCTGGAGACAAGCGGGATCTCTCCCTGCGAAGAAGGCAGGCTCCTGGTCAAGCGAAGCATTCCGCCCGCTGGAGGGAGCCGGCAATTCCTCAACGGCTGCTCGACCACCCTGGCCGTCTTGCGACGAGTCGGCGACTCGCTCCTCGACCTTCACGGACCGCATGAACACCAATCCCTCCTTCAGCGCAGCACCCAGCTCTCTCTCCTCGATGCCTTCGGCGGCTTGCAGGAGCGGGTCGCCCAACTGGGGGACGTTTTCGAGATGGTCGAGGTTGCGCGAAGCCGGGACCGGATCCTCTCGGATCCGGAGAGGGAACGCCGGGTCGTGCGCCTGACAAGCATGGTCCAGGAGATCGGACAAGCGGCGATCCGGCTCGAAGAAGAGGAGGAAATCCATCGGGAGCTCGATCTCGCCCAGCATGGCTGGAAGCTGCTCGAACTGGTCGGCGAGCTCGATGCGCTCCTCTTCGCCGAGGGAGGCGCTCTCGACCGGCTGTCCCGCGCGCGCCGCGTCCTCGCCGTCTGGTCGAACCTGGACGCTACCGGCGCAGGCAAGGCCGGAGAGCTCCTGGAAACCGCGACGGTGGGCCTGCGGGAGATGGAGGCGCTCCTGATCGGCTATCGAGAGCAATTCGACGTGGATCCCGATCGGCTGAATGCCATGGAGCAGCGGCGGAGTCATCTCGAAGGCTTGAAGCGGAAATATGGCCCCACTCTCGCCGACGTGCTCCAGACCCTCCAGAATGCAGAGCGGGAGATCGAGGACGAGGAGACGGAGCGCCGGCAGCATCGCGAGCTTGCGGAAAAGCGGCCCGAACTGGAACGCCGCTTCGAGGAACTCCTTCGGGAGCTTGGGGAAGAGAGGCGGCGCGTGGGAACCCTCCTCGCCCAAAAAGTAACCGCCGAACTGGCGGAACTCGGGTTTCCCCGCGCGGATTTCCAGGTGGAGTGGACAGTCCGTCCGCAGCCCGGACGCAGAGGAGCGGAAGAGGTCGAGTTTCTTTTTGCGGCCAACCCCGGCCGTCCCCCTCTCCCCCTACGGGATACCGCATCGAGCGGGGAAATGGCTCGCGTGATGCTCGCGATCAAGACGGTTCTCGCCTCCGTCGATCACGTGCCCGTCCTCATCTTCGACGAGGTAGACGCCAATGTTGCCGGAGAAACGGCCTGGAAGGTGGGAGCCCATCTCCGGCTCTTGGGCAGGCAGCATCAAGTGATTTGCGTCACTCACCTGGCTCCCGTCGCAGCCCAAGGCGACGCCCATTTCCGTGTCCGGAAAGAGTCCGAGGGCAATGGCGTCTCGGTCTCCCTCGCTCAGCTGGGTTTGCACGAAAGAGCGGAAGAACTGGCGCGCATGTTGGGAGGCAAGAGCGACGAATCCCTTGCCCTGGCCGCTCGCATGCTGTCGGAAACCTCGCGCCCGGCTCCCGTCTCGGAAGAGAAGCCGCTCCGCTAGGAACGTTGCGGCGGCGCCTCGTCCCTCTCGATTCCGGACACAGCTCATGACGATGCGATGGCTCTATTCTCCCGAGGGATCGGTCTTTACGGCTTGACAGGCTCCTTCTGCGATCGCAAACTCTCACCGATTTTAGTCTTATCCGTAAATTAGAGTCACCATGCCGCACCGGCGCAGTCATCTGTTTGGGACTTCCCGAAGCAGTTTCTCCAACATTCGCGACCAAATCACGTTCCGCGATCATCTCCCCGTCGTTCCCATCGAGGTGTGTGTCGAACATAAGCCTTGGGGAAACGAAAAGTATCATCCCATTCCCGGAGAATCCCCGCCGAGCAGCCCTTTTCGCCTCGAGAACGTTCTTGCCGCGTCGTCCATCGAGTCGATCCAGGAAGCGGGGAAATTGGTATTCCATGCCGCAGGGGACACGGGGGGAATCAAGCG
Organism: Methylacidiphilaceae bacterium; assembly: GCA_028710285.1. Taxonomy (GTDB): domain Bacteria; phylum Verrucomicrobiota; class Verrucomicrobiia; order Methylacidiphilales; family Methylacidiphilaceae; genus Methylacidimicrobium. Next base: position 11,219 of record JAQTUK010000043.1, on the reverse strand, counting down.
GCCGGAATCACAAAGAATTGTTGCGGACAAGATGGAGGAGGACTTCCGAAGACCCGACAGAAGCTCTTCTCCCTCCTTTTTTTTCATTCTCGGCGACGTTGTCTATTATCACGGAGAGCGTTCGGAATATTACCCGCAATTTTATGAGCCGTACCTTCATTATCCGGCCCCGATTTTCGCCATTCCGGGAAATCATGATGGCGACCCCAATCCCAGAAATCCTCTATCCAGCAGCCTTGACGGTTTTTTGGAAAACTTTTGCGCTCCCTCTCCTGTTCGGACGCCCGACGCCGGAGACTCGAGCCGGACGGCGATGACTCAGCCTAACCCCTACTGGGTATTGGATGGACCATGGATTCGCGTGATCGGACTGTATACGAACGTCCCGGAAGGAGGAGAAGTCCACGAGCTTCAGAAGGAGTGGTTTTGTGAGGAATTGAAGAGGGCTCCAGAGGATAAGCCCCTCGTCTTGACGCTTCACCATCCGATCTATTCCGCGGACGCCCATCACGGGGGCAGCCTGGCGATGGAGAGGCTCCTCTTTTGGGCCGTGGAGCGAAGCGGGAAATTCCCGGATCTGGTGTTGACCGGCCACGTCCACAACTACCAACGGTTCACCCTTTCCAAGGAGGGGAGGCAGATCCCGGTGATTGTCGCCGGGGCGGGAGGATATTGGTATCTCCACAATATGGCACCAGCGCTCCGGGGAATCCAAGGCCCGGTGGGGATCGAGGGAAGAAAGGACCTGGTTTTGGAATCCTACTGCGAAGACCGGCATGGGTTCTTGAGATTGGAAGTAAGCTCGCCCGAGATCGTTTGTGAATATTTCACGGTCCCAAGACCTCATGAATCCTGGAAGGCGAGCCCCTTGCTCTGGGACAGTTTCCGTCTGGATCGGAAAACGAGGAAACTTTCCTATATTTGAGCGCGTCCGTTCCGGGACGGAAGGTCTCTTCCGGGATGATCGCAGCAAAGCCAGCGCCTGGGTACCGCAGGAATCTCCGACCTTCCGGCCGGGTGGTTATGGAGAGAATGCGGAATCGCTATCCCCGCCAGGCATGCGGCACGACCCGGTTGTGGGGAGCGCGCCAATCGGTACAATCTCCTTCCCGAATGGCGCCAGCGCGATCCCTGCGAGTTTCACGTGCTGGAGCGCGAATGGGATGCCGATGATGGTGAGAGCGCACAGCAAGGCGCTCACCAAGTGTCCCAAGGCGAGCCACCACCCGCACAAAAGGATCCAGATCACGTTGCCGATCAGGCTGAAGGTCTTGCCGACCGCGCCGGAAGGCTTCTCCACGACCTCGCGGCCGAACGGCCAGAAAGAGAAGGCGCCGATGCGGAAAGCGGCGATGGCCCACGGAATGCCAATGAGGGTGATGGCGTCGAGCACTGCGGCGAACCACCAGCCAAGACCCATGATCAGACCGCCAGAAACGAACCAGAGGGTATTGCCCAGCAAACGCATGTAGTTCTCTCCTTTTAAGCGCTACGATATTCCGTGCCGGCCGGCCTTCTTCCCGAGACGAAGTCGGCCCCGGGATCCAACTCCTCTGCCTCCTTTTTCCATGGACCCTTGCCGCATCTCCGCGAATCGCTTCGAGAAGACGCCTTCCCCCGGGCTAGGCATGGACGCGAAAGAGGAAGCCAAGGGTATAGGTCGCGACGGCTTCCAGAACACCGACTGCGGTCATCTCGAGCCCGGAGGACCACCACGGGCGGTTCGTGATCAAAGACTTGGCCGCCCCGACCAGGAAATGCGCAATCAGGCTGATCGCAAACGAGATCGAGATCGCCAAAAGGCCGCCGAAAAAGAAGAAGGGGAGCAGCGGAACGAGGGCTCCGATCCCGGTGGAGATCGATGCGGAGAGGCAGGCGGTCGTCGGGCTGGGAAACGACTCCTCGGAAAGCCCCAGCTCGGATCGTGACATTGCCGCCAGAAATTGGTCGGGACGGGCAAAGAGCTTCTCCGACATGGCTTGCGCCTCTTCGCGATGGAATCCCTGGAGCTCGTAAAAGAGCGCCATCTCTTCCTTCTCCTCCTCGGGGTGACGGGAGATTTCTTCGCCTTCCCGGGCCATCTCCGCCTCGTAAACCTCCCGTTCGCTCTTTGCCGCGAGGTAAGCCCCCGCACCCATGGAAAGGGCTGAGGCCAGCATTCCCGCCAGCCCCGAAAGCAGCACATAGTGGGTCTGATTTTCCGTGGCGCTCGCCACCCCGGAGACGATTCCGAAAACCGCTCCCAAGCCGTCGTTCACACCGTAGATCGCGTCGGCCACCCAACCTCCACCCCTCTTGTGCCAACGTTCCCGGGCGAGAATCCTTTCGGCGACGCTCTTCGGCTGGCTTGCCGTGCCGAGCGCCTGCAGGATCTGGGCGTGGGAACGCTCCTCGGCCGCCATCTCCCCGTAGACGGCACTCAGATCGGCGGGAATCAGGCCGGCTTTCCGCTGCTTCGCGTATTCCTCCTCCTGTCGATCCTCCGCCCTCTCCAAATTCTGGATAACCAGGGAAGGGCCTACCGCCTGCCGCCACCAACCCCGCAAGCGCCGCCGCCAGCCTCCCGATAGGCGGGGAAGAGGGACGCCTCGCGCGCGCAACTCGGCCTCCCACCTGGCGGCGTGCTTCTCCTCCGCTTCGGCGAGCCGGAGAAAAACATCCTTCCGCCGCGGATCTGCCTCGCGTCCGGCGAGATCCCGGTAGGCTTCGGAGCTTCTCTTCTCGGCAAGCCAGTACTTCCGAAGCAAGCCGGAGTCGTCTTCCTTTCCGCTCTTCACGGTCCGTAGCCTAGGCGGCCGAATTCCCGCGGGAGCATGCCCAATTCCCGGTAGGCCTGCAGCTGCCAGGAGGTCATCACCGAAGGCCGGGAGAACCACATGCGCGCCCAGTCCCGATCCTTGAACTCGCCCTTTTCATACCGCGCGAACACGAGGGCGATCGTCCGTTTTTCCCCATCGGAAAGCCGAAAGCGATCGGGAATGCGGTAGGGAAGATCGTCCAGGAACAGAAACCGGGCGTCGGTCGGTGTCGTTTCGAAGACCATGACGCCTCGGCCGGTCTCGGTGGAAAGCTCGATTTCCAGGATCGTCTTTCCTGCGATGTCCGGAACTCTCTCATTCCCAATGAGGTCGTAGGACAGCTCCGCTCGGAATCGCCGCGCGATCTCTTGCTGCGCCTTCAGCGGCAACTGCTCCAAAAGCCGCGCCAGCCGGGGGGTGGTATTGGGCAGAAGATCCGAGGGCTCAGCGGCTGGAGCCTGCCGGCAAAAAACCGAAAAGAGGAGGGCGGCGGCAATCAAGACTCTCACGGGTTTCTCCTTGTTCTTTCTCCGGGCTGCGGATCACGCGAAAAAAGACCACATCGAGCCCCAATTGGGACTGGAAGTACTCCTTCCATTTCCGGAGCGACCAGCCCGGGACGAAGAGGTGATTCCGGGCCGAATTCGAATAGATTTCGAAATCGGGGTAGTTGCTGATTCTTCTTCCGATGATCCCCACCTGTCCCGCCACGGTGAGCGAATGAGGCGAGAGAATGAGGTCTCCCGGGCGCAAGGAAGCCGCGTCCGCAACCCTCCGGCCGTAGGCTTCCAGCCAACGCTCGAACTCGGACAAGTAGGGGCTGACCAGCGGCGACCCAAGCACTCGATTGAGCACAAAACAGACGGCCGACACGGACGAGAAAGTTCCCCCTCCCGGCAAGCTCCCCGTGTCCATGCCCGCACTGTAGATGGCCTCCTGGTAGATTCGCGCGCCGATATCTCGGGCGGACTTGGTTCCGTCTTCTGTGCCCGATTCCGGAAGCTGCGCCCCGGGAATCATCGGAGGCGTCTGCTCGCGCAAAGCGCCGGCTTCGACCACGGGCGCACCGATGAGAAAAGACCAGAGCCAGATCGACGAAGTCCATAGGAGACAGATCCCAGGCTGAAGCATAAGAGGCTCACCACCATACGAGGTCGCGTTCCCGCCGGCAACCCCCAAGGAAAAGTCACCAGCCGAAAAGCGGTTCCTCCGGGACAATCCGCCTGGCGATCTCTTCCAAGGCGGGCAGCGAGACCACCGGCGGCTGCGGCAGAGGACGGATTTCGACTTTCCCGAGAAGAGCGGCGTGGCCCTTCATCCGGATGCTCGGAGTGAGTATGCGTCCCGCACGGAGGCTTCCCCCGTCCTCCACCTCCAGGCCAAGCAACGCCACGACCCGGTCGCTTTCGAGGCGGCCTGCAACCCGCAAGGCGCAGGCCACAATGGCTGCCGATGAAGCGGTTGCCCGAGGGCAGACTTCCACATCCGGCGCAACCACCCCCCCTTCGACATCTCCCTCATTGCGGAACTGCACCGTTTCGCTTCCCCGCACCTCCGCATCGACCCGACCGCTGATCCGAATGTGGCGCGCCTCCACGCGTGGGCCATGGTAGTCGCAGCGAGGATGAAATTCGACGTCCCCCAGGGTCTTCAACCGATCCCCCGCCTTGCCTCGCACCTGGTAGCTCACCAGGTTGAGGTCGTTTCCGCAGGCGATGCATCCGGCAGAGAGCGCCGCGGAATAGACGTATTGGCCCGCTCCGCAAAAGGGGCAGCGGACGAATCGATCCCGCACCGGACGGGACTTCGGCAGCAGTCCCCTTCGTCGTTTCGGAACCAGCGAAAGGTATTCCTGACAATGCCGACAAAACGTCGAGAGCGCCGCCCGCGACTCCCACTGCTCATGGCCGCAATGTGGGCAGTGCACCTGCTTCTGGCCGGTCTCCTTCTTCTCGTCGCTCATTCGGCGCTCCGCGTTTCCCGAAACCGATTCCATTCCTCAAGCCCATGAGGCCCCACGAAACACCGGCCTTCCACCCGAGCGCCTTGCTCGACGTCGATGCTGCCCGCGACGAGAATCCCCTGGACCTCGGCGGACGGGGAGAGCACCAGCCGGCCCGTGACTACCATCGTGCCGAAAAACCGCCCCCCGACCCACCCGTCGCGTTTGGCAAAGATCTCTCCCCGCAACTCGCAGCCCGGCATCAGGCTCATTCTCTCCGCGGCGATGTCTTTCATCACTTTGCGCGGGAGACCCCGGCGTTCAGGTCGCGGAGGGATAGCGCGGCAGGCGAAGCCTGCCCCTTTCCCGCTTCTCCTTTCTTGTTGGCTATCTTCGTCAACGTGTATCCACACCCCTGAGCAAGCTGATGCCGCGCCCGATTGTCCGAGCGCGGCATCAATTGCGCGTAAGCGCCTTGTGACACCCCTTGCGGGGTCTCCCCTCGGGATTGTCTGAAACCGGCTCCATCCTTTCGGATGCGACGGAAACCTTCGGGCCTTTGCCTTTGCCCAGCATGATCCCCGCCTTGCAGTGCGGCGAACTGAGGAAGCATTCGCCGGTGCGTCTTTCCCACCTGTTCCCAACGTCTGCACATAGTCTACGCGCTCCCTGGTCAACCTAGCCTGTTCTCACAAGCTCCAGCCTTCAGGCCGGGGTAGTTGACTGGCCCCGTCTCTGCTTCGCTCCAACACAAGATTTCCCGGTCCACCGGGCCGATGACTTGTTATGATCGTCGAGGGAGAGACGAATGGCAAAAGAGAAAAGCGGATTCCCTTCTTTCCGCGGGGAACTGGACAGGCCGGAAGGTCGAGCGCAGTGGGCCAAGTCGTTGCAGAGCCTCGCCGCGGAGGATGACCGTGGCTTCGACAGGCTGGCGCTCGCGCTCTGTCGGATGCAAGCCCGCCAGGTTGCTCCATTCGGCCGGCTGCTGCAAGCCGCAGGGGGATTTCCTGCCGATTGGCGCACCATTCCTCCCGTTCCCCAGGAGCTTTTCAAGCAGGCGCTTCTTTTCGTGCATGAAGGCCGCACCCCTCGAAGAATCTTTGAAACCAGCGGAACGACTTCTCCAAGCCCGGGACGTCATGCTCTGCTCGACGTCGACCTCTACCGGGCCGTGAGCGCGGAAGGAGCCAGGCGGGCGGGCGTGCCGTGGGAGACGGTTGATCTCCACTTTCTTGTCCCTTCTCCTCAAGAAGCGCCCCATTCGTCGCTATCGGCCATGTTTGGCTTCTGGTCGGAGCAGAGCGCCCACTCCGCTCATTTCTGGATTCAGGATGGCCACCTCGACCAAAAGGGCCTCCGCACCGCTCTCTGCGAAGCGGTCCGCGCGGGCCGTCCGGTGGGACTTTGCGGGACGGCCTTTGCCTGGATTCCGCTGATCGACCGCCACGAGGAACCGCCCCTTTGCTTGCCCCGGGGAAGCTTTCTCTTGGAGACCGGCGGGTTCAAGGGCCGGACTCGCGAGCTGTCCAAGCCCGACTTCTATCGCGCCCTGGAGGCGCGGTTTGGAATCTGTGCGGAGGAGATCTGGAGCGAATACGGCATGACCGAACTCTCCAGCCAGGCCTACGCCCAAGGCGCGGAAGGAATCCATCGGACTCCGCCCTGGGCTCGCGTCCGGATCCTCGATCCGCTCACGGGCCGAGACTGCCGGATCGGGGAAAAAGGATTGGTGGCCTGGGTCGACCTCGCCAACATCGACTCGGTCCTGGCGATCCAGACCCAGGACGAGGCGATCGCCGCGCGGGACGGCTTCCGCCTCCTTGGCCGGTCCGCAGATCTTCCCTTGCGCGGCTGTTCCCTCACCGCCGAAGATCTCCGTTCGTCATGACGGCCGCCGAGCGCATCGAGCGACTGGCTCCCCTCTGTTCGCGCTTTCCCGAGCTTGGGATCCCGGGACACCAAGATCTCCGCCGGCTTCTTACGGTGGCTTTGGGGCGCTGGGATGCACTCGACGGCTTTGTGCCGTACGGCCGTGGATGGAGCCGCGCGATCGCTCCGCGAAGCATCTACCATGTCCTGGCGAGCACCCTTCCCGTCTCGGGATGGCGCTCCGCCCTGGAAGGATTGCTTCTGGGATCGGAGAATCTTCTTCAGTGCCCTGAGCAACAGATGGGAGCGATGGTTCGGTTTCGCGAAGCGCTTCCTCCAGCCTTAAGAAAGTTGGTCCACATCCTTCCTTCCTATGCCGAGGATGCCTTTGCCTCGGCCGACGCCATCATCGTTTTTGGTCGAGACGAGACCGTCCAGCTCTTCCGCGCCCGCTGCCGGAACGACCAGATCTTCCTCGCCCATGGCCATCGAGCGAGCCTTCTTTGGCTCGGAGCCGTCCGCCGTCCAACCACCCGCCTCGTGGAAGGCATTGTCCAGGACCTGGTGGAATACGATCAGGCTGGCTGCCTCTCTCCGCAGTGCCTCGTCTTGGAACCCGAAGCCGCCGTTCTCCCCTTGGCGGAGCTCTTGGCCCGCGTCCTTTCCGAAAGAGCTCGGCTCGACCCGATTCCCCGCCGCCCGGAGGAAGCTGCGAAAATCCGTGAGGCTCGCACGATGGCCCGCGCCCTCGGCTGGCCCCTTTGGGAAGATGGGGATGGTCTCCAATGGACCCTCATCGTTCGCGATGTCCCGCAATTTCAGCCCACCTGCGGCCATCGGGTCCTCTATCTGGACAAGGTCCCGAGAGAGAGACTAGAGAATTGGCTGGACCCGCTCCGGGGCCACCTCTCCGCAGTCGGAGTCGTCGGACGGGTTCCGCTCTCCGTCCAGCAGCTCTTTTGGCGTCTCGGCGCCTCCCGCTGCTGCCGGGTGGGAACGATGCAATCTCCCCCTCCCCTCTGGCATCACGACGGCCGGATACCCCTGGTGGATCTGATCCGCTGGGTGGACTGGGAAGGACCCCATCCCCCGGAAAGGCGGAAAACGACCCGCTTCCCGTCCTGAAGTCCCCCGGCTCAGGAACCTCGCCGGTAGACCTTCTCCGGATCGAAAACCTTCTTCGACTCCGCGAACTCGAGTTCTCCCGAGCTCCCGGGCTTCAGCCGCCGAAAGAAGCAACTCCGATAGCCCACGTGACAGGAAGCCCCGCCCTCTACGGATACTTTGATCAGCACGCAGTCCTGGTCGCAGTCGACGCGCAGCTCTCGAACGTGCTGGACGAATCCGGATTCCTCCCCCTTCACCCAGAGTTTCTTCCGAGAGCGACTGTAGTAGGTTGCCCGGCCCGTCTGAATCGTCCGATCGAGCGCCTCCTGATTCATGTAAGCGAACATCAGCACCTCGCCCGTTTCGGCATCCACGGTAATGCAGGGGAGGGTTCCCGCGGCATCAAACCGGGGCTCGAGCCGAGTCCCTTCCTCGATTTCCGAACTGACGCTCATAGGGAAATCCATAGTGGCATCCGCACCTGGCGGGAACAAGGACAAAGCCGGACAGGATCCCGCGGCCGTCGGCGATCTCCCGCTTTCGCCCTCACGAAGCCGCATCTCCCGTCTCCTCCCCATTCTTCCGCCGCTCCCATTCGGGAAAGAGAGGCAGCTCTTCGGCCTCCTCGCGGCGGCGACAGCGGCGAGCCTGCATCGCCTTGCTGCGTGGGTCCTCCTCCTCGGCTTCCATGCCCGAAAGGACCTCCGCGGCCCGGCGAATGGTCCGCTCCGGCAAGCCCGCCAGCCGAGCCACCTGCAACCCGTAGCTCTTGTCGATCGCCCCTTCGACGACTTTCCGCAAGTAGACGGCCTCCCCGTTGATCTCCCGGACCGCGAGGGAGAGATTGCGAGCCTCCGGCCGGCTTTGCGCCAGCTTCGCCAACTCATGGTAGTGGGTCGCGAACAGGGTGAGACAACGATTTCGGTCGCAAAGCTCTTCCGCCACCGCCCAGGCGATCGACAGGCCGTCGAAAGTGCTCGTCCCCCGACCGACTTCGTCGAGGATCACCAGGCTCCTTTCGGTGGAATGGCGGAGAAGATTGGCCGTTTCCTGCATCTCGACCAGGAACGTGCTCTGGCCGCTGGCGAGGTCGTCGCTGGCCCCGATTCTCGTGAAGATCCGGTCGAGAATCCCGATTTTCGCGCGCGAGGCAGGAACGAAGGAACCGATGTGGGCAAGCAGAGCGATGAGCGCGATCTGGCGAAGATAAGTGCTCTTGCCGGCCATGTTCGGTCCCGTCAGAATGACCAGGCGCGAATGCCGACCGTCGAGGGAGGTGTCGTTGGGGATGAAGCGCTCTCCGTCCAGGGCCTGCTCAACGACCGGATGACGGCCGTCGACAATTTCGATCATCGGCTCCTCGACGATTTCCGGTCGGACATAGCCCCTCTCCCGGGCAAGTTCGGCGAGAGCCGTCGCGACGTCGATCTCGTTGACCGCTCTCGCGGCTTTCTGGAGGGTCGGAAGCCGATCGCAGAGGTTCTGCCGGAGCGCGCGGAAGAGCTCCATCTCCAACTCGCGCGCACGGCCCTCCGCGCCCAGGATCTTTCGCTCCATCTCCTGCAGCTCCGGCCGGGTGAACCGCTCCGCGTTCGCCAAGGTCTGTCGACGAACGTACTCCGGAGGAACCTGCGCAAGCTGGCCGCGGGGAACTTCCAGCAGGTAGCCGAAAACAGGTTGGTAGCGGAGCTTGAGCGACCGCAGGCCGGTTCGCTCCCGTTCGCTCCGCTCGAACTCCAAGAGCCATCGTTTCCCGCTCTCGGCCGCCTCCCGCAGGGCATCCAGGCCGGGATCGAAACCCGCTTGAAAGAGACCTCCCTCCCGGCAGGAAAGGGGCGGGTCGGCCACCAGGGCTCGCTCGATCTCGGCGACCAGATCGTCCTGTGGCTCGAGATCGCTTTGGCACCGCGCCCACTTGCCCGATGGGGGCAGAAGCTCCCGGATCTTGGCCAGCGGCTTGAGAGAATCCTTGATCGCCCCGATCTCCCGAGGGCTGGCCGAACCCTGGGACACCCTGGCGAGCAGCCGTTCCAAATCTCTTATGCCGGGAAGGATCTCCCGAAGGGATCGCCGGCTTCGGTCTCGCTCCGCCCACTCGGCGACGGCGTCCTGACGCGATCGAATCTTCTCTGGGTCGCGGAGGGGTTCGGCGACCCACTGGCGCAGCAGCCTTCCCCCTCCCGGAGTCAGCGTTCGATCGATCGCCTCCAGAAAGCTCTTTCCCCGGCCCGGCGCGGAAAGAAGCTCCAAGGTGCGCTGGGCCACGGCATCCAGAATGAGCAAGTCCTCCCGGCAGATCGCGCCGATCTCCCGCACGTGGGAGAGATCCTGGCGCAGCTCCTCGCGCAGGTAGTGGAAGAGACCTCCCGCCGCGGAAAGGGCCAGGGAGGCCCCGGCGAGGCCAAATCCCGCCAGGGATTTCGTCCGAAAATGGGCGAGCAGGAGAGCCGACGCGTGTTCCGAGGTGAAGGCCCACTTCTTATGCCGGGTGAGAACGGGGTTGCCCCATCTTCCGAGAATTTCCTCCAGTCTTCCGGCCGGGGACGAGGCCGGACGTGCGTCCGACGCCTCCTCCGGCAGAAGGATCTCGCTCGGCCGGAGACGGCAGAGCAGGTTGACCAACTCCTCCTCTCCTCCCAGTTCGCCTGCGCGAAACTCACCCGTTCCCACGTCGACGGCGGCGACTCCTAGCCGATGGCGGCCGGAGACCAGGGCCAGGCAGAAGTTGTTCTCCTTTGAGCGGAGCGATCCCGGGTCGAGCAGGCTGCCTGGAGTGATGATCCGCGTGATTTCCCGCCGAACCAGCTTCCCCGGCTGCGGAGCCTCCACCTGCTCGCAGACCGCGACCCGCCTTCCCGCCTGCACCAGCCGGGCGATATAGCTGTCGGCCGACTCCGCAGGCATCCCGCACATCGGCATCCCGTGCCGGTGCGTGAGCGCGAGGCCGAGGAGATTCGCCCCCGCCTTGGCGTCTTCTCCGAAAAGCTCGTAGAAGTCTCCCAGCCGGAAGAGGAGCAGCACATCCCCGGGCAACTCGGCCTTCCGCTCCCGATATTGCGCCATCATGGGCGTTTCGGATGAAGCCTTGACCTCTTGGGGTTGAGACGATTTCATTCTTTTCCTACAGTCGGCGTCGGCCTGGAATGCGAAATTACCTGGATCTGCTGCAGACCGTGCTCCGCGAGGGCGTTCGCCGCTCCGATCGCACAGGGACCGGTACCTACTCCCTCTTTGGCGCCCAACTTCGATTCAATCTAACCACTACCTTCCCTCTCCTGACCACCAAGAGAATCCATTGGAAGTCGGTCGTCCACGAGCTTCTCTGGTTCTTGCGAGGAGAAACCAATGTCGCAACCCTTCGAGCCAACGGAGTCACGATCTGGGATGAGTGGGCGGATGCCCAGGGAAATTTGGGGCGCATCTACGGGGCGCAGTGGCGGGACTGGCGAGGCTCGGACGGCACCACGGTCGATCAGATCCAGGGGGCCTTCAACCGAATC
>JAQTUK010000179.1 GCA_028710285.1 Methylacidiphilaceae bacterium | reverse complement strand
TCAGGCAAAAGATCCGTTAAAAGATGCTGCGGCGGTGAACAGCACCCGTTGGGCGTTGTTTCAATGGTTGAAAGCGACGGGTCTGGATGTGGAGGCTGCCAGCGGCGGGCGGACGAAGTGGAATCGCGCTCGGCTAGGAGTGCCGAAGGCGCATTGCCTCGACGCCGCCTGCGTGGGACGGGTAGACGCCATCGAATGTTGGCGGCAGCCCGTGCTCGCCATCCAGGCGACAGGGCGAGGCAGCTATCAGCGCGCTCGGTTGACCAAGCACGGCTTCCCGCGCGGATACCTGATGCGAAGCAAGTCGGCTTTCGGATTCCAGACCGGGGACATGGTTAAAGCCGTCGTCGCCACCGGCAAGAAAGCAGGCGTTTATATTGGACGCGTCGCCATACGCGCCAGCGGCAGCTTTAACATCAAGACCGGGAATGGTCTTGTGCAGGGCATATCCTATCGTTTCTGCACGCTGATTCAGCGGGCGGATGGCTATGGATACGCATTCACGAAGATAGCAAACAAGAAAGGAGAAGCGGGAAAGGGGCAGGCTTTGCCTGCCGCGCTATCCCTCCCCGGCCTGAACACCGGGGTCTCCCGCGCAAACTGATGAAACTTTCTGGAGCATATACCGCGCTGGTTACTCCGTTTCGCGGTGAGAACGTAGATGCTGAGGCCTTAGAGCGCCTGGTGGAGGCGCAGATTGAGGGTGGGGTGGCCGGGTTGGTTCCTGTGGGAACGACCGGAGAGTCTCCCACGCTGACCCATGAGGAGCATATTCGGGTCATCGCCAAGACGGTCGAGTTTGCGGCGGGGAGGGCTACGGTACTGGCCGGCACGGGCTCCAACAGCACGGCCGAGGCGATCGAGCTCACGCGGGCGGCGGGAGAGGTGGGAGCCGACGGAGCGCTGCTCGTCGCCCCTTATTACAACAAGCCGAGTCAAGCGGGGCTCTACGCCCATTTTTCCGCCATTGCCCAACGCACGCGGCTACCGCTGGTCCTCTACAGCATTCCGGGGCGGTGTGGGGTCGAGATCGCGGTCGAGACCGTGCTTGCCCTCTCGCAGGCGCACAAGAACGTCATCGGCCTGAAGGAAGCTGGCGGTTCGGTCGATCGGCTCAGCCAGCTTCGGCAAGTGCTCCCCGATGACTTTGCCCTTTTGAGCGGCGACGATTCGTTGACGTTGCCTTTTTTGAGCGTGGGCGCGGTCGGCGTGGTCAGCGTTGCCTCCAATCTCATGCCCAGGGCGGTCGTCGACTTGGTTCGGGCCTTTCTCTCGGGCAATGTTCAGGAAGCCGAACGTCTTCATCGGCGCCTTTACCCTCTCTTTCGCGATCTTTTCGTGGAAACCAACCCGGTACCGATCAAGACTGCACTCTCGCTACTCGGTTGGATGGCACCCGATGTTCGGCTGCCGCTGGTCCCTCTCCAGCCGAGCAACCGAGCTCGATTGGAAAAGACGCTCTCGCTCGTGGGAACGAAGTAGAAAAAAGGGGAAAGCCATGGTTCGCCTGATCGTGATTGGCGCAAAGGGGCGCATGGGGAAGGCGGTTCTCGAGCAGGCACGTCGAACGGGAGACTGGGAGATTGCGGGAGAAATCGACCAGGGAGATCCTCTGAACCCGGCGCTGACGCGGAGCGATGTCGCGATCGACTTTAGCTCGCACGCGTTCTCCCCAGTCGTCGCCGAGGCAAGCGCGCAAGCAGGTAGGCCGCTGGTGATCGGGACGACGGGACATCTCCCCGAAGAGTCCCGTCGGATGCGTCGGGCGGGCGAGAGAATTCCCATTGTTTGGGCGCCCAACTTTTCCGCGGGGGTCAATCTGCTCTTTTACCTCGTACGAAAGGCGACCGCGGTTCTCGGAGGAGAGTTTGATGCGGAGATCGTGGAAGCGCACCATCGAGGGAAACGAGACGCGCCCAGTGGAACGGCGCGCCGCTTGGCGGAAATCGTGACCGAGGTGCGCGGGGTGCCGTTGGAAAAAGCCGCGCGCCATGGAAGAGAGGGAGAACCCGGGCCGCGGAAAGCGGAGGAAATCGGGATTCATGCGATCCGAGCGGGACAGATCGTCGGGCTCCATACCGTCCTCTTCGCTGGCCCCGGAGAAGTTCTGGAGCTCACGCACCGGGCCGAGACGAGGGACACCTTCGCGCTGGGGGCTCTTCGAGCGGCGCGCTGGGTAGTGGGAAAGCCTCCGGGAGTCTACTCGATGGAGGACGTTCTCGGGTTGTCCTAGGAGGAAGCGGTTGCCCTTGACCCCTCGTCGTATTTGTCTTAAGGCAGCTTTCGTCCCAAGCATGAAAGTCATTCTGGCAGCGCTCGGTCTCCTGATGGCGTCTCCCATCGCCTTTGGGCAGGGGGCGCCTTGCGGCCGGCTGTCCAAGGACACGGTCGCAGGCGAAGGCAAGGGTAAGCCCTGCCGTGCCCGCCGTTCGACGGACGATGCCGTTTTTGGCCCAGGGGCTGTCTGCGGGCAGCGAGCCAATTGGATCGGCAGGGAGCGGGGCTCCCTCGAGCACCCCAGAGTCGTTTCACGAGTCGTGCCGGTTGAGGGAACGGAGGGGCTGCCCGAAGGGATGCCGTGGGAAGAGAAGCCGGCGGAGGAAGAGGGGAAGAAGGCACCCGCCGAGGAGGGCGAGGAGCCAACCGCGCCGCCAGAAGAAGTTCCGTAAGCTCCGGATTCTGCTTGGAACGTGAGGTGCAGTCGTCCCTCACGTGGCGTTCCCCTACACGACTACACGAGCCGAGGCGGCGCAAGGTTCCACCCAGCATTCCGGGGACGATCCCCAATGCATGCGCGGGCATAAACTGAACGGATCCCGGGCTGGAGACGTCCAACCACTTGGACCGTGCGATAGGGCTTTCTGGCTGAGCAAGCCGCAAGTGGTCGCGCAGCTTTGATCCAGGAGGTGATGCGGAAAACCGTGCATCGCCAGCCTGTTGGGAAGCAGAGCACGATTCCATCACTTCCAATGATGCTGAAGAAAACGATCGATCTAGTGCCTCTGGTCGCGTTGGCCGCGTTGGCTGGCTCCTTGCTGGACCACCTGTTGTCCGGCCGGCCCTCGGAGAAGGAGCCGATCTTCCATTCCGCTGTGATCCCGCCGCGGCACACGAATCACGGGAATGGTTCTGCGGATTCGGGTTGGATGATTCGGGAACACGATGTTTTCCGCACGGAGAGCGGGCTGGCTTGGTCGTGTCCCAAGGATCGCTACGCCAAGGAGTTTGGGGAGCTCGCGCTCCGTCAGCTTCAGGGAAGGTACTGGATTGGAGCGAACGGGCATCTCTATTTGAAGGCGTCCAACCACGAACATCGATCCCTGCTCCTGCGCTTTTTCCCGGCATCCGCCCCTTCCTCGGAAAGCTGGTCGTGGCTGGCGGAAATCGCCAACTATCATGGTCCCGAGGTCTGGTCCTGCTCCCGCGACATTTCTCCGGAGGAAAGGCGCGAAGGAGTGCAGTGGCGTGGGGGCTTTTTGCTCCTCCGCAGGGTTCTGGATCCGGCTACATTCGAACCGAAAACCCTCGTTCGGCTCTTTTCGCATCAAGAGGGGATCTGGGAGAACTGGCAACCGGGCATTGTCGTCGTCTGCGCGGACGCGAGCAGGAAAAACGGCCAATGGCATATTCAGTGGAGGATGGAGGCGGACCGGGGCCGTTTCGTACTGGCCAACGACCCCGGCATCAATCCCGGGTCTGAGGCCCTCTACCGCGAGCCCTTCTTCCTCCTGCCGGTTGCCGCAAGCGATCTCCCCTGAGAGCTTCTCCAGCCGGCGGGCTTGGCATCTCCGCGAGACGCCTCTCTTGCGGAGAAGGCAGGCTGTCGAAGACATGTCAAACTGACCGCTTTGAGAACAAATGATCTGACCGTTTCGGTTGTTGGCTTGTTGTTTCTTTTGGGGTTCTTGCCCTTGCCCCGGGGCAAGGGCAAAAAGTTCTCGTCGCTT
>JAQTUK010000042.1 GCA_028710285.1 Methylacidiphilaceae bacterium | reverse complement strand
CGCACAAACGGAACCGTATCCCGACCCGATCCCTTCTCGAAAGAGACATCCCTCGGTCGAAAACGCTCGGAAACGGCCTCCTCCACACCTCTCTCGCCCGAAACCTCGCAATGGTGAGAAATGGCAGTTAGCCCATCCGAGGCGGACGGGAAGAGGCTCCCTCACGCCTTCCGGCGCGGAATCCAATAGCTATAATACCACGCAGCAGTGATCTGCTGGAGGAGGGTGTAGAAAACGATGGGCAGAATCGCCAGCGGATGGTCGGGAATGGCGACCGCGGCCAAGACCAACCCGCTGCCGTTATTGTTCATACCCAGGCCATAGACGAGCGCGGTCCTCTCCGGCACGGAAGCTCCCAGAAGCCGTCCCAGCCAAGCTCCGCATTGGAAACGGAGCAGGCAGAGAATGCCAGAGCCCACCAAGAGCATCGCGAGAAAATCCGCGTCAAAATGGCGGAACGCGTAAGGGAGCACCGCAGCGGCATTCATGTAAATCAGCCAGAGAAGAATCAACTCGTTGGCCGGACGCAGGGCGGGTCGGACGCGCGCGAAGAGGGCTTCCCCCGCGTGGCGCCGGGCCAGAATCCCGAGTACGGAAGGCAAAACCACGCAGAGGACGAGGAATATCCCCATTCCGCGTCCTGCCATCTCGTGCAGGTCTTCCGCATAATCTCCTCCCACCATCGACGCCACGGCATGAAGGGAAAGAGATCCCGCAAAAGGGCTCAGCGCCGTGGAACTCAGCACCAGTCCCAGGGAGAGGGCCATGTCTCCGCCGGCGTTCTGGCACCAGGCCGCCGAAGCCCCCGCGATGGGCATGGCCACAACCATCCCGAGGCCCATCACAAGGTTTTCCACTTCCTCCTGGTTGTGCCACGGCGCGAGAGCGGCTCGCAGAACGGCCAGAAAGAGTAGAGGGATGAGAAAATTGACCAGCAGGCCGGGGAGCAGGGCGCGAAGATTTCGGAAGAGTTCCCTTAGCCTGCCTCCCGGCACGCCGAATCCGCTATTCCAGAGCAGGAGAAAAAGAAGAACGACGGGCAGAGAAACCGAGAAGGATTCTCCGAGGATCGGAATCGATCCAAAGGTGAGTCGCCGGATCCGCTGTCCCAAGTCCGGAGCGAGAGCTGCCAACCCGTGGGCGGCGATCAGCGCCCAGAAAAAGTGGCGATGCAGCCAGTGCAGAAGCCAGCCCATGCCCTCAAGGGCAGTACGCCCCGCCTCTTGATTCTCCATGACGTTTCTTTCTTTTCCGCCCAGCGTGTTCCTGGACGCCGGAAGGAACGGAGGGCCGAGCGGACAAAACCTACCCGACCGGTGTTGTCCAGCCCAGGAACTCTTTCGTCCGGGCGGACCGGTACGCCCGGTGGAGCGCCGAGATCACCTCGACCGAAATGTTTTTCGGACAGACCGCCTCGCAAGCCCGCGTGAAGCTGCATGCGCCGAAACCTTCCCGATCCATCGCCCGCACCATCCGCAGCACTCGGACATCCTGCTCTACCTTCCCTTGAGGAAGAAGCCCCAAATGGCTCACTTTCGCGCCGACGAAGAGAACCGCGGAGCTATTGATGCAAGTCGCCACGCAGGCACCACAGCCGATGCAGTGCGCGGCGTCGAAGGCTTCTTCTGCCACCGGATGGGGCACGGGCATCGTGTTGGCCTCCGGGGCCTGGCCGGTCCCAACGGAAATGTAGCCTCCGGATTGCAGAACCCGGTCGAATGCACTCCGATCGACCACGAGATCTTTGATCAAGGGAAATGCCCCGCTGCGAAAGGGCTCCACGGTAATCCGCTCTCCGTCCGGAAAGCTCCTCATGTAGAGCTGGCAGGTGGTCGTTCCTGCTCCGGGTCCATGCGGACGCCCGTTGATCATAAGGGAGCAGCTTCCGCAGATCCCCTCCCGGCAATCATGCTCGAAAGCCACAGGATCTTCCCCTGCCCGCTCGAGGTCGTGATTGAGCTCGTCGAGCATCTCCAGAAAGGAGATCTCGGGACGCACGTTCTCCCGAACGTACTCCGCGAATCCTCCCCGGTCCTCCGGAGAGGACTGCCGCCAAAGCCGCAAGGTGATCCTCACCTACTTGTAACTCCTGGTGACCGGCTCCAGATTCTCGAACCGCAGAGGCTCGACCGCCCGCATCGGAGGCTCCCCCTCCCCGCGGAAGAACCAGACGGCAACGTGCGCGAACCGTGCGTCGTCCCGCAGGCACTCCCCTTCCGCCGTCTGATATTCTTCCCGAAAGTGGCACCCGCAGGATTCCTCCCGCCGAAGGGCGTCAAGGCAAAGGAGCTCGCCGAGCTCCAGGAAATCGGCGACGCGCCCGGCACGTTCCAGCGATGGATGGTAACCCTCACCCCGACCGGCCACCTGCACATTCTTCCAGAAAGACTCTCGGAGTTCCCGAATCTTTTCGATCCCCGAGACGAGCCCCTGGGCATTTCGAGCCATGCCGCAATGTTCCCAAAGCAACGCGCCAAGCTCCTTATGGTATTCGGCGGGAGTCTTCGATCCGCGCAAAGCGACCAGCTTGGCGAGCCGCGCCTCCGTATCCCGTACGCCGTCCCGAAAAGGGGTCGCGTCCAAGGGCAGGCAGCCCGTCTTCTTCCGCGAAAGATAATCGCCGATCGTGTAGGGCACGATGAAATACCCGTCCGCCAGGCCCTGCATCAAGGCGCTCGCCCCCAGGCGGTTCGCTCCATGGTCCGAAAAGTTGGCCTCGCCCAGCACGAAGAGCCCCGGGATGGTCGACATGAGGTGGTAATCGACCCAGAGCCCACCCATCACGTAATGGATCGCGGGATAGATCCGCATCGGCTGCGCCATCGGGTTTTCCCCGGTTACCTGGCGATACATGTCGATGAGGTTGCCGTATCGCTCCAGGATCGCCGCGACGCCCAGCCGACGTAGGGCGTCGCCCAGGTCGAGGTAGACGCCCAGCCCATGCGGACCGACGCCACGGCCTTCGTCGCACATCCGCTTGAGGGTCCGGCTCGCAATGTCCCGAGGAACGAGATTCCCGTAGCTCGGGTAGAGGCGCTCGAGGAAATAATCGCGTTCGGATTCTGGTATCTGGTTTGGAGGACGACGATCGTTCCCGCTCTTCGGGATCCAGACGCGCGCATCGTTTCTCAACGACTCCGACATCAGGGTCAGCTTCGACTGGGAACCGCCCGACGGGGGAATGCACGTCGGATGAATCTGGGTAAAGCAGGGGTTGGCGAAACCAGCACCTTGCTTATAGGCCCGCCAAATCGCCGAAGCGTTGGAAAGCTGTCCGTTCGTCGAAAGATAGAAGAGATTGCCGTACCCCCCGGTTGCCAGGACGACCGCGTCGGCCGCGCAAGCGGAAACCCGGCCGCTGACCAAGTCCCGCACGATCACTCCTTGCGCGCGGCCGTCGCTCACGACCAGGTCGAGCATTTCGGTACGTGGATGCATCTCCACCTGGCCCAACCCAATTTGTCGATTCAGGGCGCCATAGGCGCCGAGCAGGAGTTGTTGACCGGTTGCCCCTCGCGCATAAAAGGTCCGGGAGACCTGCACCCCACCGAAGGAGCGGTTGGCAAGAAGCCCGCCATACTCCCGGGCAAAAGGCACGCCTTGCGCCACGCACTGATCGATGATCCGCCCGCTCAGTTCCGCCAACCGATAGACGTTCGCCTCACGGGAGCGAAAGTCTCCGCCCTTGAGCGTTTCCTGGAAGAGCCGATAGGTCGAATCGCCATCGTTCCGATAGTTCTTCGCCGCGTTGATCCCCCCTTGGGCGGCCACGCTATGGGCTCGCCGCGGGCTGTCCTGGATGCAGAAGCAGTCGACCGCGTACCCCAGCTCTCCCAGGGAAGCTGCCGCCGAAGCTCCTGCCAGCCCTGTCCCGACCACGACGACCCGCCTCCGCCGCTTGTTGGCGGGAGCAACCAGGCCCAGTCGGTCGCGACAGGCCTGCCACTTGTGCTCGAGCGGTCCTTCCGGGATTCTGGCATCGGGCACGTTCATTTCTCTGGACCTCCGTGCCCGTTCCTCTCCCCGCTGGTCACCGGACCCACCCTAGCACGATCGCCACGGGAATGGCGGAGAAGCCGAGGAAAAAGACCCAGCCCAGGGCATGAGCGAGCCACCGTTCCCACGGAAAGCTTCGCCGGTTGACCAGCCCAAAAGAGCAAAAGAGCCCGTCGATCCCATGCCGGATGTGAAAGAAAAGGCAACCCATGCCGAGCAGATAAACCCCCGCCACCCAAGGGTTCCTTAGCCCTTCGACCATCATGCGGTGCACGTCGGGGACGGAGCGCGATGTTTCCGAAAGGTGGGCGGTCAAGTGATCGAAGGAGGAAAAGGGAGGGAAGTGCCAGGTAAAATGGTAAAGATGGAATAGCACGAACAGGCCGAGACCGATTCCGGTCAGCAGCATCGAACGCGACTCCCAGCTCGCCCCGTTGGCCTGGATCTGATCGTAGGGCACCGGCCGAGCCAGTCGGCGAATCTGGGCGAGCCGCACGGCACAGGAGACGTGGACGACGAAGGAGGCGAGGAGCACAAGCCGGACGGTCCAGAGAAGGAGCGGAACCGATTTGAGAAGGTAGGCGTACTGGTTGATGTACACCGAGGGGAGAAAGACCTGCCAGTTTCCCAGCATGTGGAGGCTGATGTAGCCGACCAGAATGAGACCCGTGGCACCCATGAGGATCTTCAGACCGATCGTCGACACGCTCGTCCGTTCCGTCACCGGGGCTTTGCTATCGCACAGCGAGCGCAAAAACGCAAAGGAGATCTCACACGGGCCGGCGGCCGCAGAGAGCGGACCAGATCATCGCTGCACGGCTTTCGCCAAGAGGACCGGCAACCTTTCCAGGTCGCTCTCCGGCCGCTGTACCACGCAGCTCGCGTACCCGCAGGCCCTGGGTGCCGTTCCGTCGTTTTCCGGATCGTCGCCGACCAGGAGCAGTGCCGCCGGAGGACATCCGAGTCTCTCGGAAACCAGGCGGTAGAGGCGAGGGTCGGGCTTGGCCGCACCCAGCTCGGCACACAAGAAGATCGCCGAGAAAAGCTCGACCAGGCCCAGATCAGCCAACACCCGCCGCGCCCGCCGATCCCAATTCGAAAGAATCCCTAGGCGCAGCCCCAAGCCCCGCAAATCCGCCAGCACCCGCCTTGTTTCCGGATAGAGCCGCCAAGCAGAGCCGTGCCCGTACTGCTCGTAGAGTTCTTCGACAATCGCTTCCCGCTTCTCCTGCCCCAGTCCGGAGCCCAACGCCGGAGCGAAGCTCTCCCGGATGATCTCTCCCCAATAGGCGCGGTCGTCCCCATCGGATGGGACCGTGGCCTGCGGACGATAGCGGTGGCGCCACAAGGCTTGCCGGAATTGGCTCGCAACGGTCTTTGGATCGACTTGGAGTCCATGCCGGGCGGCTGCGGCCGCATAAGTCTCCCCCGCCGGAACCGCAGGCTCAAGAATGGTCCCGACCAGGTCAAAAAGAACCACTCGAATGGGAGTGCGAAGATTCGAGCAGTTCATTCGATTCCCATTCGGGAAGGAGGTTCCCATCCTCGGCCAGCAGCGCGCCGACCAGGAAAAGAGAACCGGTTACCAGAATCGGGCCCGGGTCCTTCGCCAAGGCAAGCTTCGACTCGCTCCACGAATCGTAAGCTTGGCATGGCAAATGGGGAAAGCATCCGATCAGCTCAGCGGGAGCGAGCCCACGTTCCGTGGACAATCTGACCAAGCTGACTTGACGCGCCTGCCGCGAGAGGATGCTGGCCATCGTGGAGAAATCTTTGTCCGACAAGGCAGAGAAAACCAGGTGATAGGGTCGCTTTCCAAAGGTTGCCTCCCAGGTCTGGACGAGGGCCTCGGCTGCCTGCGGGTTGTGAGCCCCGTCCAAGACCCAGAGCGGGTCCTTCCGCCATATGTGGAAGCGCCCCGGCCAGCGGACCATCCGGAAGCCGGAGCAAATGGCCTTTTGCGGAAGCGCCTTCCCTGCAAAGAGGGGCAGGCGAAGCAGAGCGTAGGCACAGGCCGCATTGCGCACCTGGTGGCTGCCCAAAAGACCCAGAACGAGCCGCTGTCCGTCGATCCGCACCCTTTGGCAAGACTCTCCGTCCGGGCGGGATTCCACCCTCATCTCCCCGACCTCCCACAATGGACTCCCGACCTCGCTCGCTCGCTCGCGGATCGCCTCCAGAGCCTCCCCTTGGCCCAGCCCGATGACCGCCGGCACACCGGTCTTGAGGATTCCTGCCTTTTCGCGAGCGATCTCGACCAGGGAGGAGCCAAGGTAACGGGCATGCTCCAGCCCGATCGTGGTGATGATGCAGGCTTCCGGGCGCACGATGTTGGTCGCATCCAGCCTGCCGCCCAGGCCCGTCTCCCAGACCACCCAATCGACCTCCCGCTCCCGGAAGGCGAGAAGGGCCGCCGCCGTCAGCACCTCGAAAAAGGTAGGGGCGAATCCCGGCTGCTTTTCCTCCAGGTTCCGGATTGCCGCTTGAAGCATCCGAATCCAGCGGGTAAATTCTTCTTTTGAGGTGATGACCCCATCGATCTGAATTCTTTCCCGGATGGTGCAGAGATGGGGCGAGGTATAGAGACCGACGCGGTAACCGGCGACGCGAAGGGCGGAAGCCAAGAAGGAAGCGGTCGAACCCTTGCCGTTGGTGCCCGCGATGTGAAGAAAATGCAAGCCGTTCTGCGGCGATCCGATTTCTCGGGCTAGAAGCTCCATGTTCTCGAGCCCGAGCTTCATACCCCACCGGCGACAACGGCCGAGGAAGGCGAGCGCCTCCCGGTACGCGTCCTCCTCTGACGAGCCTCGCGGACGACCAGAACAGGGTAAGACCGCAAGATTCATGACGAAGCCAAGCGCCTAGCCGCCATTTAGCGGAAAAGATGTTTCAACCCAAGGGAATTCGGGCGCGGCGCGACCTTCCGTAATCGGAAAGATAGAGAAAGAATGGATACAGTGGCGGATTCGGGATGGAGGGCCCTTCTGCTGCCGCTGTTGGTGGCGGCCAACGCGTTTTTCGTCGCCATCGAATTCGCGATCGTCAAGGTTAGAGTGACCCAGCTCAAGCTCTTATTGAAGAGCTCTGATTGGAGGCTGCCCTTCGCCTTGCGGATGGTTCGTCAGCCGGATCGTTTTCTTCCCGCGATCCAGATCGGCGTCTCTCTCGCCAGCATCGGGCTGGGATGGGCGGGCCAGCCCATCATGGCCGACTGGCTCATTCCTCTCCTTTCCGCCAGCGGCCTGCCGCAAGGTCCTTACCTCAACTCGCTGAGCTCCGTGCTCGGTTTTAGCCTGATCACCTTCGTCTCCATCGCACTGGGCGAGCTCGCCCCGAAGTTTCTCGCCCTGCAGCACTCCCAAAAAATCGTCCTTCTGCTCAGCCCTCCCCTGGTTGTCTTCTACTACCTCTTCTATCCCTTCGTCTGGATCTTGCACCAGACGGCCGATTGCCTCCTTCGACTACTCGGCTTCGCCCTCCCCAAGCCGGAAAGCGGAGGCCCTTCCCTCAGCCCGGAGGAACTCCAGCAAATCCTGATTCATTCTCCGCACCCCCATCCTTTCGACGAGTTGATCAACAAGATCATGGTCAAGGCGCTCCGGCTGCGCCGAACCCGGGCCGAGCAGGTCATGGTGCCGCGTGAGCGGGCGGTGGTGCTCTGGCGTGATGCTCCGATCGAGGAGACGATCCGCATTGCCCAGAGCTCAGGCTACAGCCGGTTCCCCGTCTGTGGAGAGAATGCCGAGCAGGTCGTCGGGATCATTCTTCTCCAAGAGCTTCTTTGGCAGTATATCGCCTTGGGGAAACAGACGACCCTGGCCTCCCTTCTCCGGCCCGTCCTTTTGTTCTCGCCGAATATTCTCCTTCCCGCAATGCTCGAGGAGTTCCGCAAGGCGCGGACCCATATGGCAATCGTGGCGGATCCGGACAACCGCATGATCGGCCTGGTGACCTTCGAAGACGTTCTGGAAGAACTCGTAGGCGACATTCGGGACGAGTTCGACATCGAAAAGAGTCCGATTTATGAATTGACCCAGGATTCGGCCACCGTCGATGGGGATTTACCCTTGCGGGATCTTGCCATCGAAACCAATTGGCCTCTGCCCACCGAAACGACGCAGACTGTGTCGCAATGGTGCCTGGCGCAATGGGGCCGGCAGCCGAGGCGATTCGAAACGCTCCATGTGGACGGCTTTCGTCTGATCGCCGAAGACGTGATCCCCCAGAAGTTCCGGCGCGTTCGGATCGAACGTCTCAAGGAAGAGTTTCCGGAAGCAGCGGTCCAATCGGAATGAGACCGGACGTCGAAGTGGGAACGGCTCGCTCGGAGCCATTGCGGTCGCCAAGCCCAGGTGCTTGGCTCGCCTCCCGGCGTCGTTCTCTGCGTCGGAAGCTTTCTCCAGCGGTCGCCGCCTTCCTGGTTCGCCGCCTGACCCGGACTCTGCGCGTGACCATCGAAGACCCGCATCGGATCGTGAGCCGCCCTCCCGAAGAACCGCTGATTTTTGCGTTCTGGCACAATCGGCTCCTGGTCATGCCGGCCCTCTACTCGCGCCACTTCCCGGGACGCAGGCTCGTGGCGCTCGTCAGCGCGAGCAACGATGGGGAGCTTCTGTCCCGGCTGCTCTCCCAGTTCGGATTCGAAGCGGCCCGAGGCTCTTCTTCCCGGCGAGGGAGTTTCGGTTTTCGCACCATCCTCCGCTTGGGACGGGAAGGACGCGATATCGCAGTGACTCCCGACGGACCGCGCGGACCCCGATACCATTTGCAGGACGGCATCTTGCAAATCGCCCAACTGCTGCAGCGGTCCATCCTCCCGATCACCTGCCGCTTCTCCCGAAAGTCGGAACTGCGGAGTTGGGACCGATTTCAAATTCCGCATCCTTTCTCCGCATGCCACATCCAGGTAGGCGCCCTCATCGCTCCGCCCAAAGACGGTTCCCCCTCGGAGCTCGCGGCCTGTCGCCTGGCGCTGGAAGAGGCGCTCAGCCGCGACGCGACGGGCTGATGCGGAGGCCTCCGGAGAAAGCATCTTTTCGAAAGCCCTCCCGTTGCGCGGAACTCCGGATTTTCCTAGGATGGGGAACGGGACTATCCAACAAAGCCCAGCCAAGGAGGAATCAAGCCGCATGGAATACACGTCGCTGCCAGGATTGGACAGGCCGGTTTCGCGCATCGGCCTGGGTACATGGGTCGTGGGAGGCTGGATGTGGGGCGGAGCCGAGGAGAAGGAGGCGATCGAGGCGATCGAGGCGGCGGTCGATGCCGGCATCTGCTTCCTCGACACAGCACCGGTCTATGGATTCGGGCGTGCCGAGGAGATCGTCGGGAAGGCGATTGGGCGCATCGGCCGCGATCGGGTCGTCGTCGCCACCAAGGCCGGACTGGAATGGAACGATCGGGAAGAGATCCGGAGAAATTCGAGTCCCGAACGGCTCCGTAAGGAGATCGACGAGAGCCTTCGCCGGTTGGGAGTCGATTCGATCGATCTTTATCAGGTTCACTGGCCCGACGCCCGAGTGCCGGTCGAGGCGACGGCGCAGGCTCTCCTTTCCTTCCAAGCTGAAGGGAAGATCCGTGCCCTCGGGGTGAGCAACTACTCCCCAAGCCAGATGGAAGCTTGGCGAAAGGTCGCCCCCCTCCACACCGACCAACCTCCCTACAACCTCTTCGAGCGCGGGATCGAACGCGACGTGCTTCCCTACTGCCAAGAGAACCGCATCGGAGTCGTGGCCTACGGCGTTCTCTGCCGGGGCCTGTTGACCGGCAAATTTGCCGCTCACCACTCCTTTGCGGCAGGAGATATTCGAAGGTTCGATCCTAAGTTCCAAGGCGACACGTTTCGGCGCTACCTCGCCGCAGTGGACGACCTTCGCCCCTTAGCACAGGGTCACGGATGCACGCTCGCGCAGATGGCCGCCCGATGGGCCCTGCAGCAGCCGGGGATTTCCGTCGTGCTCTGGGGAGCGAGAAGGCCGACGCAAATCCTGGAGGCCGCCCAAATGCCACCCACTCTCCTTTCGGATCACGATCTGGGCAAGATCGACCGGATTCTCGAACGACGGATTCCGGAGCCGATTGGCCCCGAATTCATGGCTCCGCCGCTTTGACCCCTCGCCCGTCCGCTGGGTCAGCCCTGATCGGCATGGTTTCTGCTATGCAGAAGAGGACATGCAATCGGCATTACCCGTCGATCCCGGGGTCGACCGTCGCGAGCAGAACTGCCTGCCCAGTCCCCTCTATCGGCTCCATTCGGAGTTCGACGAGATGGTCGATGCCGAGATGCAGCCGCGATTTCCCTATCGGGGTCTCTGGACGTTTCTCGAAAAGCTCTCTCCCGAGCTCTGGGAAGATCGACAAAGGGCGGCTGCCGAAGAGCTTTTCCGCGGCGGAGTCACCTTTGCCGTGGACGCAAAGCACGAGGAGCGTGTCTTCCCCTTCGATCTTCTGCCGCGCGTTCTCTCCGCCTCGGAGTGGCTTCACCTCGAAAAAGGGCTGATCCAGCGGGTGACCGCCCTCAACTGCTTCCTCCGGGATATCTACGCCCAGGCCCGTATCCTGCACGAAGGCGTCATTCCCGCCGAGCTGGTCCTGGGCTCGTCCCAATTTCGGAGGGAAATGGTGCGAGCCCACGTTCCGCACGGAATCTACGCGATGATTGCAGGCTCCGATCTCCTGCGGCTGCGGGACGGCTTCGTCGTCTTGGAAGACAATTTGCGGGTTCCGAGCGGGGCTTCCTACATGCTGGCCAACCGCCGCATCCTGCGCCGAGTCTTCCCTTCCCTCTTCCAAGCCGCCCCGGTGGCCTCGATCGAGGCCTATCCAACCCTTTTGCGAGAAGCCCTCTGTGCGCTTCGCCCCGAAGGAGCCGGTGGCGATCTGACCGTCATGCTGACCCCGGGCATCCATAATCCCGCCTACTTCGAGCATGCGTTCCTGGCTCGTGAGATGGGCATCCCCTTGGCGGAAGGGAAAGATCTGGCGGTGATCGATGGGAAGGTGCAACTGCGAACCTCTTCCGGATGGAAGGGGGTGGGAACCATCTACCGACGTCTCAACGACGATTTCCTCGACCCGGTTGCCTTCCGTCCGGAATCGCTCCTGGGTGTCCCGGGACTCGTGGCGGCTTGCCGAGCCGGCCGGGTGAACGTGGTCAACGCGATTGGAACAGGCGTGGCGGACGACAAGGCGATCTATCCGTTCGTCCCTTCCATGATCCGGTATTATCTCGGAGAAGAACCCATTCTGCCCAGCGTGGAGACCTTTCTCTGCGAACGGCCGGCCGAGCGAGATCATGCCCTCGCCAACTTGGACAACCTGGTCGTCAAGGAGGTGAGCCAAGCGGGAGGATACGGCATGCTCTTCGGACCGGCGAGCAGCCTCCAGGAACGCTCCGCCTTTCGAGAAAAGATCCTCGCCCAGCCTCGGAACTACGTCGCGCAGCCCGTCCTTTCCTTCTCCCAAGTCCCCTGTTGGATCGATGGGCGGCTCCAGCCCCGGCGGATCGACCTGCGTCCGTTCGTTCTGTTCGGACCCACGCCGACGGTCATCCCGGGAGGGCTCACCCGGGTCGCCCTGCGCGAAGGATCCTTCATCGTAAACTCCTGCCAAGGGGGCGGCAGCAAGGACACCTGGGTCCTGAGGGCGGACAAGCACGAGGGAAGGGCACAGATCCTCGCGAGGCCATGATCTTTCGCAAGGCAAGACACTACTATTGGCTTTCGCGCTACTTGACTCGCGCGCTGGACACGATCCGCCTCGTGGAGGCCTATTGGCCTCTTTGCTGGGACGGGGGAAAAGGAAGGGGGGAAGCCTGTCTCATCCGGCTGCGTCAGGCGCTGCGCATGTCGGTTCCCGGCCCGATCTTCGGACCGGCAGGCGAGCTGTTCTGGTTTCTGGAGGCCACGGAAAATCCTCTGTCGATGAGGAACTCGATCGAAGCCGCGCGGCTCAATGCTCGACACCTGCGGGAGGAGCTTCCCGAAGAGCTATGGGAGGTGCTCGTCCAATTCCCGGCCGCTCCGCCGGTATCGTCCGCCCCCATCGGCGATGTTCCCTTCCCCCGGGATTACTTCCTCCAACGGGTGCAGGGAATCAGCGCTACCTACGAAATCGCCCGGTTCTCTTTGGAGCAGGGTGCGGCCCAGGATTGGCTCGCCCTAGGCCAGGGGATCGAAGGGATGGGAAACCTCGCCGCAGCTCTAAGCGCCCTGGCTCCGGATGGCTCGGACGCCCCCCCTCCTTCCGCGGAAGAAGAAGTGGCGCTTCTCCAGGGCTTTTCCTCTCTTCTTGCCTACCGACGGACCAGCGGCCCCTGTTATGAGGAGGAAGCGGTCTTCCGCTCGCTGCTGGGAGACCAGCGGCTGCCCAGGAGCTTCGCGGCGCTGCTGCGCTCCATATCCTCTTCCCTGGAGCGACTGGCAAAGAAGAGCTCCTATGCTCTCGCCCCTGCCTCCACGGCTGCTCGCACCCTCGCCGCGGCCTTCCAATCCCTGGGAAACACGCCAAGGGAGCGCCTCGGATACCTGCTGGTGGAGCTTCAGATCGGCTGCAATCAGCTCCACCAGGAGATCGAAAAGGCCCTCGGCTAGTCGCCCCTCCCTTCCCCCACGCCCGCATCCAAGGCACGGCGCCGGAGATGCTGTGGAAGAAAGCTTGGGAGATCGAGCCGTTTAACATTTTGCGGCGCGCTCTTTTCCCCTTATAAGAAGGGGAGAACGACCGCATGTTTCCTCCCTCCCGGATTCGTAATTTTTGCATCATCGCTCATGTAGACCACGGCAAGACGACCCTCTCCGATCGCCTCCTCCAGGCGACGGATACGATTCCCGACCGACAGATGCAGGACCAGCTTCTCGACTCCATGGACCTGGAGAGAGAACGAGGGATCACGATCAAGGCTCATCCCGTGACGATGCGCTACCAGGCCGGCGATGGAGAAAGCTATCAACTCAACCTCATCGACACGCCTGGCCATGTGGATTTCTCCTACGAGGTCTCCCGAAGCCTCTCGGCCTGCGAAGGAGCGCTCCTGGTCATCGACGCCGCGCAAGGCGTCCAGGCGCAAACGGTGGCCAATGTGCATCTAGCCGCGCGGCAAAATCTCCATTTGATCCCCGTCATCAACAAGATCGACCTGCCGACCGCCAACCCGGCATCGGTCAAGCGGCAGCTCGAGGAGATCCTCGCCATTCCGGGAGACGAAGCCGTCCTGGCGAGCGCCAAGGCAGGGATCGGCATCACCGAGATCCTGGAGGCGGTGGTCCACCGGATTCCGCCGCCACAGCCCATGGCCGACGGCATTCTCCGCGCCCTGGTCTTCGACTCGGTCTTCGACCCTTACCGCGGGGTGATCCTCTATGTTCGAGTGCGCTCGGGGGAACTCTCCCGCGGCACGAAGATCCTCTTGATGGCGACCCAGAGCGTCTACGAAATCAAGGAAGTGGGCATCTTCAGCCCCAAGATGTCCCCGCAGGATCGGCTCAAGGTGGGGGCGACCGGTTATGTGATCGCCAACCTGAAGAGTCCGCTCGAGGTCAAGATTGGGGATACGCTCACCTCCGCGCTCCATCCGGCCCAGGAACCGCTCTCCGGTTTCCAGGAAGCCCGACCAATGGTCTTCAGCGGCATTTACCCTCTGAACCCCTCGGATTTCGAAAAGCTCAGGAGCGCTCTCCACAAGCTCCAGATCAACGATCCAGCCATCGTCTTCACCCAGGAGAGCTCCGCGGCGCTGGGCTCGGGCTTGCGATGCGGATTCCTGGGCCTGCTCCACATGGAGATCGTCCAGGAGCGGCTACGGCGCGAGCACGAAGTCGAAATCCTGGCCACCTATCCCAGCGTCGTCTACCAGATAAAGCTTACCAATGGGACGATGGTGGAGGTCGACAACCCGCTGCGCATGCCCGATCCTTCCCTGATCGAAACGATCGCCGAGCCGACGGTGCGCGCCTTTCTGCTGATTCCCACGGAACGAATCGGTGAGATTCTGCAACTGGTCTTGGAAAAGCGCGGAACCTGCGAGTCGACGGAAACGGCGGGGGAGAATCGCGTGATGCTGCGATGCCGACTTCCCTTAAGCGAGATCCTGGTCGACTTCAACGATCGGTTGAAGTCGCTCACGCGGGGGTATGGCTCGATGGATTATGAGCCCGCCCCCTATCAGGCCGAAGACCTCATCAAGCTCGACATTCTCGTCAACGGGGAGCCCGTGGAGGCGTTTTCCTGCATCGTGGCGCGCAGCCGGGCGGAAGCGCGGGGAAGAGCGATTCTGGCCAAGCTGCGAGAATTCATTCCCCGGCATCTCTTCAAGATCGCGCTCCAGGCTGCGGTCGGAAGCAAGATCCTCGCACGCGAGGACATCGGCTCCGTCGGGAAAAATGTTACCGCGAAATGCTACGGGGGGGACATCACCCGGAAGCGGAAACTCCTGGAGAAGCAAAAGGAAGGCAAGAAGCGAATGAAGACCTTTGGGCGTGTCGACATTCCGCAGGAAGCGTTTCTGCAGATTCTGAAAACGGAGAGCGGAGCGTGAGATCTTCGCCCTTGTCGTTCTCGGACAGGCGAACACTCCGCCGCCAGCGCAGGGAGTTGGCTCATCTCAGAAGAGCCATCGAACGGCTGCGCGTTCGTCAGAAAGACCTGCTTTCCTCGGAAGCGCAGCAAGAGGCGGAGACTTTTGAGAGGGACGTCGCCTCGTGTCTTTCGGACCCGCAGTCCACGGAGACGACCGCTCCCCACCTCCTCGAGCGAGGAGAAAAGCTGGCCACGAGGCTCTTTCCGCCGAAGGCTTGGGCGGGGTTGAGGGAAAACGTGGAGATCTTCCTGGTGGCGATCGCGGCGGCGCTGGCCATCCGCGCCTATTTCGTCCAGCCGTTCAAGATTCCCACCGATTCGATGAAGCCAACCCTCTACGGAATTCAGACCATTGCCCGGGTCGAGCCGCCCCCCTCGGGTCCCGTCCGTCTCCTCCACTTGATTCTGTTCGGCAGGCAGTACCACTATCTGCGCCTCTCCCGCGACGCGTCGCTCGTCGACCTGGTCCCAGGAAAGTTCTTGGTCGAATACACCGATCTTTTCTTCGATGACGGAGAGAAGCGGCGCGTCTGGGTGGAGGCCTCGGCCTTGGTCTACAAGATCGGACTCAGGCCCGGCATATTCTTTCGGGCGGGAGAGCCCATCTTCAACTTCATGACCGTGGCGGGGGACCAGGTCCTGGTCAACAAGGCGGTCTACAACTTTCACCCGCCGCGGCGCGGCGAGGTCTTCGTCTTCCGAACCGCCGGCATCGAGGGCATCGAATCGACCTTGCGGGATCACGGCCTCAATGGATCGCTCTTTTACATCAAGCGATGTGTCGGAGTTCCCGGCGATCGGATCCAGATCGACCCGCCCATTCTGCGCATCAACGGGAACGCCACTCCACCGAATGCGGCCATGGCGCGCGTCGAAGCCGGACGCAATGGTTACCGAGGCTATGTGATCCTTCCCGGCCAGCAGTATCTCTCCTCTCCAGAAGAGCAGGCGATCGTCCCCAAGGACGGCTATTGGGCGATGGGCGACAATAGCCCCGACAGCCAAGACAGCCGCTTCTGGGGCCCCGTTCCCCGGAACGACCTTGTGGGAACCGGGCTCTTCGTCTACTGGCCACTGAGCCCGCGCTGGGGCTGGATTCACTGAGCGGCCGCTTCGCCCTCGGTCCGCACCAGAAAGATCGGCACTTCCGTCAGGCGCCGAACCGGGAAGGCAGTGCTTCTGCCGAAGAGCGCTCCCCAGATCGTGTGCGCATGGCTCCCCATGACGAGGAGATCGGCTCCTTTTTCCTTCGCAGTCCGAGCGATCTGGCTGACGGCGTCGCCAAGGGCAAGCTCCACCTCGACGGACAGCCCCTGGCTTCGCAACTCTTGCGCCCGGTCTTCGAGATATTGCCGCGCCCGGTTCATCGCTTCATCTTGACGCAGGGCGATCCGCTCGCCGGATTCGAGGGTCCACTCCTCGATTCCGGCGAGCGGGAAGGCCGGTAAGGGGGAGACATGCAAAAGCACCAGCCGCGCTCCCGAAAGCCGGGCGAGCTCGCGGGCATGGCTCAGGACCGCTTCATCGAGCGGGCTCTGCTCCAGCGGCACCAATAGGCAGTGATACATGAGAGGGACCGGTCGGCGTCGGATTGGTCGGAGTCTTAGCACTCTCCCGCCCAAAACAACAGCCTTTGCGAAGAAATCGCTCCGCGCGGCCGCCTTCGATGCGAAACCGGGGAGCCATGCCGGCTAAAGCACGCCGACGACGCGGCCGTCCTCATCGATGTCGATCTGCAGCGAGGCGGGATCCTCCGGCAAGCCGGGCATGGTGAGGATCTCTCCGCACAAAGCGAGCACGTAGCGCGCGCCGGCCGCCAGGCGAACCTCCCGAATGGGAAACAAGTGCCCTTCGGGCGCACCGCGGAGCCGAGGATCGGTAGAAAAGGAGTACTGGGTCTTCGCAATGCAGACCGGCAATTTTCCAAAGCCTTCCTCCTCCATGCGGGAGAGCGCTCGTCGAACGGACGGCTTGGCCGTCACCTCCCCGGCTCCGTAGACCTGTTCGGCGACGGAGACCAGTTTCTCCCACAG
>JAQTUK010000041.1 GCA_028710285.1 Methylacidiphilaceae bacterium | reverse complement strand
GATGACCCGAACTCCCAAGGGAATGGGCGAGGCGATCCTGCGCCTCTCCATTGGATTCGGCGGGGAGGCTTGAATGGCAACCTCCACTTCCGGAACCAACGGGATCCCCCCGAGCGAGTCGATTCTCCGCCCAAGGCCGTCCAGGATCGCTCCCAAAATCCCCGGACCGATTGACAGCGTCTGCACCGCCCCGCAAGAAGCCACGCTCGTGCGGGCGCAGACACCGGTCAGATCGCCGAGCGGGGTCAAAAGTGCCTGTTCCCCGGAAAGCCCGATCACCTCCGCCAGCAGCTCCCACGGCTCGCCCCGGTTCTCGAGCTTGCAGAGCTCGCCGATCTTCGCCCCCGGCAGAGTCGCCTTGATCACCGTGCCCGCCGCGTGGATGACCCGCCCGCGCCTCTCAAGAAGAGGGGCTTCGGCAACCGCTCGCGCAAGCGCTCTTTCCAAGTAGCAGAACCATTCCTTTCCGCTGCTGGACCTTTCCCTGCGTGCCGCCGGCAGAGCCCTTGGGATTCCGCTCTGCAAGCAACCTTCCGTTTCTACGGCGAGCCGCTTTTCCGCTGGTTCCATGCCTTTCCCGCCCATTCTCGCAGTCGATTAAAAAACGTTTGCCATTCGTCGCGGCGCGCAGCATATAAAGGATCGCGTGCCGACTTACGCTAAAGATAGTAAACAACCGCGTCCTAGAGGCCAAGCAGTCTTTCTGGGGCCTTTTGGCACGGGACCTTGGCGTCTCGCACATTTCTCCTCTGGCGAGGAAGCGGCGCGCGGATCCCTGGCCGGAACTCTTCCCATTTACAAGTGGATGATCTGGGGGGAAGAAATGGAGATCTTTCGGGTCGGATTCACGCGACCGGTTAAAGTTGCTTAGCGGAAAAGCGTATGCCTGAGGACTCGCCCTGTCTCCTCAAGATCATCACGGGTCCCCATCGCGGCGGCCAGGTCGAGCTTCGTCCCGGCGAATGGGTTCTGGGCAGCAGTGACGAAAACGACATCGTGCTTTGGGATAGCTACGCCGCTCCGCGCCATTTGCGGCTGCGGGTTCAGGAAGACGGCACGGTCGAGGCCGAAGCCTTGGCGCCCGGGGTCCGGATCGGCAAGGAGACGCTCGAGGGGCCGGCAAGGAAGCTCTTGCCCTACCAGATGGTGACCGTAGGAAGCACCATCTTTGCCGTAGGGCCAGCCTCCGGGACATGGCCGCCCGCCTCCACCCCACCGCCGCAGAGCCGCTTGCCGGCACCAACCCCGGCGCCGACCGGAGAGGAGGAAAGGCAACCCGGCGAGGACGAAACCCGCCCCGGCAAGCCCGCTACCGGTCCACTCCATCCCCGCGTGCGACGCCTCCTCTGGGTCAGCCTTGCCATTCTTTTCGGCGGGCTCGCTCTCTGGGGAGTGATCGCCGCCTACGTTGTTTCCCAGCACTCCGCCGTCCGACGCACGACCGTCGCTCAGCTCTTGGAGGATCGCGGCCTCTCCTCGAGGGTTTCGGTAGTTCGGGAGGCCGGCGGGCCCTGCCTTCAAGGCTATGTGACGACCGAAGAAGAGCTTCGCGATCTGGAAAGCCGGGTTCGCTCCCTCGATCCCTCTCTCAAGATCGCCGTCTGGTCTCGTGACCAGATCCGCAACAATGCGATCTCCGTCCTCACGGGCATGAGTCTTCCGCTCCGAGCGGACTGCCCGGAAGACGGGGTTGTCCGCGTCTACGGCTTCCTTCAGAAACGAGATGTCTTAGAGAAGGCGGTTGATCAGATTCGCAGGGACGTATCGGGTGTCCGGGAGGTGCGCGTCGAAGACGTGATTGGACCGGAGGAAATCGGCTCGTATCTTAACGCCTTCCTCGAACGCTGGAAGCTCGACCGCTCGGTGCGCTTCACCTACGCGGGATCGGGGATCACCGCGCACGGCAGCATTCCGATCGGCTCGGAGACGCTCTGGCTCGACGCGAAGAAGGCCCTGGTAGAAGATCTGGGTGGCGGAATCCGCCTCGACAACGAGGTAGTCGTTGTCTCCGACCGGGAAGCAGCGAACGGCTTGCGCGTGCAACTCATCGTCCCGGGAGACATCGGTTGGGTCGGCCTGCGCAACGGCCGAAAATGGTTCTCCCAGTCACATCTCCCGGATGGATCGGTCATCGAAGCGATTCTTCCCAATCGCGTCGTGATCGCCAAGGACGGGGACAAGCGGGACGTCGGGTTGGGCGACCCTCTCTGGTTAACCAGAAAATAGCGAAAAACAGCCCTTGCCATGACTGGAGGATGCATGCAACTCGGTAGGCTCCTTAAGCTCGACTTCGGAGAAGCCCCTCTGGAAAGAGTGTTCGGCTCCCTGGATGCCGAACGGCGATCGGTCAACCGCCGGCTGCAACAGGGGGTTAAGCCCGACGAATTTCCCGCTCTCCATAGCTATTCGCTCGCCCTGGAGCGAGCGACCGAGGTGTTGCGCGCCTTTTCCTCGCAGTGGCCCGTTGCCGCCGATCAGCCGTCCGGCCTCGCCCCTCTTGCCGCGCCCCTTGCCTCTTCCGTCGCTCCAAGGGAAGCCGATCCGCCGAAGGAGATCCTTTCCGTTCTCGTCAAGACGGGTTACCTGGCTCTCACCCACGGTCTGGTGGGACACGCCCGAGAAATTTTTGACGGCTTGACGGCGATCCGTCCCAAAAGTCCGATTCCACTGATCGGCCAGGCCCTGCTTCTTGTAGAGTCCGGCAACGGGAGCCAGGGTGCGGCGCTGCTGCGCGAAAAGGCGATTGGCCTCGAGCCCGACTGTGACGACCTCGTCCGTGCACACTTAGGCCTCGTCCTCCGGCTCATCGGATCGAACCAGGAGGCGTGGAATGTGCTCGAGCAGGTCGTGACCGCCGGCCGCGACCCCGAGGCCGTCTCCTTCGCCCGCGGACTTTTGCAGGAACCTTCTCCGGGGGCGATCCCCTCTGTGCCGTTGAGTTCTCCTTCGAGGGCTCAAGAAGAGCAGGAGGGATCTCTCGGAGAACCGAAAGCCGATCGATCAACCTAAACTAGCAAGGAGGACAGCATGATTCCCGGATTAAGCGCCCTTCCCGGCCTTGGAAACTTGGCCGGAGGGCTCTTAGGAAACCCCAGTGGCGTCGGTGGAGCGGGAGGCAGCTCCGCGACGGCCCTTCAAGGGCAGATGAGCCAAATGCTCAATCAGCAATATCAGGTCGGGATGATGATGACGATGTTCCAGACGCAGTCATCCATCCTCGGAACGATTACCAACGGGTTAGAGCAGTCAGCGGCCAAAATCCACTGAGCCGGCCTGCCGGAGGACCGCCCCTGTGGGCGGTCCTCCCCTGCCCGCGCTCCAACCGACATGCGCCGCCCCTCGGCCCAGGAAAAGGAGAAAGATTCGTGACCATTCCATCCGCGATCTCGCCCGTGGCAGGACACCCGGTGTCCCTGATCACGCCGAACCCCGTGCCCCCGGCCCCACCGGCGCCGCTCCCAAGCCTCGTCGTCGGGGGTAGCCCGGCGGTCTCCTCCCCTCCCCTTGGAAACCTCTCTGCGCTCGAGGCAACGGATGGGCGGATCCTGGTCTCCTCCTCCGACTCGATCTCGTCCCCGGGAGATCTCATTCTCTCGGGCTTAGAGCGCCTGGCGGGCCGTCTCCAAGGATCGCTCCAGCTCGCAGGGGGGCAGCTGAGCGGCATGGAGGCCGGAGGAGGATTGCGCGATCTCATTGATCTCCAAGCAAACGTGGGTATTGCTGCCGTCGAGATGCAGCTATCCGCGGGAGTGGCCGAAACCACCAGCCAGGGCACGCGCACCTTGTTGCAAGCGTAAGCGCGGCGCTGGTCCTTTCCCATGATGACGCGCAGCGCGATATCCCGGCTTGTCTGGATCTTCTGCTGCGCTGGCTTGGTCTCCGGATGCAGCGACCGGAAGGAGCTCTACTCCAACCTTTCCCAGCGAGAGGCCAATGAAATCATCGTCGCTCTCCAGGAGGCGGGCCTGAGCGCGGACAAGATCCCCGGTCCGGAAAATACGTTCTCGGTCCGGATCGCCAACCGCTGCTTCGCGGAAGCGGTGAGGGTGCTGAAATCGGCCGGGCTCCCCAAGGAGAAGCATCCAAAGCTTACGGAGGTCTTCAAGAAAAGCGGCCTTGTCTCCTCCCCATCCGAAGAGCGGATCCGCTTCATGTCGGCTCTGGCCGATGAGATCGCCTCCACCCTCATGCAGATCGATGGGGTGCAATCCGCGCGCGTCCACATCGTCCTGCCGGACAATGATCCCTTTCGGGAAAAGATCCAGCCGTCCTCGGCCGCGGTTTTTATCCAGTATCGGAGCGACATCCCGATGGACAAACAGGTTGCTCAGATCAAGAACCTGGTGGTCAACAGCATCGAAGGACTCAACTACGACCGGGTTTCCGTTGCGCTCTTTCCTTCGGCGGCTTCGCCTGTGCGCGTCAGCCCCGCCCGCCCGGGCGACCTCGATCACGCGCTGGGGATGTGGCTTCCCCTGGCCGTCCTTGTGGGGCTAGCAGCCATTGGGTTCGGGCTCGTCCGCTCGGGGCTCCTCGCCGTAAAGCTCGAAACGACGCATCTCTCTTCGCTTTGCTCCCAGGCCATGGAATGGATTCGGCTCAAAACCAACGCGAGACGACCATGACGCCTTCTTCGCTTTCTCGCCCGGCCCCGTGCGAGCCACACCAGGATGGGAACACAATCGGCAAAGCCGGCAAGGAAGCAACGTCCATGGACGGATGGATGGCACGCAGAGCGCTTGTCTTCAACTTTCTCCCGAGCCGCTACGCCCACCCGAGCCATTGCGAGCCCCTCCTTCCCCCTCCCTTGCGCAAGCGGTTGGAACGAACCTCTCGCGGGGAAGCCGAGCTTTCCCGCCTGATCCTGTCGGCACACGGCATGCTCGGGAAATGGCAGAGCGATTTTTTGCAAGGGAACTGCCGGCTTGCTCTCGCCTATTCCGATCTCCGTCGGCTGGCGCACTATGCCGGCGCTTTTTTCCATGCCGAAGCCATCTGGCCCCTGGTCGAAAAGAAGAGGATTGCCGAAATCAAGGCGCGGATCGGTCCGGATGCGTACGAATTTGCCGTCCGGCGGGCCACCCTCTTTCGGAAGTGGCGTCCGTTCGACCCTCCACCCTTCGGCGGGGACCTCGCCGAGGCGATCGAGAAGACCGGTCGGCTTGTTCTGGAAGCCTGCTTTGCCCGAACCGGCCTGGCGATCGAAGGCCGACTGCGCCTCCTGTGGCCAGCCGATGACCCTTGCCCCTGGAGCGCGGCCGCTCCGGGGCCGGCGGAAGCGGAGGCCGCCGGCCTCTTCTTGAAACACCTTTTTTGCCGAGAGTTTGCCCCAGAATGGAGAAGCTTCCTTTTTTGATGCGCCGCGTCCCGGCGGAGAGCCTCTTTTCGGTCGCCGTCGACCGGAAATGGCTTGCCGCTGAGGAATACACATCCTGGCTCGATGCCACCAACCTCCTTTCCGAGACCCGCCGGCAGGTCGAAGAGCTGAGCGCCCGCGCCGTTAACCTTTGCGAAGCGGAAAGGGAGCGCGGTTACCGGGAAGGCAAGGAGGCCGCGGCTGCGGAACTGGCGGAGCAGCGGATTCGGATGGCCGCCGAAATGGTTGCCGCCCTCCGCTCACTGGAGGGGGTTGTCGTCCGCCTGGTGCTCGATTGCCTGCAAGTCCTTCTTGGAGAAACGACGCAGGAGCAGAGGATCGTTGCCCTCGTTCAGGGAGCCTTGCAGTCAATCCGTGACGAGCAAAAGGTGACTGTGCGAGTCGCCCCTGCCAACGTGGAAATCATCCGGCGGCGCATCGTCGAGCTGGCTCGCCAGGGAACACTCGCGGTGGAAATCGTCCCGGATCCTTCCCTGGGAGAGAGCTCTTGTCTCCTCGAAACACCCACCGGCTTTGTCGAAGCGGATTTAGAAAAGCAGGTCCAATCCCTTCGCCGGGCGCTCTGCCAGGCCATGGGATTGCCGGAAGAATCCAAAGGTCCGCGGGACCCTTGAGCCCGCCCCGTGCCCATGCAACCCGTTCCCCCCCACGACCTGCGGCCCGCATCCCCCTGGACCAAGCTCCCGCCGGCCCCGTCTTCCGATCCGGGGCTTTCTGCGAAACCCACTCCGCAAAGCCTTCCTCCACCGGAAGCTCCTTCCGTCACCCCACCGGGACTCCTCGGTCTTCCGAATCGCCCTCCCGCCGAGTTTTTCCGTCCTCCGATCGAGGAAGCGCAAAAAGGGTCGTCGCCCGTTCCCGAGACGGCCCCCAACACCGAAGATCTCCTCTTGGAGGCTCTCCGCCCGTCGGCCACCCCATTGAACGATGGAGGATTGCGGCCGATCTCCTTTGCTCCTCTTTGGGGTGCCGGCGCCTCCCTCCATGAAGCGG
The DNA here is from genome assembly GCA_028710285.1 of Methylacidiphilaceae bacterium. Lineage (GTDB taxonomy): Bacteria > Verrucomicrobiota > Verrucomicrobiia > Methylacidiphilales > Methylacidiphilaceae > Methylacidimicrobium. The sequence goes on along the minus strand of JAQTUK010000041.1, from coordinate 10,236 downwards.
CCAAGCTAGCCCCAGCCGAGCCAGAACGGGAGATCGTCCTTTCGGCGGCGCGCCTGATCGAGCAGTATCGCCGCTGGGATGAACTTCTCCAGGCGCGGCGCCATCACCTCTACAAGGCATAGGCCATGGACAACCCGCGTCCCACCTCCCATCCGATCTCCCATCCGCAGCGGGCCTCCTCTCCGTTGCCCCTGGAACAAAAGGCGGCCCTCGATCGCTTCGCCTATCTTCTGCTCTATTATGGCCGGTGGCGGGAGGCGAGCCTCATCCTCGAAAGCCTCCTCATGCTCTTTCCCGGGGACGCCATGACCGCCCAGCGCCTTGCCTACGTCAGTCTGGCGCAGGGGGAATTCGGCCGGTCGCTCGCCTTGACCGAGGTGTGCCTGGCCGCCGCGCGCCGCACGCCGCACTCCCCATCCTCGCTTCTTCTCTTGCGAAGCCGGGCTCTGCTCGGCTTGGGGCGAGGGGAAGAAGCCCGGGAATCCTTCCGGCGCTTCCTGGAATTCCGGAAGCAAGAGGAGGAGGCGCCATGAACGATCTGTTGGCACGCTTGGATGACCTCATCCTGCGGCGCGGCGGAAAGTTCAGCGACATCTTCCTAACGCTGCTGGTCGTGATGGGGATCGGGATGATGGTTGTTCCCGTCCCGCCTTGGGCACTCGACATCCTGCTGGCTCTCAACCTGTCGCTGGCTGTGGTGATCCTGATGGTTTCGCTCTACATGCCGGGAACCCTCTCCTTTTCCGCATTCCCGAGCCTTCTGCTCTTCACGACCCTCTTCCGCCTCGCCCTCAACATCACGACCACCCGGCTCATCCTGCTCCATGCGCATGCCGGCCAAATCATCTTCACCTTCGGCAACTTTGTCGTCGGCGGGAATTTCGTGGTGGGCGCCGTGATCTTCCTCATCATCACGATCGTCCAGTTCGTCGTGATCACCAACGGCGCCCAGCGGGTCGCAGAGGTTGCCGCCCGCTTCACCCTGGACGCGATGCCGGGAAAGCAGATGGCGATCGACGCCGATCTTCGCGCCGGCAACCTGTCCATGGAAGCCGCCCAAAAGCTGCGCGCCAGCCTCCAGAAAGAGAGCCAGCTGTACGGAGCGATGGACGGCGCCATGAAGTTCGTCAAGGGTGACGCCATCGCGGCGCTGATCATCATCGTGATCAATATCGTCGCAGGCTTGGCCATCGGGATTTTTGAAAAAGGCATGCCCTTGGAGAAAGCCGTTCATCTCTACACCATCCTAACCATCGGCGATGGCTTGGTTTCACAAATTCCGGCCCTCTTGATTTCAGTCACCTCTGGCATCATCGTCACCCGGGTTGACTCGGGAGAAGACTCCAGCCTCGGCACCGAAATGGGCGCGCAGCTTCTTTCCGAGCCGAAGGCGCTCCTCCTCGGCTCCCTGCTCTGCGCGGTGATCGGATTCATTCCTGGATTCCCAACCCATATCTTCCTCGGTCTGGCCGCAGTCGTCGCATTCGTCGGTTACGGGATGACCCAGAAGCCGGGCAAGAAGGCGATCCAGCACCAAGCCGTGGCGGAAATGGACGTCTCGCAGTCTCCCGACGGCAAGGATTCCTTTTCCATCGCGGTTCCCTTGATGATCCTTTTGGCCCCTCCTTTCCGAGAGAGCATGCCCATCGACGACCTCGATCGCCAATATCAGCACCTGCGCCGCGTCTTCTTCCTGGATCTCGGGGTCCTTCTTCCCGACCTCAAGCTCCGCTTCCCTGCCAAGCTTCCGGAGGGCGGATACCAGATCCTCATCGACGAACTGCCGATCAGCGACGGTCGGCTGCCGAGCCGACACATCCTGGCCAGGGAAGCGCACGATGTTCTGGAACTCGCGGGCATTCCCATTCTCGAAGAGGGTCCGCAGCCGCCGGGAGTCTCGGGTATTTGGGTCGAGGAGACCCATGCGGAAGCGCTGCGGAGCGCCGGCATCCCCTTCCTCGGCCACTCGAGCATCCTCGCAGCCCACCTCCAGCTCGTGATCCGCCGTTATGCTTCGAACTTTCTGACGATCGAGGAGAGCCGCCATCTTCTGAAGAAAGCGGCGGAACAGTGCCCGGAGCTCGTAAAGGAAGTCGAGCGCGCCCTGCCGATTTCCAGGATTACTGAGATTCTTCAGCGGCTACTCCAAGAAGGCATCTCAATCCGCGATCTCCGCTCGATTCTCCAAGCCCTGGTCGATTGGGCCCAGCGCGAGAAAGATCCCATGGTCCTGACCGAGTATGTCCGGACGACGCTCAAGCGCCACGTCTCCTACCGCTTCTGCGGGCCGGATAAGGTGCTCGCCGCTCTTCTGATCGATCAGGAAACCGAGGAAAAGATCCGCAAGGGAATCCGGCAGAATGCCTCCGGTGCCTACCTCGCCCTCGACAGCTTCGTTGCACAACAGTTCACGGAAACCGTCCGAAATGCGCTCGGGACCCAGCGCGCCGGCCACGCGCCCCCGGTCCTTCTGACGGCAGTTGACGTGCGCCGCTTCGTCCGGAAGCTGGTGGAACGGGATCTTCCCCACCTGGCCGTGCTCTCGTACCAGGAGCTTGCCGAGGAGGTCCAAGTGCAAGCTCTGGGAAAGATTCTCGTATGATCTTTTCCTTCCACGGATCTTGCCGCGCCCCGGCGATGAGACGCACCACCTTCCCCCGCGGCCTCTGTGTTTGTTCCCGAACCCCGGTCCCTTGGAGAATCGCATGGCGTCCCCCGGCACGACTCGTCTCAGCAATAAAGGTCAGATCGTGATCCCCAACGCTGCCCGCAAGCAGCTGGGGTTGAAGGAAGGCGACCAGTTTCTCGTCTTGGCCGATGGGGAAACCATTTGCTTGAAGCTCATTCGCCCTCCTTCCCGAGATGAGTGGTCCGATCTTCAGCGCCTCGCCGCCCTGCTTATGCGCGACATCGTCCCTTCGTCCCCATCGGAGGGTAAAAAGCCCACGCCGAAGGCGGACCTGTAGTCGCAGGAGGATCGACCTGGCGGCGCCTTCCGGATCGCCTCAAAAGGCGAAGCTTGCCACGCCTTCTTGAATCAGCGGGGGTGCACCAGTCTGCCTGCAACGCTCGTGGCACCATTCCCGATGACGCTTTCCAGCGCCCCACGCCCTTCGCTCAGCTGACGCAGGAGCTGGAAGCAGAGGTCGCCGAAAGCCTGGACGAGCTTGTTATCGGGCTCCCGCCGGATCGCCTCTTCCAAGAGATTTGTGGCCTCGGACAGCTCCAATTTCTGCAGCCGGATAACCGCCTCACCCAGCAGAGCGTGGGCTTGGGTCGGACGGAGAACTCGCCCGGCGGTGAAAATCCTTGCCGCGCGCTCCGTAAGACCACGAAATGCGGCGGAGAAACCCAGCTCGATCAAAAGCTTGTAGAGAGCGCCCGCTGCGTCTTCTCTCAACCTTTTGCCGGCCGCGACGGGCGCGGGCAATTCGCTTCCTTTGCCTCTTTGCGCCGCCAATGCCTGGAGATGGGCTACCGCCGCCAAGAGCCCTTCCGCCAGGGACTGCAACCGCTGGTACTCTTCGATCGGAGCCCCAGCCGCCAAGCAGCGGGCGACTCGCTGCCGTTCCTCGTCCAGGAGAGCGAGGAGCGCTCGTTCATAGGAACGGTCGGCGTCTTCCTTAAGCCTCTGTTCGATCTCCAATCCGCCGCAGCTGTTTTTCATCCGTCTTGTCTTTTGTCTTTCGAGTAAGCACTACAAAGCGGGCCTCAGGTCAAGGATTTCTTACCCTTCTTTCCATCGTGCCGCCCCCACTTCCCTGGGGAGGGGAGCCTCAGGCAGAGGACGGTGCAGAATCCGATCGATCAGATCCATGGCCCCTCGATCCCTGCCAAAGCTTCGCATGGCCGCGCCCAGCGCTCGGGCTTCTTCCCCCCTCCCCGCTATTTCCAGGCATAGCACGAGAAAGGAGCGGGCAAGATCACTCTCCGGTTCGACCCGGAGCGCGTGGCGTAATGACCCAACGGCCCGCTGCGGATCCCCGCCGCGCAGACTGACCAGTCCCTGCCCGATCCAAGGAAGAGCGCTGCGGGGATAGAGCCGCTCCATCGCGCGGAAGATCGCTTCGGCTTCGCCGACAAATCCCGAAAAGAGCCCAAGCAAGGCGATTTCCATGAGCATGTCCGCCGGCGGCATTCCTGGCTCTCTCCCCCTATTCCCTCATGGCGGCGTTCCGTCGGCTCCGGTGCAAGCACCCAAGGCGATCGTCTTTGCGGCCGCAAGGGCTTGTGCCAAGAGCTCCATGGTCTGGTAGCGAGCTTGGGGAAGTCCCCCCTGCATCTGTTGCCGGACGGCTTCCTCATAGCTCTCAAGCAGGAGGACGAGTCTTTGCCGGAAACTCCCGTCCACATCCCGGTGGAGAAGGGTTTCGAGATCGAGCCCTGTTTGCATCGCCGCGTAGTCGCCCCTTTCTCTGTCGGCTTGCGGAATCGGATTCAGCCGGGGAGGATGAGCAAGGGACCCGTCAAACCCTTTCCGCTGCCGCACTCCTCCTCTTCGCCATCGTTTCCCTCCTCCTCGGAAAGCAGCCGTGCAGCGCCCACCATCGCCCGCAAAGGCTCTCCTTCCGCGACCGAGATGCCGACATCCGCCTCCGCATCCGAAACATAAGCTGCCGCGCTCCCGAAGGCCAAGCCGGCAAAGCCGTCTGCCCTTCCCTTCCGATCGCGAGCCGCCGTCCACAGTCCGCGTGGAAAGAAGAGCGTCGTTCCCATCATTCCGGCGGCGCTCATGCCTCCCGGCATTCCGGTCAGCGCCTCGAGGACCCGCTCTCCGAGGCTCTTGACGGCCCCGCCCCCCACGCTCCCGACAGCTTCGATCGGCTTGCCGCCTTCTTTCAGAAGCTGCTCGTCCACGATGGATCGCCCGCCCACAGGAGCCGCCCCGAAGGCGGCCTCGCTCTCCCCACTTCGCCCGAGGGGGTTGGCAAGCGAACTCATCTCCGCCTTTTCCATGGGTCTAGCACTGGCGCGGATGGGGAGACTCCCGGCCGCTTCCCATCTTCCGGAGGCCTGCGAGAACAACTCCTGCGCAATCCCCGCAACCTGGTTCTCCAAGAGCGACGGCCGGGGGATTCGGCTTCCGGGAGCGTTCGCCGCGTGCATCACACCCTGCCACAACGAGGCAAAAGGACCCGCTGCTTTCGGTGCGAGACCGGCGCCCCCGGTAGCGGGCAAAAAATCGAACTCGAAGAGCGCGGGACCAGTCGATCCTTCGCGCGCCGGAGACCCCGGACTCGACCCAAGAATGGGCAGCGCCCTGCCAGGAGGTTCTGAACTTCCGCCCGCGGGACTCGCCGGCAGCGATGGGCCAACCCCCAACGGAAAGATCTTACCCGCTTGCGCCGAAAGAGCGCCGAACAGCCTGCCGATGGCACCCGGCCACGCATTCCCGCTGATTTCCGACCTCTTCCCGACAGACAAGAATCGCGCCAGTCCCTTCGCGGAGGCGACTGCCATCTCCCGGATCCGATTCATGCTCCCTGCCGAGCTCCCAAGCACCGACAGGCCAAGGGGGTCGGCTCCACTCCCTGGCGCCGAAGAGGGAAAGCGAGAAGGAAAGAGCCCCTCCTCCATCCGCAGGTTTGTACCCATCGCCCCAGGCGCACTCGCAGGGAAGCCGAATCCAAGAGGAGGAGTCGACCACTGCGCGAACCCACCGCTTGACGGCCCATGGCTCGCGGCCGGCGGACGAGATTCGAAGACCGTGTGCATCGTCCCCGACGAGGCACCGAGGGCGACGCCATTGCCGGTCAGCATCGGCCGAAAAAGGGGGAGATCGCCAGAAGACACCGCGATGCGCGGGCTCTCCACGGGCAATAATTCCATCAATGCCGTGATCCTCCCTTTGTCTGCTTCTCCTTGGGCGCGATCCCTTCGAGAAAGACGCTTGCTTGCTGGTAAGAAGTTTAGCGCGTGTTGCCTCTTGAGCGCAAGAGGGATCGTCCAGGATGCGCGTCAACTCCCAGCAGGAGCGGATGGCGATTCCTCCCACGCCGAACTCGTCTCCCTTTTCGAAGACATAGCCCGCCCGCGTCAAAAACGACCCCGCCGGCAACCAGCGTGGCGGCATCCTCGCTGCGCCGTTCGGGAGGGTCGGCCGCACCAAAGACAAAAGCTTTCCGAGCCCTGCGGGGCTAACCCGAAATATCCCCCACCACGGGCTGCACCAACCGCGCGAAGTGGAGATAAGCCAAGCTCGCCATGTCTTCGTGGGTTCCGGCCTGAAAGACCAGTTCGGGTTGCCGGGCGATCTCGGCATCCACGTAAACCTTCAGTCCGTAGAGGTTACCGAAGGGAGGCACCGTACCCGGGCGGCAGTCGGGGACTCGAGGGGCGAATTCTTCCTCCTTGGCGAGCGCGAGTTCCGAAACCTGCATCAGCGCCTTGAGCTTGCCCAGGTTGACATGGCGCGTGGTGGGAAGCACCGCCATCGCCAGCCCCTCGGCGCCTTTCACCAGGACGACCTTGGCCAAGTGGCGCCCCGAGACATGGCTTGCCGCCGCGACCTCCTGAGAGGTGAATGCCTCCGGATGGTGGCTCGTCCGGTACGGGATCCGGTTCTCCTCCAAGTAATGCTGCAGCCTCTGCACGATCGCCATTTGCTCCCTCCCTGTTCGCTGCCAAGCAAACTCCTGATTTCCTTCCGGATCAATCCCGAAAGCGGCTTCCCGGCTTGAAGGCAGTGGTCCGGCAGCCTATCCTCGAACTCCGGGAAATGCCGCATCCTTCCATCCGGATCACGTGGAAAGACGGGGTCTTGACGGGTCTTCTCGAAGAGACCCCCACCTCCGAAAAGCTCCTCTCCGCTCTCCCCTTCACGGCAAGCGCGAAGACTTGGGGAAAGGAGGTCTACTTTTCGACTCCCGTGGAGGCCTCTTTAGAAGCCGATGCGACCGACGTGGTCGAGCCGGGAACGATCTGCTACTGGGTCGAGGGCCGATCGCTGGCGCTGCCCTATGGCCCCACCCCGATTTCGGTCGGCTCCGAATGCCGGCTCGTCACCCGCGTCAACGTCGTGGGGAAGATCACGGGCGACCCGGACGCTCTGGCCACGATTGGCAGCGGGGAAGCCATTCGTATCGAACGGGCCGCCACTTAACCGATCTTCCGATCGCCTTCCCGCCACAGGAGCGCTCCCCCGTCGCTCGAAGCCCGGCCCGCGTAAATCCTGCTTTCACTCGACGCGAAACATGGGCTGTAAACGCAAAAGTCTCTTGTCTATATTCTGTCATCGCAGGCCGCTTTCCTTCCTGGTTGCAAATGCGTCTCCTGAACGCACTTTATACCAGGGACAGGCGGCCTTTCCTATGCGTTCTACCCAATTTCTTGCTTCACGCTTCGGTCGGACTCAGTGAGAATTAGTTGCTAAAGCTTCCCGCGTAGTATTCCACACTTGACAGAAACTTTATTCACAAGTATGTTCACATCTGCTTGAGCAAGCAGACTCTGACAAAAACAAATCCGTCCATGCACAACTTGCTTTCTATTTTATCTGGTCTTTTAACCCCAGTCATCGCTGTTCTTACGATATTTATCGCCTGGAAGCAATGGGCGACCGCTCACAACCAATTCCGGTTGCATTTGTTCGATCGCAGGGTCCAGATATATGAAGCAGCTGTGCGTCTGTGCGAGACGATCGTCCAAGAGGGAGAAACGAGCAAGGCAGATGTGCGGCGTTTTTGCGTCGACGCAAGAGCTGCTCGATGGCTTTTCGATAGAGAAATATCGGAGCACTTGAATAAGTTGGCCCGAGAAGCGTTCATGCTAATGGCACCTCCTGGCATCGAGAAGAGTCCCGAGCGAGTTAAGTGGTTTCTGGAGCAAAGTGATACACTTCCGGACAAATTTGAGAAGTATTTAAAAGTACGCGGTTGACACCCGCCTTCTGCCGCAGGTTGGGACATTCGTCAGTTTCGCGGTCAATCGTTCGTTTACATGTCTTTCGGATTGCTTCACTGTTTTTAATTGCGATCAAGCCCACCTCCTAACCGGTTTGGGATCCCTCGCTCCACGTCATGATGTTCGATTTGTCGTGTTCCGCATGATGAGCTCGTTCCGAATCGGCCGCCGTTGTGGGTCGGGCGTAGGGGTAAAAGAGCAGAAGCCCTCGGCAGCTCCTGTCGGTATTGCTTCTGGTCACGATGCCATCGTCCTGTAGCGGCCCCAGATTGTCTGCACCGTCTTAACAGCGCTGTCGAGCTTCTCCCACTTCTTCTCCGCGTCTCCACTCTCCGGCTCGACGCAAAGCAGCGATACGTCAGAAAGCCCCTGATTCGCCTGATTCAACGCGTGCGAGAAGTTCTTCTGGTCATGAAGATCCCACTCTTTAATTCTCTCTCTAGTAAATGTGTACATCACCTTAATCGAGTGGTGTGCATTCTGGAGCTCCGCAAGCGCGCCCATCCTTCGATTCAGGTTCACATCATACCAGAGCTCTTTTGCCTTGTCGCAATGAGCCACGATCTTCTCTAGCGCAGTGTTTATTGTGTGTAAATCGTGATTATGCATTAATAGTTCACTACATCGGTGTACCTGTGTGTCGCCGCCTGACTCAATCCTGTACGGTCAACACCGGTCGCGAAACACCAGGAGGGATCGAAAAGCCGGTGCCTTTTCGAAGCCTCTTCGCTGTTTTAGGTGAGCGGAGTCGGAAGATCGAGCCGCAACTTTCCGGCTTTGAGGAATGCAGCGATTCTCAGGTAGGGGAAGCTCTGAAAGCCTCTGGCCGTCCTTTTGGCAAGCTGTATCAGTCCGTGGATCGCTTCGATGGTTCCGTCGGTGATCCGGCTCTGGAGGAAAGCAGCAATTCCGCCCAGGTGCTCCTTGATGGTTTTGGACAGCCTTCGGAAGGGGGCAAGCTAGCCGCGGGTTCTTCCCGACTCCCGCTTGAGACAACCAAGCGAATCCCCTTCCTCACACTGGTTCCCGCTCAAGGGAGAGCCCGCCGGCGGCAATGATCCGGTCTCTGCTGGGAACCCTGGGGATGCTCCCTTTGGCATGCTTCTTGCTTGAAGTAAATCCGTGCTGCTCCGCAGGGGCAGAAGTCGACTCCGATCGGCGTCCATGGGCTTTTCCGTCCGCCGCCGATGAGAAGCGGCGACTCGCCGGCGAACGGCGCGCAGCTCTCGCGAGTATCAAAAAAGAGAGCGGATTCGAAACGAGCCATGTTGCCGTGCAGAATCATTAAAACCCGGCTGGCAATCGAGGCCCCTCCGGAAGCGATCTGGAGGGAGCTGATGGAGTTTTCCTCCTATCCCCACTGGAACCCCTTTCTTCCCAAGGTCTGCGGCGAACCCATCCCCGGAGCGACCCTCTCGCTCCAGATCTCCCTTCCGCAGTCCAAGCCCGCCTGGCTGCAGGCCGAGGTTCTTCGGGTCGTGCCCAACCAGGAGTTTCGCTGGATCAGCTGCTGGCTCTTCCCAGGCCTGGTCGACTTGGAGCATCGCTTCCTCCTGGAAGCCCAAGGATCACAGACGACCATACTCCACCACCGGGAGCTCCTTCGGGGGCTGCTCGTTCCCTATCTCTGGCGTTTCCGGAGGCAAAGGGTCCGACAGGGAATGGAAGCAATGGACGAGGCGCTCAAGCAGCGGGTGGAAGCAATGATCTGGAGATAATTCCGGCCATCGACCTCCGCTCGTCCTTGCGGTAAAGGGAGCGAGATGGAGGTGGATGTTCTCTGCGTGGGCCATGCCTGCTTCGATCTCGCATTTTTTGTTCCCCACCATCCGGGTCCGGACGAAAAACTCTTCTCCGAAAAGCTCGTCCTGGCAGGAGGCGGACCCGCGGCGAATGCCGCCGTTGCCGTCCGGCGACTGGGAGGTTCCTCTGCCTTCTTCGGCTACCTGGGGAGCGATCCCTTCGGCGAGCGCCATGCCCAAGAGTTGGCGCACGAGGGAGTCGAGACTTCGCTTCTGGTCCGAGGCTCCGCCCCCACCCCCTTAGCCCTCAGCTTGGTGAAGCCGGACGGAAGCCGCTCGGTGGTCAACCACAGCGCCGCGACCCCGAAACTGGAGGCAAGCCTCGCCGACCGGCCATGGCCTACGGCGCGCACCGTTCTTTTCGACGGCCACGAGCCAGGGATCTCTCTGCCCATGGTCCAGGAAGCGCGGCGGCGGGGGATTCCGACGGTCCTCGACGCGGGCTCGCTCCACGAAGGGACCGCAAAGCTCGCCGGCCTCGTCGACCATCTCGTCGCCTCCCAGCGATACGCCGCGCAGGCAACGGGCTCTG
>JAQTUK010000178.1 GCA_028710285.1 Methylacidiphilaceae bacterium | reverse complement strand
AAGCCACCGGACACCTGATCCGGGATGTGAACCGCCGCACGCCGATCATGGTCTCCGCCTCCCTCGCCTATCGGTTCTAAAGGCCCCCCTCCAGAAATGGCGGGTCCCGCCCGGTCGGTAAGGACCGGGCGGGATGTGCGGCGGTGGGTGCGGGGTCTGAGGAACCGGGGAAGGTGGGGTCTTTGCGGAATGGGGCCGGTCGGAAAGAACCGCGCCGGCCGAAAGTGGTGGGAGCGGCGGGATCGTTGGATCCGTCTGTGTGTCCGGGTTCCGATCCCTTGACTCAGTACACGCAAACCGTATGCCTGCCCCGCAGGCCGGATCTGTCCTCAAGAAGGAACGAAGAAACAATCACTTACGTGGAGGAGGGCGTCTTTTGGGACGCGCCAGAGACGCTTCTGGGACGACTCGGGCACACTGGGATGGGACGGGTGCGTAAGTTTGGCGCGGTCGATCACGTGAGATTCAGGAGTGTGGAGTCCTTTTTGACAGAGAGGGAGAGCTCGACGCGGGTGCGAGCCACCCCCCGGATCGTCTGGATCTTCTCCCTGATGATGCTCTCCAGCTGCTCGACGTCCCGGGCGCGGACCTTCAGCCTGTAGCCGTACTCCCCGGACATCGCAAAACACTCCTGGGCTTCCAGGAGGTTTTCAATCTCGTCGAGAAATGGCTTTTCGAAGCGAGGGTGCTCGAGCAGCACATCGACATAAGCGACCTGGGGGATTCCTACGAGTCTCGGGTCGAGGAGCGCGGTGAACCGCCGGATGAATCCGCGCACCTCGAGCTTCTTGATCCTCTCGTTCACGGAGGGGGTCGCCAAGCCGACCGACTCGGCGATACGAGCCTGCGACATCTTCGCGTCCCGCTGGAGCATGTCGAGGATGCGGCGATCGATCTCGTCCATACGAAATACGGGATCCGTCAGGATCGACCGAACTCTATTGGAGAAGACGATGGGAATGCAAGAAAATTTTCGGGAAGAACGCCACTTCACCGAATTCCGCGTGTGCCCAGAGGTACCGGACGCGGTGCAGGTTCCTTGCGGGCAACACGTTAGCACGCTGCAATGGAGGCGTCGACTAAGATTCGTCCCCATCCCGCCGGTCTCGAGAACCTCGGGCCGCACGCAAAGGACTGACGCACAGATGAAACGACGGAACACCTCCCGCCTCCTCCTCGCCGCCCTCGTCCTGACCGCCCGCTCCCAGGCGCCGGCCTGCACGAGCATCCTCGTCACGAAGGGTGCCTCCGCCGACGGATCCACGATGATCACCTACGCGGCGGACTCCCACGAGCTCTATGGCGAGCTCACCCTCACGCCCGCCGGGACGCACCGGATGGGGACGATGCGGGACATCGTCGATTGGGACAGCAGCAAACTCCTCGGTCGGATTCCGCAGCCCCCCATCACGTACCAGGTGGTCGGGAACATGAACGAGCACCAGGTCGCTATCGCCGAGTCGACGTGGGGTGGCCGCGACGAGCTGAAGGGGCCGGCAGGGATCCTCGACTACGGAAGCCTCATTTACATCGCCCTCGAGCGGTCCCGCACGGCCCGGGACGCGATCCAGGTGATGACCGATTTGGTGGCCGAATATGGCTACGCTTCCACGGGAGAGTCCTTCTCCATCGCGGACCCAACCGAGGCGTGGATTCTGGAGATGATCGGCAAGGGAGAGAAGCAGAAGGGCGCTGTCTGGGTCGCGGTGAAGCTGGCGGATGGGACCATCTCGGGCCATGCGAACCAGCCCCGTGTCCGAACGTTCCCGCTCGACGACCCGAAGAACTGCCTCTACGCGAAGGACGTGGCGAGCTTCGCGCGCGAGAAGGGCTGGTTCTCGGGCAGGGACGAGGAGCTCAGCTTCGCCGAGGTCTACTCCCCGCTGCGGGGTGCCACGATCCGGAGCTGCGACGCGCGGGTGTGGAGCGTTTTCCGCCGCGCGGCGCCTTCCCTCAAGCTCTCCTCGGACTGGGTGATGGGCGTCAGGGGAGCCAGGCCGCTTCCCTTCTCTGTCAAGCCGGACCGCAAGCTCTCCGTCTCCGACGTCATGGAGCTGATGCGCGACCACTTCGAGGGGACCGAGCTGGACATGACGAAGGGCGTCGGCGCCGGCCCGTTCGCCCTGCCCTACCGCTGGCGCCCGATGACCTTCAAGGTGGATGGGCAGGAGTACCTGCACGAGAGGGCGATCTCCACGCAGCAGACCGGTTTCTCGTTCGTCTCCCAATCTCGCTCCTGGCTGCCGTCCGCGATCGGCGGGCTTCTCTGGTTCGGGTTCGACGACACGGCCAGCACCGTCTACACGCCGATCTACTGCGGTATCAGGAGCGTCCCAAGGACGTTCGGTGCCGGCGCTGGCAGCTTCTCGCGGTTCTCGTGGGACTCGGCGTTTTGGGTGTTCAACTTCGTGTCGAACTGGGCCTACAGCCGCTACTCCGACATGATCGTCGAGATCCAGAAGGTTCAGCGCGAGTGGGAGGACAGGCTCCTGTCCGAGCAGTCGGAGGTGGAGAAGGCGGCCCTGAGGCTGCAAGCTGAGTCTCCGGCCCAGGCGCGGGACTATCTGACCGCCTACTCAACGTCCCAGGGCGACGCGCTCGTCGTCAGGTGGCGGGCCCTCGGGGAATTCCTGATCTGGAAGTTCATCGACGGCAACGTGCGCGACAGCCAGGGCAACGTCACACATCCCCGATACCCCGAGGATTGGTACCGGCGGATCGCACGCGAGCAGGGGAATCTCGGCAAGGTGCCCGTTCTCGAGGGGGAGAAGCCGCGGAGTGAGTGACGGCTCCGGAGACTGACCCAGAAAGCAAGATGCCCGGAGCGCGCTCCGGGCATCTTGCCTTGTCAGAGAATCGAGGTTGCTAGTCCTTGGTCGCCATCGAGCGGACGAGACCGATCCCCTTGTCGACGCTCAGGTCGGGCCTCAGGGGGATCGCGACCGGGGTCTTGGTCATCGTGCCCGAATCGGAGCGAACGAAGGTGAGGTCAGAGCCGCTGTTCCAGTAGAAGGTCGGAGAGCCCGTCGGCGAGAGGAACGTCCCGACGGCTGCTTCCGTGGCGACCAGAGGCTGCACCTGGCTGTCGGCGAGGTTGCGTCCGAGCGGGAAATGGCCCCGGGCAAACGAGTTCCGGTTCATGCTGCCGGAGGGAGCGGGGCCCAGGAGGGTCAGGTCATCCGGGAAGGTGATCCGAAGCGTGGTGTACTTCTGGAGCGCGAGGTTGGCATAGGCGACCATGAAGCCGCCGTTGGTCGTCGGGTCGGGCTGGACGGCCGGATACCGGTACGAAGAGGGCGGGAGCCCGTCAGTCCACGTCGGACCAGAGTAGCCCCTAAGGTCGTTGAGCCCATAGAACTGGACGTCCCCGGAGGAGAGCTGCCCGTCCTCCAGGAAGAGGAGCGCAAGGCGGGCCGTCGCGTACCAGCTCTCTTCCCACCAGACGATGGAGACGATCGAACGCGTCTTGGTGACCGACGACCCGTTCGGCCCCCAGTCTTTGTAGCTCTGGCGGGTGACGATTAGCTGCGGGTTCAGCGCCGAGCTGAATCCCTGGGGCGGGAACAGGCTCTCTGTCAGCCACTCTCCGCCACGGCGGATCGCCACGTGAAGGTCGGAGAGGTAGCCCCAGTCCTTCGTGTAGACGATGAAGACCGTGTCCGTCGTTTCCTCGTAGTCGACAGCCTGGGCGCTCTTGAAGGAGGAATCGACGCTTCCGGGGACCGGCTCGATGAACGACTGGCCCGCGACGGTCATGCGCAGCGCCAGGGTGGGGAGGTTGGCCGCGTACTCGTAGGAGCTGACGTCTTGGGGGAGGATCTGCGAATAAGGAGCTGAGAGGAGCTCGTAGACAGTGCCCGACTTCGTGAGAACGGAGGAATCCGCCTGAGCCCCAGTGCCCCCCAGCAGGCAGAGCCCGAGGACTCCGAGGAAGGCAGCGGCCACGCTGAGCCTAAGGACCCCAGCTCGACTAGGGGGATTAGGGGGGGTG
>JAQTUK010000177.1 GCA_028710285.1 Methylacidiphilaceae bacterium | reverse complement strand
AGCCGCGGCGCCGAGTGCGGCCCCTCCCCCCGTGCTCGAGCCGAAGTGGCCGTGAGCCATCTTGTGCTCTCCGAGATGGTCTTGCAGCCAGCGGGCGGCGCCGCAGAGCCTACCGGCCAGGAACTCGATATCGAAGCGGAGCGCGGCGGTCCTCTCGTCCTCCTCTTCCTCTTCCGGCGTCAACAAGTCGAAGAGAAGGGTCCCCGAGCCGTTGCTCCGAAGGACTTGGGCGACGAACCGGTTCCGACGGCTCAAGCGGCTCGAGCCGCTGCCATGCGCGAAGAGGACGATCCCCCGGGCCTCGGGCGGCACCTCGAGAGTTCCAGGCAAGAGGATCTCCTGGATCCCGACCTCAACCTCCTCCTTCCATCCATCCTTCTTTTTCATGGAGAGCAAAACGGAAGCAGCCTTTCCCTGAGAGCCTAGCTCTCCGCTCTCCCCACCGCAACGCCCTTCCCGAAGCGACGAGGCTTGCGCTCCCGCGAGGCCCTCCCGTAATGTTTCCCGAAGCCATGCGGAATCGGCCCGCGGTCGGGACCAGCCGCCTGACGGGCAGATCGCCCCAATAACCCACGGAATCAAAGCCTTCTTCCATGAACCGTTCCCTGCTCTCTCCCACCGTCCTGGTCATCTTCGGTGCCGCGGGCGACCTCGCCTGGCGCAAGCTGATTCCCGCTCTCTACTGCCTTTCCGTGGAAGGATGGCTCCCGGAAAAGTTCGCGATCGTCGGCGTGGACCGGAAGGAGATGACCAAGGAGGAATTTCACGGCCATCTCCGAACGGGAGTCGAATCCTTCTGTCGGCGCAAGCTCGACGAAGCCTCCTGGTCGACCTTCGCCTCCTTTCTTACCCAATACCACTGCGGAGACCTCGGCCACCCGGACACCTTCGGCGTCTTGGCTAAGGCGATCGACGACCTCCGCCAAGCGTGGGGCGGCTCTGCCAATCCCGTCTTTTACCTGGCCACCTCCCCCACGCTGATCGAGCCCATCGCCACGGGGCTGGGAAAGGTCGGCCTGGGAAAGAGCATTCCCGGAAGCCGCATCGTGGTCGAAAAGCCGTTCGGGAGGGATCTTGCCTCCGCCCAGGCGCTGAACCGATCGCTTACCGAAATCTTCGAGGAGAAGCAGATCTTCCGTATCGACCACTACCTCGGCAAGGAGACCGTTCAGAATATCTTGGCGCTCCGCTTCGGAAACGCGTGGTTTGAACCGATCTGGGACCGCCGGTACATCGATTACGTTCAAATCACGGTGGCCGAAACGATCGGAGTCGAGCAGAGAGGAGGATATTACGAGCGGGCCGGTGCCTTGCGCGACATGGTCCAGAATCACCTCTTCCAGCTCCTCTGCACCGTTGCCATGGAGCCTCCGGTCTCCTTCGAGGCCGAAGAGGTCCGCAACAAGAAGACCGACGTCCTCCATGCGGTCCGCCCCGTTCCCACGGAGTTGGTCCACCGGCTTGCGGTGCGCGGCCAATACGGCGCGGGATGGGTGCGAGGAGAACACGTCCCCGCCTACCGGAGCGAGCCAGCGGTCTCCCTCGAATCCAAGATGGAGACCTTTGTCGCCCTGAAGGTCTTCCTCGACAATTGGCGGTGGCAGGACGTCCCGTTCTACTTGCGGACAGGCAAGCGGATGGCTCAGCACGTATCTCAAGTGGTCATCAGCCTCCGTCCGGTCCCGCACCAGGCCTTTCCCGCGATCGCGGTCGACCAGTGGCATCCTAATCGGATGATCCTCAACATCCAGCCCCAAGAGAGCATCCTGCTCAGTTTTCAGGCGAAGCGGCCGGGACCCACGATCCGATTGAGCCCGGTCGACCTCCGCTTTTCCTACCGGGAGGCCTTCAAGGCCGAAACTCCGGAGGCCTACGAGACACTGCTGCGGGATGTGATTCTCGGAGATAGCACTCTCTTCATGCGAGCCGACCAGGTCGAAGCGGCCTGGTCTCTGGTGGACCCGATCCTTCAAGTCTGGGAATCCAACCCGCCGAACGACTTTCCCAACTACTCGGCCGGAAGCTGGGGACCGGAAGCCGCCCAGGTCCTGATCGCCCGCGACGGCCGGAGCTGGTTCGAGAACCCGGAAGACGGGGAGTGATGGGCAAGCGGCCGGGCTACGGAGCCTGAGCCTGCTGCTGTCGTCGCGCCCCCGTGCGAAGCCGGAGAGCGTTCAGGCGGATGAAGCCGGTGGCATCGCGGGGATCGTAGGCACCCTGATCGGCCTCCATCGTCGCCAGTTGCGGATTGTAGAGCGAATGCGGGCTTTTTCGGCCCAGCGTTTGCAGAGCCCCCTTGAAGAGCCGGAGCCGGACGGTCCCGGTCACGAATCGTTGGCTCTGCTCGATGGCCGCCTGGAGAAACTCCCGCTCCGGGGCAAACCAGAACCCGTAATAGACCAGTTCGGCATAGCGCGGAAGCAGAGAGTCCCGCAGATGCATGACCTCCCGATCGAGGGTCAAGGTCTCGACCTGCCGGTGCGCAAAGCGAAGGAGCGTCCCTCCCGGGGTTTCGTAGACCCCTCGCGATTTCATTCCGACACAGCGATTTTCGACGATATCGACTCTGCCGATTCCGTGCCTGCCGCCGATTTCGTTGAGCCTGCTCAGGAGTGCGGCCGGGGAGAGGTTCTTCCCGTTGACGGCAACGCAGTTCCCGGCCTCAAAAGCGAGTTCCACGGTTTCCGGCTCGTCCGGTGCATCTTCCGGATTTCGCGTCAACCGGAAAAGATCGGGGGGAGGAGGCTGCCACGGGTCTTCCAGAACGCCGCTCTCGTAGCTGATGTGAAAGAGGTTGCGGTCCATCGAGTAGGGCTTGGCCGTCGTGACCGGGACCGGGATCCCGTGTTCCTCCGCATAGCGGATGAGATCGGCTCTCCCGGTAAGATCCCACTCCCGCCAGGGAGCAATCACGCGCAGGTCCGGGGCCAAGGCCGCGAAAGCCAACTCGAAGCGGACTTGATCATTCCCTTTCCCGGTCGCTCCGTGCGCAACGGCATCGGCTCCGAACTCACGGGCGATCTCCACCTGCCTTTTTGCGATCAAGGGGCGCGCGATCGAGGTTCCCAGCAGGTATTGATCCTCGTAAATCGCGCCCGCCCGGATCATGGGGAATACATAATCCCGGACAAACTCTTCCCGCAGGTCGGAGATCAGGCACCGGGATGCCCCTGTTTGGCGCGCCTTCTCCTCGAGCCCGGTCAGTTCCTCCGCCTGCCCGACATCCGCGCAGAAGGCGATGACCTCAGCCTCGTACGTCTCCGTGAGCCATTTGAGGATCACAGAGGTGTCGAGTCCTCCCGAATAGGCCAAAACGATTTTCATAAACGCTTCTCGAACGGCAAGGCAGGTTCGCTCGGGACCGGTTCGCGCCCGCCAAGCCTAGGCGATCTCTCCAAACGAACGAAACCTTCCCTTGAGGATGGGGCGGAGCTTTTCGAGCGCCGCCTCCACGGTCAGGCCGTATTTCTTCCTCAACTGGTCCACCTTTCCGTGCTCGATGTACTGGTCCGGCCAGCCGATGCGGACGACGGGGACCGCAATCCCCAACTCGGACAGCGCTTCGAGCACGAGGGATCCAAAACCGCCGGCCAGGACGTGATCCTCGATGGTCACGATTGCGTCGACGCTTCGGCCGAAAAACTCGAGCGTTCCTCGATCCAGCGGCTTTACCGTTCGCGGATTGATCACGGCCGCCGAGATTCCCTCGGAGCCGAGAGCCGTGGCAAGCTCGCAGGCCATCGGAACCATCATGCCCAGGCCAAAGATCGCCACATCCCTCCCGTGTTGAAGAACCTCGGCCCTGCCGATGGGAATCAGATCCGGAAACGGTTTTACGGCTACCCCCGAGCCGGGCCCGCGCGGATACCGGATCGCGACGGGGCCGGGATGGTGCATGGCCGTGAAGAGCATGTCGGCCAGTTCATCCTCATCCTTGGGATGGAGCAAGGTGATGTTCGGAACGCACCGTAGAAAGGAGATATCGAAGAGACCGTGATGGGTCGG
>JAQTUK010000040.1 GCA_028710285.1 Methylacidiphilaceae bacterium | reverse complement strand
TGAATCCACAGGTGTTGATGATGAGAACGTCCGACGTCGCGGCCTCGAAAGAGACGACGGCGCCCGCCTCCGCCAGCCGTCCGAGCATGATCTCGGCGTCGATCAGGTTTTTCGCACACCCGAGCGGGATCATCCCTACGGTCTTCCCCTTGAGCGACGAGGGGATCATGGGTTCGGAAGAGTCAGCTCTTGCGACGGCGAGGCGGCGGCCATCGAGACCGTCTGTCCGTCGAGCACGATATCGACCACGGAACTGTTGGCCATCTTGATCCGGAACTTTGGGCCAAGAAACTCCTTGCGCTCTCCGGCATGCAAAAGACCTGCAAACAGCTGGCGGCTGTGGCCATCTTCGATCACGGTGACGTGAACCCACGATTCCTTCTTGGCCTGGAGAACCAGATGGTATGCCTTTGTCGGGGAGGGGAAATCGACCGAAGGGGTGTCGGTCGCGGCCGAGGCTTCCTCCTGTCCCCCCTCTTGTACGTTCGCATCCCTTTCCTCCTGCGACTCTTCCATCGGAGCGGGGGCGTCCGAGCCCGAGGCCGATTCCTCCTGAGGAGCGCTCTGTCCTTCGATGGGATGAACGGGAATCGCCCGGGCAATACGGATGGAAGGAGCGGCGGTTCCCTCCGGGGGCTCCGAGGGCGAGGAATTCACGGGGAGGGCCCGGCGAACCTCCACGACTTCCGGAGGTGGAGGAGGAAGGGGGGTCCTCTTTCGGATTTCCGCCCCGACCGGCTTCCGGGCTGCTCGACCCTCGGGAGAGAACTCCAGGCCGGTGATCTCCTTGGGCTCGGACGGCGTCGGGCGCCGGTAGGAAGCCACTTGGTAGACCCGGTAGGCGCCCACCGCGCACATGAGGACGAAAAGTCCGGCGGCCACGAGGAACGCGACGAGCTGCGGAGTGATCCAGCGCCGCCGGGCGGCCTGCACTCGTCCCGTCAGGAGCAGCGGCTTCTGCGTAGGGAACGGGCCGCGGCGCATCGGCCAGAACGCCTGATCCAATTGATCGAGCAGCGCCTTTTCGTCCAGGTGGAGAACTCGAGAATAGGTGCGGAGGAAGTTGCGAACGTAGGCGGGTGCGGCGAAGCTGCGATAGTCATCCTGCTCCAGAGCCGCAATCTGCTCGGGCAAGATCTTGGTCGCTTTGGAGGCTGTGTGAATGCTCCACCCCAATGCTTCGCGCGCATCCTGCAGCTGATGGCCGATGCTCTTCCCGGGCGGAAGTCTCTTAATATCGTTGATGGGCATGACGGAGCACGCTGTTACGCGGTCGGGACCGGACCGTCCAGATCAGCGAGGATTTCCCGGGGCTTGGCGCCGTTTTCCGGCCCAACCAGCCCTCGATCCTGAAGTAGATCCATGACCCACGCCGCTCGATTGTACCCGAGCCGCAGGCGTCGCTGCAGGAGCGAGGTGCTGGCGCGTCTCTCTTGCCAGATGATTTCCAGGCACTTCTGAACCACTTCACGATCAGAATCCGACAGGTCGCTCGTTGGAGATTCCCCAGAAAGCTGATCGTGGAGTTCGTTCTCCATCACCGGCCCTCCTTGGGCGCGAACATAGTCCACGACCTCGGCTACCTCCTCCTCCGAAATATATGCCCCCTGACCTCGGACCACTTGACCCACGCCTGGCGGCAAATAGAGAAAATCTCCTTTTCCCAAAAGGTTTTCAGCGCCATTTTCATCCAGGATTACCCGGGAGTCAAGCGAACTGCTGACCTGGAAGGCGATCCGGCTGGGGATGTTCGCCTTGATGACCCCGGTGACCACCTCCCTTCGCGGGGTCTGCGTCGCGACGACCAGGTGGATTCCGGCAGCGCGCGCCTTGGCCGAAAGACGCGCGATCGCGACTTCGACGTCCGCGGAAGAGGTTTGCATCAAGTCGGCGAGCTCGTCGACGATAACGGCGATGGCCGGGAGGGGCTTGGGGGGATCTGCCTCAACGACTTTCTCGCCGGGATCGTTCGCGGAAGCGGAAGAGGTGCTAGGTCGCGCGGAGACGTTCTTGAGAATCTGCGCATTGTAGGCGGCGATGTTGCGCACACCGGCGGAGGCCAAGAGCTTGTACCGCTTATCCATTTCCGCAATCACCCACTTGAGGGCGGTGATCACCTTCTTGGGTTCGACGACGACCGGGACGATCAAGTGGGGGATTCCGTTGTAGATCTGCAGCTCCACCTGCTTGGGATCGACCAGAATGAGCCGAAGCTCCTCCGGACCGAAGCGATAGAGCAGGGAGAGCAAGAGGGAGTTCACGCAGACGGATTTTCCGGAGCCCGTCGCTCCCGCGATGAGCAGGTGGGGCATCTCGGCGAGATCGGCGATCAGGGGCTGGCCGTAGACATCTTTCCCGAGGGCGATCGGCAGGCGCGCCCGGGTTTGCTGGAACTCGGGAAGGCTGAGGATATCGCGCAGAACGACGGAGGACTTGTTCGGATTCGGGATTTCGATCCCTACGCTGTCCTTCCCTGGGATGGGAGCCAGAATATGGATTTTCTCCGCCCGCGTCGCCCGGGCAATATCCCTTTGGAGGCTCAGGATCCGATCGACGCGGACCCCTTCGGCCGGATAGAGCTCGAACCGGATCACCGTGGGTCCCTTGGTGATCGTTCCCAGGGAGGTCTCGATGCCGAAGCTCTCCAGGGTTTTGACCAGGAGATCCCCCGTTGCCCGGAGGTCAACGTCGCCGGGACCGCCCTTGCGTGGAGGGGGCCCATCCCGGAGCAGGCGGAGGGGAGGAGGACAATAGTCCGTCGATCTGCTCGCGGCTGGCGCGCGGAAGGTGGGCTCGGTCGCGGGCTTGCGGACCCGCTCGAAAACTGGGGCAGGAGGATTGCGCGACGGCGGAGGCTCCGCCGTGTCGATGATCTCGGGCGGGGGCGCTTCGCGCCGTGCGCTGAGGCGATTCTCCTTTGCGGTGAGCTTCCGGGAAAGCAGCCGCTCCTCTTCGGCGAGCTTGCGTTCGGCAATCTCGATTTGACCCCGCACTCCCTCGCGGCGGAGACGTTCTTCCCGGTACGCCGACCAGCGCTCTTCCGCCCAGTGTGCGAGGCGGATGAGGCTGCGAACGGGTTCCGCCTCGTAGAGAATGACCAGCAGAAGAAGGCAGGTGAGACCCAAGAAGATCTCGCTTCCCGTTCTCCCGAGCGCAGGGGAAAGCAAGGGGCGGTCGAGAAGCTCGCCGACAAAGCCTCCGGTGCTTCCGATATTCACGCGAGACCGCCACTCGCTTCCGACGTAGGGTTGCACGTTGATGAGCCCTGCTGCTGCGATCAGGAAGAGAATGGTCCAGAGGATCTTCCACCTCCAGACCACCTGGGCCTGCAGACTGAACGCCATCCCTGCGGTCAGCAGCAGAAACGGGATCAGGTAGGCTCCGAGCCCGAAGAGGGAGTAAAGGGCGAAAGCCGTGTAGCCGCCCGCCGGTCCGATCGCATTGGCCGCCTCAGCCTGTTGAGGCCACTGGTTGAAGCCGATGTCGCTCGGGCGATACGATACGAGGCTGAGGAGCAGAAGAAGCGCCAAGCCGAAGCAGAAGATGCTGCTGATCTCCGCAAGCAGGCGACTCTTGGCTTTCTCCCAGAGCTTCACGGCGCACTCTAGCGTGTCCGAAGGCAGGCGGGCAACTCGTTTATTCGTTTGCTCCCCAAGGCCTCTGGCCGGTCATGGCTCCTGGCCGTTGCCGTGCCGGCTCAGGGAAACGCTGGGTTGGGATGAGGAAAAAGGCCTTGCCTTTCCGGAACGGTTGCGTTTGAGTGACCCTACCAATTGGTCGTTCGGTCACGCCGGCTTCGGGACCAATGGCACCGAGGAACGCAAGACCATATCCCATTCGTTGGCGCCGATTGGCGAAAGGCAAAGATTCAAAGGAGGATTCCCTATGGCATACGAGTTGCCTCAGCTACCCTATTCCCTGGATGCGTTGGAGCCATACGTCAATACGCTGACGATGGACTGCCACTACAACGGCCATCACAAGGCTTACGTGAACAACTTGAACAAGGCTCTTGCCGACTACCCCGACTTGGCGGCGAAGAGCCCCGAAGAGTTGATCCGGAACCTTGCGGTCGTTCCGGAGAAGATCCGTACCGCCGTGCGAAATAATGGTGGTGGACATGTCAACCACTCGATGTTCTGGAAGATGATGGCTCCTCGTGCCGGTGGGGAGCCTTCGGGAAGGCTCCAGGAAGCGATGAAGTCCACCTTCGGAAGCTTTAGCGAATTTCAAGGCAAGTTCGAGGCGGCGGGCCTCGCCCGCTTTGGCAGCGGCTGGGTCTGGATGGTGCGCAATCCGGCCGGGGCGCTCGAAGTCCTGTCTACGCCGAACCAGGATTCCCCACTGATGGAGGGGAGCTATCCCCTCCTCGGATGCGACGTCTGGGAGCATGCCTACTATCTGAAATACCAGTTCCGGCGCGGCGACTGGCTGAAGGCGTTCTGGAACCTCGTGAATTGGCAAGAAGTCGAACATCGCTTCGAAGCGAGGGAAGCGTAGCGCTCTCCCGCTCGGGTGGAAAGTTGCGCCCGAACCTCACCCTCGGCACCGGCTAGAAAGCCAGGAATTCTCCGGTGCCGAGGATTAAGTCCGTCAGCAAGCCAAGCCCACCGTAGGTCACGTCGGCCTTTCGCGGGAGAGAGCGGCGGAGAGCGGCATAGGCGCATCCGAAGAGCCGCAGGCGTGGTCCGGCGCGAGGAAGCAGCGTGTCGATCTCCCGGATCCCGTCGTCCAAGCAGTAGAGATAAATGTCGTTTCCTTGCCTGCTTCGTTCTTCCAGCGCCTGGAGAAATTCCGTAAACATGGGGCTCCTTCGATCGACGGTCAGCAGAAGACAGAGTGGTCGCGGGGAAGAAGAGCTTGGCATGGGTGGGGGAACGCTAATTCTGGAGCGGTCGTGCGAAAGCGAACGCAAACCTCTGGGCGGACGAAAACGGGGCCGGCACCCTGCCAATCTTCCTCTACCGGTTCTCACGCGCAAGGGACGATTCGGAGGAGTTGCCTTCCTTTTCCTGTTGGCGCAGCTTGGCTGGATGAATCCGTTCCCCCTCGCGAGAGCCGCGGAGATCGCATCCGCCCCTTTGCGCCTTTCCGTGGGGACGGGTCGTCTGACCGTCGAGGTGGCGCGCACTCATGAGGAACTTTCGCGCGGGCTGATGTACCGGCGAACGTTGGGTGAGGATGCAGGGATGCTCTTCCTGCTCCCGCGGGAGGGAGTGGCGTCGTTCTGGATGGCGAACACCACGATCCCGCTTTCGGTGGCTTTTCTCGATCGGGATGGCATCATTCTCGAAATCCACGATCTTCAGCCGCTGGACACGAGGATCGTTGCCAGTCGGAGTGCGCGCGTTTGCTTCGCTCTCGAAGTCAATCGAGACTGGTTCACTCGGCATGGCGTTCGGGAAGGAGAGGCGATCCAGCCGGAGGGAGCGACGTGGCAACGGCTCGGTGCCCAGAAAGGCAATCCATGAAGATTTTCAGCGACTACCACATGCATCCTCAGGGGCATCGGCTTCAGCCGTACAGCCGCGACCTGCTCGAACCCTGGTCGGACGCTGCCCGCAAGAGAGGGATTCGAGATTTCGCGATCACCGACCACGATCGCTACCACGCGGGAGTCGACTTCGACGCCTTTCGAGGATGGCGCGAGGAAAATGACGACCTGACGATTCGAATGGGAATCGAGCTCGACAACGATCCGCAGAGTAGCGAAGCCGGACTCGCTTGGGTGCAGCGGAATTGGGACAAGCTCGATTTCGTGCTTGGCTCGGTCCATTTTCTGGGAGATTGGCCCTTTGATCGTGCTGGGGAGGATGTCGGCTTTTCCCGGCGGCCGATCGAGGAGATTTATCGGGAATACGCCGCCGCGTTGCGGGAGCTCGTGGAAAGAGGCTGGATCGATTGCCTGGCTCACCTGGATTTGATCAAGATCTTCGGATTTCGGCCCAAGACCGACTTCCTGGGCTACTTTGAAGAAATCTTGCTTCTGGTGCGGGAGAGGGACTTGGCCCTGGAGATCAGCACGGCGGGCTGGAGAAAGCCCGTGGGCGAGGCTTATCCCGACGAGGCGATCCTACGGCGGGCCCGAGAGATGGGCATCCCTTTTACCTTGGCTTCGGACGCCCACTCCTCCTTTCAGATCGGGGAAGATTATGAACGGCTCTCCGAGTTGCTGGAAAGGCTGCAGATCCGCGAAGTCGCCCTTTTCGAGGGTCACAGGCGCAGGCTAGTTCCCCTAGCTGCTGCCGGCGTGTAGGGACGTGCCGAGAGCGGCTCTCTCCGGCGAACGGGGCGAGCCGTCCCGAATGCAGAAAAATGCCTTGGCCAAGAGGGTCGGAGCGTCGAGAGCACCAAGGGTAGGACGATGGTGAAGGGTGTCGAAATCGAGGTCGACGATCTTTTCGAGGATGCGCCGCCCGCTGTGCCAAGTGAGCTCGATTTCCCAGCGGAGAGGTCGGGGAAGCGTTTGCATCAATCCGTAGCCTTCATCGAAGAGCCGAAAGGCTCTCTCCACCTCCATGGCGAGGAGGGCTCGAAATTCGGGACCTGCGCAACCGGCAAGGAGGCTTTCTTCGGTCACTCCGAAGCTCGTCATCTCGTCTTGCGGCAGATAGATACGGTCCTTGAGAAGATCGACGGAGACATCTTGCCAAAAATTTGTGATCTGCAAGGCCGTGCAGATGGCGTCCGATGCGGCGAGTTGCTCCTCTTCCCGTTCCCCGTGGATCAGAAGAACGAGCCGGCCGATCGGATTGGCGCTGCGGCGGCAGTAGTCGAGAACTTCGGCAAACGTGGCGTAGCGTTTCTTTTCGACGTCCTGTGCAAAAGCACTGAGGAGATCGAGGAAGAGGGCAATGGGCAGATCGAACTGCTGGATCGTGTGGTGAAGCGCCAGGAAAATCGCATCCTCCGGCTCGGCGGCCGGATTGCGGACGGCGGTTTCAAAACGGCGAAGCCCCGCGAGGCGACCCGAGGTCGTCTGTTCCGGCGGAACGGATTCGGCGGAGAGTCCCCCGTATCCCTCATCCGCGATGTCGTCGGCCAACCGGGCAAAAGCATAGACGGCGTGGATATGAGGCCGCAGATGGGGGCTGACCAGGAAGCCGACGGGGAAGTTCTCGTAATGATGAGCAATGCGACGGCAGGCGGCATAGGCCGTATCGAGAGTCACGTGCTCCTTCTTTGCCGAAAGAGAAGGCTTGTCAACTGGGAATGGATGGGCCGAATGCAGACGGGATTGCCGATCGGCGGAGCGGAACACGGGGATTCAGAAAAGACAGCGGGCAGCGGAGCCGGGCATGAGGCTCCTTCCGCCCTTCCGGCCAATCGACGAGAGCGAACCTCCCGATGCCAATTTCCTACCTTGGTTTGACCGGCGGAATCGCTGCCGGCAAGTCGACGGTCTCTCTTCTCCTCCGGCGAGAGGGATGGTTCGTGATCGATTGCGATGAGATCGCGCGGGAGTTGGAGGTGCCGGGCGAGAAAACTTGGCAAAAACTGGTTGACGTGTTTGGCGAGCAGATCTTAAATGAGGATCAGACTATCGATCGAAAAAAGCTCGGGTCGATGGTTTTTCGTAGCTCTCAGTTGCGGAAGACGCTAAACGAGCTCACTCACCCCGCTATCCTCGAAAAGTGGCGCAAGGGAGTGACCGATTTTAGGGCTCGGAACCCGAACGGAAAAATCGCTGTTTCGGTTCCCCTTTTGCATGAAGCAGCCCTGGAAGGAGAGTTTGAGAGAGTCCTCTGCGTAGGTTGCTCCTACGCGACGCAAGTGCGGCGGCTCCTGGCTCGTGGTTTGGAAAGGGAGGAAGCGGAGGCACGGATCGACAGTCAGTGGCCGGTGGAGAAGAAGGCGGCGCGCAGCGACGCGCTCCTTTGGAACGACGGTTCGCTAGAACTTCTTGAGCGGCAGCTTTCACGCTTTGTTCTCGCCTGTGCGGCATCTTGAATGCCTCGGTCTTCTCGCGCGGAGAAAGATATGCGAAGGGGAATCCGATCGGAGTCCAATGGGACAGGCGGGTTTTTTATGAAAAGGGGAAGAGGGAAACCTCGGTGGATAAAGAATGAACGCGGATGATATCGATCAGGAGAAGAACGAACCGAAAAGCGAACCGATTCGGAGTCCATCGGTCGGGAGTGGCCATGCGGAGGAGTCTGGTCATTCCCAAGAGCGGCGACAGCCTCGGGGGCAGGCCCCGGCGCGGAGCGGCGAACCGCTCGGCGGAGAGCAGCAGAACCGCAAGGAGGGCAGCGGAGAGTGGTCGCGTCCCCATCTGAGCGGTCAGCCGCTGAGCTTGAGCGAACTGCAGCATCTTTCCTTTTCCGATCTCCAGCAGAGAGCCGCCGAGTATCAGATCGAGAATCCCGGCCTGCTGCGCAAGCACGAGTTGATCTTCGAGACTCTGCGCCGCCATGCCCAGAGAAACGGCCCGATTTTCGGAGAAGGTGTGTTGGAGGTGCTCGCCGAGGGTTATGGTTTCCTGAGGTCCCCCGCCTATAACTATTTTCCTTGCCCGGAAGATGTCTATGTTTCGCCGGCGCTCATCCGGCGCAATGGGCTCAAAAAGGGGAACTCGGTTTCTGGGCCCATTCGTCATCCGAAGGAAAAGGAGCGATACTTCTCTCTTCTACAGGTCGACCTCGTCGAAGGGGAGGAGCCGGAAAAGGTCCGCAATCGCATTTTTTTCGACAATCTCACTCCTCTCTTCCCGAACCGGCGGATCTTTCTGGAAGGGAAGTCCAAGGATCCCTCTCTGCGGGTGATCGACTTGGTCACTCCAATCGGCTTCGGTCAGCGCGGATTGATCGTCGCGCCACCGAGAACGGGAAAGACGGTCCTCATGCAGAAGATCGCCAATGGGGTCAGCGAAAATCATCCGCAGGCTCACCTCATCGTTCTGCTCGTAGACGAGCGGCCCGAGGAGGTCACCGACATGGAGCGCTCCGTGCGGGGGGAGGTGATCAGTTCGACATTCGATGAAACGCCGGATCGCCATGTGCAGGTGGCGGAAATGGTGATCGAGCGGGCGAAGCGATTGGCGGAGACCAAGGTGGACGTGGTCATCCTGCTCGATTCCCTGACGAGGTTGGCCCGAGCCTACAACACGCTTCAACCGCACAGCGGAAAGATCCTGACGGGAGGAGTCGACGCCAACGCCCTGCAGAAACCGCGGCGTTTTTTTGCAGCGGCAAGAAACCTGGAAGAGGGCGGGAGCATCACGATTCTGGCCACGGCCCTGGTCGACACCGGGTCCAAAATGGACGACGTCATCTTCGAGGAGTTCAAGGGAACCGGCAACATGGAGGTCCACCTGGACCGTTCCTTGGTCGACAAGCGCATCTATCCCGCGATCAACATCCCCAAGTCGGGAACACGGAAAGAGGAACTGCTCTACCACCCCGACGAGATTGCGCGCATTCACGTTTTGCGCCGTGCACTCTCCTCCGTTCCCCCCGTGGAGGCGATGGAGCTCTTGCTCGAGCGGATGCGGAAGACCAAGACCAACGTCGAGTTTCTTCTCTCGATGAATCTAAAGGACTAGGCGCGCGCCTTTCGACGTTATGAAGATCCTGGTGACCGGAGGGGCGGGATACGTGGGGAGTGTCTGTGTCGAGCACCTCCTCGACGCGGGGATTTCCACGGTGGTCGTCGACAATCTCTCGGAGGGACATCGAGCGGCCGTCGATGAGCGGGCCGCGTTCCACCGCCTCGACTTGAGCGAGCGCGACCAACTGCTGGCCTTGTTCCAGAACGAGAAGCCTGACGCAGTCATTCACTTCGCGGCCAGCGCTCTGGTAGCGGAATCGATGCGCGATCCATCGACCTACTTTCGGAACAACGTCTTCCACGGGATCCATCTTCTCGATGCCATGGTGGCGACCGGGGTGCGGAAGATCGTTTTTTCCTCCACTTGCGCGGTTTACGGGCTCCCGTTGAAAATCCCGATCGAGGAGCGAGGCGACACGAGGCCGATCAATCCATACGGCGAGTCCAAGCTCTGCTTCGAAAAGATCTTGCGTTGGTATTCGGAGATCCACGGGATCACCCCGCTCATCTTGCGCTATTTCAATGCCGCTGGAGCTTCGGAGCGGCATGGAGAAGACCACAGAGAAGAGACCCATCTGATCCCTCGGATCTTGCAGGTGGCCTTGGGACAGCGCAAATCGGTGGAAGTCTATGGAGACGGCTTCGCCACGCCCGATGGTACGGCGGTCCGGGACTATGTGCATGTGCGCGACCTCGCGGCGGCGCATCTGGCCGTGCTGCAAAGAGAGCAATCAAGCCACTATAATGTGGGAACCGGCGAGGGATATTCCGTCCTGCAGGTCATCGAGGCGGCCCGCAAGGTCACCGGCATCCCGATCCCCTACGACCTCCGCCCCGCACGTCCGGGTGATCCCCCGCGCTTGGTGGCGAATGTCCACAAGATCCGTCAAGAGCTTTCTTGGGCTCCTGTACATTCCCGGCTTTCGGAAATCGTCGAGAGCGCCTGGCAATGGCATCGCACCCATCCCGGCGGCTATCGGGATGACCCCTAAAAAGGCGCGTGGTGCGTTCGAGCGTTAGAGCGCAGAGATCGCGCCGCGGAGACGAGGAGCGCTCCGTTCCCGTCCGAGCGGGATCGGCGAGGCCATTCCGGCAGGCAGCATTAACGCGAGGTTCTCTCTCTTTTCCCTTGTCGGGGGAGCGGTCCGGCGGTACACGGAGACTATGGTCCGTAGTGACCGGGAGACGGAGGGGAAGGCGCACAGCAAGCCGTTGATCCTGAGCGGCGCCCTCTCCGGCAGGCGAGAGGGAAGGACCGGCGCCCTCTCCGCTCGCTCCAAGGCTCCGGCTCGCGATCGGGTGGGGCGGAACGAGGTTGCAAAAGACATGGGGCGCAAAGCTCGCGCGTTTGCCGCATTAATGTTGGGGTCGCTGCCTATGGTCGGATTGGCGGACGGCATCCACCTCGATCGTGCCGAGCAGCCGAACGAAGCGATCGTCCGCGTGATCGCCTATCAAGACCATGGCCGCGGGATCGTCCGAATGACGGGCACCGGTTTTTTTGTCAACCCGCATGGGCAGCTGGTCACGAATCGCCATCTCTTGGCGCAGGCGGTCTTCTGCTCCGTCCTGGATGGCGAGGGCGAGCCGTTCCGTGTCGATCGCATCTTGGCGGAAGTAGGCGATCTGCTCTTGGTGCAGATCCATCTTCCTCCCGGATTGAAGATGCGAACCCTGCCGATTCGGAACAGCCCCCCGGTCCCGGGGGAAGCGATCCGGATCCAAGGGTATCCTCTCGGCATCGGACCTACCACGGCCTCGGGAAGGGTCGTCGGCTTTCGGCAGCGACCCTATCATGGAGCTCCTTCCTTCGACGTTGACGTCCCAACCTTTCCCGGCAATAGCGGCGGGCCGGTCCTCGACCAGAATGGGCAGGTCGTCGGAGTGTCGACGTTCCGTTCTCTGGAGGGGTCGATCGGGCTCGGAGGCGCGCTTTGCCCCCACCTCCTGATGGAAGAGAGTCGGGTGGTCGACCTTTCCTTTGAGGATTGGTCGCGAGGTGCCCGAGGAGGAAGAGGGGTAGTCGGTCAGGCCGCGAAAGGATGGAGGGCGCTGCAGCGCGGACAAGTTCGTTCGGCCCGGGTGTTTTTTTTATCCGCCCTCCGGAATCAACCCAGGGCGCCCTTGCTCTATCAAGGGCTTGCCGAGGCTCTGTGGGAGAGCGGAAGAGCGGAGGAAGCCGCCTCGGCGCTCTCCCGGGCCATCGAGGAGAGACCGAAAGATTTTCTCGCTCACCTTCGTCTTGCTTCCGTCTATCGTCAGATGGGAAGACCGGAGTCGGGAGCTGCCCAAGAAGCCATTGGCCGAAGGATCGAATGGGCGATCTACTCGCGAATCGAGACAGAGGTCGCGGCGCGAGAGCAGACCGGTCTGCCCGGCCTCTGGCAGAAGGCCAGATTCATTCTCCAGGGCCCGGCGGAGCCGACGGCGAATTAGCCGGCGGATTCTCGGTCGGCGCTTGCTGACGCTCGATCTCCTGGAGGATGCGCAGGATACGGTCGCCTCGTTGCAGGGAGTCGTCGAAGCGAAACGTAAGATGGGGAGTGAACTTGGATTGGAGTTTCTTTCCGAGGCGATGCTGCCACTCCCTTCGATGACGATGGAGCAGGGAGAGCAATTCTTCCCTAGGCATGGGAGACTCCCACGCGCTGACGAAGACGAAGGCTTCTTTTAGATCGGGAGTCGTTTCGACCGCGGAAATCGTGAGCAGCAAGCCTTCGAGCGAAACCTCCCTTTGAAAGAACTGAGCAAGTTCCTTTCGAATGACTTCAGAGACCCGGATGGTTCGATGTGTACCCATGGTAGCGGCTCCAAGCGGTTCCCGCCAAGCGAGACGAGGCGACTAGTCGGCGAGGGGACAAAAGTCCGAAGAGAAGGAAAGCCGTCATCCGTTGAGCGGACTGAGGCCGGGCCCGGGATCGGAGTGCGACCCTCAGAGGCTTTGAGGCACTCGTTCCAGTTGATAGCATTGGATGATGTCGTTGGGCTCGTAGTCATCGAAATTCCCCAGGCGCATGCCGCACTCCAGCCCTGAGCGAACCTCCGGAACTTCGTCTTGGAAGCGCTTGAGAGTTTGGATGCTCCCATCGTAAATCGGCTGCTTGCCACGGAGAACCCGTGCCTGCCCTTTTCGGACCATCCGGCCCGACTGCACCAGAACGCCCGCGACCGAGAATTTATTGAGTTCGAAGACCTTTTTGACGAGTGCCGTCCCGAGCACCGTTTCCCGGAGCTCGGGCTCCAGTAGTCCTGCCATGGCATCCCGGACCTGGTCGACCAGCTCATAAATCACGCTGAAAAGCTTGATCTGCACCCCCTCGCGCTTGGCGGCGGCAGCCGCCGAACTGTCGGTCTTGACATTGAAGCCGATCACGATTCCTTGAGAAGCTTTTGCGAGAAGGATATCCGATTCGGTGACGGGTCCAGCCGCCGCGTGAATGATCGAGAGCTCGACCTTTTTGCTCGGAATCTTTTTCAATTGGCCCACCAGAGCTTCGATCGACCCCTGGGTGTCGGCCTTGAGGATCAAGTGCAACGCCTTGCGCTGGCCTTCCGCGATCGCCTCGTAGAGATTTTCCAGGGTGACCGTCGGACCCTCTTCCTGGCGCGGGCGCTTCCAGGCGGCCAGACGTTCCTCCGCGAGCTGCCTGACCTTGCGCTCATCGCTGTCCACGACCAGTTCTTCTCCCGGAGAAGGAAGGCCGCTCAGGCCAATAACCTTGACAGGAATCGATGGCGTTGCTTCCCGCACCGTCTTGCCGAGATCATTGATTAGCGCCCGAACCCGCCCCCAACAAGGGCCGCAGAGCACGACGTCGCCGGCGTGGAGGGTCCCCTTCTGCACCAGAACCGTGGCCGTCGGCCCTCGACCGGTCTCCATCTGCGCCTCGATCACCCGTCCCACCGCCGGGCCATCGAAAAGGGAGCGCAGCTCGAGAACCTCGGCTTGGAGAAGGATCATCTCGAGGAGATGGTCGATTCCCTTCCCCTTAAGGGCCGAGACTTCGCAGAAAATGGTATCGCCGCCAAATTCTTCCGGGACGAGCCCTCGCTCTTGGAGCTGGGTCTTGACTCGGAGCGGATTGGCTCCGGGTACATCGATCTTGTTGATGGCGACTAAAAGCGGAACGTTTGCGGCTCGCGCATGGTCGATCGCCTCGATCGTTTGGGGCATGGCACCGTCGTCCGCCGCCACGACGAGGACGACAATGTCGGTGATCGAAGCGCCGCGAGCCCTCATTGCGGTAAAGGCTTCGTGGCCCGGCGTGTCGATGAAAGTGATCGACTTTCCCCCGTGCTGAATCGTGTACGCGCCGATGTGCTGGGTGATTCCTCCTGCCTCTCCCGCCGCCACGCGGGTGTGCCGGATCGCGTCCAAGAGAGTCGTTTTCCCATGATCTACGTGACCTAGGAAGGCTACGACCGGGGGGCGAAGCTGCAAGTGGGGTTCCGCCGCGGGCGCCGGCGGAGGCTCTTCGACGACCTTAGGAGCCGGTGGAGGAGGCCCATGCCGCTCCTTGCGTTCCGTCAGGACCTCAAAGCCCATGCGCGTGGAAACCTTTTTGGCGACATCTTCGTCCAGCAGCTGGGTCAGCGTAGGGAAGATGTTCAATTCCATGAGGTGATGGATCAATTGGAACGGCTTGATTTCCAAAAGACCAGCCAACTCTCTGACGGCGATCGGTCCTCGCAGGGAAATCGTCTTTCTGCCCGCCGCATCGGACGCAGCGGGAGCCTCCGTCCGGGATTCTTCCATTGCGGCTACTGGGCTCGCGGAGCTCGTCGGATCGTCCTTCCGCTCCGGTGGGGAAATGGTCTGTTTGGTTTTCGGCATGAAATACTCGAAGGCTTAAGAAGCTTTGGCACAAAGCCGCGCGTTTTCACGCAACTGTTTTACGGCGGCCAAGTCAAGTTCCGGAAGCACCGAGGCGAGATCCGTCTCTTCGCTTTCGGCAACGGCGGCGGGACTTAAAAATCCAGCCCGCACGATCTGTTCCGCCGTCGACGGATCGACGGAGAGCGCGGTTGCCATCTCCTCGGTTGCGCGGGCCAGCTTTTGCGCGAAGTTCTCTTCCGCGGATTGCTCCCGGACGACGTCGATTTCCCATCCGGTGATCTTGCTTGCCAGCCACGCGTTCTTTCCTTTTCGTCCCAGGGCGATGGAATAATTCTCCTCATCCACCACCACTTTCACGCGCTTGCCCGCCTCATCGATCTCGACGCTTTTGATCCGAGCCGGCTTGAGCGCTTCGACGGCCAACTCGGCCACGTCGGATGACCAGCGGAAGAGATCGATCTTTTCAATGTGGAGCTCCCGTACGATGTTCTTGACACGCGCACCGCGTACGCCGACGCAGGCTCCCACCGGGTCGATCTTCGGATTGGCGCTCCATACGGCGATTTTCGTTCGAAACCCGGGTTCCCTGGCCATGGCCTTGATCTCGACCGTGTGGTCCGCCACTTCGCTCACTTCCATCTCCAGCAGCTTGCGAACGAAATTGGGATGGCTGCGAGACAGGAGAATCTGCGGGCCGTGCGAGGTATTGTCGACCGCAAGCACGTAGGCACGAATCCGGTCTCCCACCACATAGTCCTCGCCCGGAACTCGCTCCCGTGCCGCCATGATCCCTTCGTAGCGGCCGAGATCCAAGATCACGTCCGAGCGCTCGAAACGACGCACGGTCCCCATCACGACATGGTCCACGCGGTCCTTGAATTCGGAGAGCACCATCTCCCGCTCGATGGAGCGGAGGGCTTGATTGATGGATTGCTTGAAAACCTGCGCGGCGATGCGACCAAAGTCTTTGGGGGTTACCTCCATGTCGATCAACTGGCCCGGTTGGGCCGAGGGGTCCATCTCCTTGGCGCGCTTCAGGGAAACCTGGCCTCGGGGATCGACGACTTTCTCCACAACCTCAAGATTCGCCCGCGCCGTGATCTTGCCGGTCTTCGGGTGAATCTCCACCCGCAAATCTCGCGCCGGCCCAATACTCTTGCGGGCCGCGGCGAGGAGCGCCGACTGCATGGCTTCCAGAAAGGCTTCGCGATGAATGCCTTTCTCCCTCGCCATGTATTCGATGATGGCCAAGACTTCTTGATTCATGACTCTCTCCGGCGATACTTCCAAAGAAAAAAAGTGGAAACCCTGCAAGTTTCCACCTTTCCTTTGTGGCAGAATCGCCTTGCTAAAAAAGTTACGAACGCTTCTCCCAACGGTCAAGGTTTGAATTCAGCCGCATCACGCCGGAGCGGCTCGGGACGAAGGACACGAGAGCGAAGTCTCATGGACGGAAAGGAAAGCATCCGAGGGGACGGGCTAGGGTTGATCGCCGGACGGGGCATCTACCCCGTCTTGCTGGCGCGGGCAGCCCGTCGTGCCGGAGTCGAGCGGCTCAGCACGGTCGCCTTCGTGGGGGAGACGGATCCGGAAGTCGAGAAACTCAGCAGCCGCACCGAGTGGCTCCGCGTCGGGCAGCTGGCGAGCATGCTCCGCTTCTTTCGCCGAAGCGGCGTTTCTCGCGCCGTCATGGCTGGAGCCGTGGCACCCTCCCATCTTTTTGACTTGCGGCCCGACTTAAAAGCTCTTTTTCTTCTGGCCCGTCTCAAGGTGAGAAACGCGGCGACCATCTTCGGAGCCATCGCGGAGGAGCTGGGGGCATCCGGAGTCGTGCTGATGCCGGCAACGACCTATTTGGAAGACGAGCTTGCTCCCGTGGGCCATTTTGGAGGGCCGCCCCTTCGACCGAGGCAGAGGGAGGACGCCGACTTCGGCTTTCGGATGGCAAAGGAAATCGCGCGGCTGGATATCGGTCAGTCCCTGGTCGTGAAGCAAGGCACGGTCCTGGCCGTGGAGGCATTCGAGGGAACCGACAAGACTCTAGAGCGTGGAGGGGGCTTGGGGCGCGGCAAGGCCGTCCTGATCAAGGTTAGCAAACCGGACCAGGATTTCCGATTCGATGTGCCGGTTATCGGTTGGCAGACGATCGAAATGGCTCGAAAATCCGGAGTGGCGCTCATCGTATGCGAGGCGGGCAGAACGTTGATCTTGGAAAAGGAGAAGGTCGTCCAGCTTGCCGGAGAGGTGGGGATTTCTCTTTATGGAATGGAAGAAGACGGAGGAACCTCTTGATGCAACCAATTCGGATCGGGGTGGTGGGAGGCGGCCATATCGGCAGGCATCATGCTCGCCTATGCGCGGAGCTTCCGCAAACCGAGCTCGTCGGCGTCTTCGACGTGGACGAGCAGCGGTGCCGTCACGTGGCGGAACTCTATGGAGCGGAGCCATG
>JAQTUK010000039.1 GCA_028710285.1 Methylacidiphilaceae bacterium | reverse complement strand
AACCCCATGAACCGAGCTTTTCGGATCTCTCGGGCCTCCTGGATACGCTGCGGATTCCGCTCGCTCCCTCTTGGCTTCTTTGTTGTCGTGCGCTGTCGGCTCTGTTGACCCTGCTGCTCGCGGGGCTCGCCCTTCGCCGCGATCGCACCCGCGCCTCTCTCGCCCTGGTGGGCCTCGCCGCTGCCTACCTGGTGCTTTTCAATCCGCGAACGGAGGCCAACTCCTACATTCTCCTCGCTCCGTCGACCGCCGCCGTTGCCCTATGGGAGCTCTCGCTCGGCAGGCGCGGAAGCGGTGCGACCCTAATCGTGATTACCCTCGGCTTCGGCTCGTCAAGCTACGGGCCGATCCATGGCTGGACCAATCTCTGGCTCCAGCCCCTGCTCGCCCTGATGTTCTTTGGCTATCTCGCCCTCCGCTGCCTTCGCCCGCTACCTGCGGCCAATCCGACGGCCTCACTCTCTCCCTCGGGCAGCGGGAGCGGCTGAACGCGCAACCCGAACACACTTTAAGAATCCAATCGGCCTCCCGGCTTTTGGCAGGAGTTTGCCAGTAAGAGACGGGCTTGTCCTTGGCGGCTTGTCCGGGCAAGCTCTCCTCGACCACTTCCACGGAGGCCATGGCCATGAAAGAACTGACCCCGGAGCTTCTTGCCCATATCGACAAGGCCATTGATTTCGCTGGCTACCGGAACCGGCCGAACTATTATCCTCCGCCCATCAGCGCCGAGGCCCTGGCCAAGGCGGAAGCCTGGTGCGAGCGGGAGCTGGGCTTCCCGCTCCCGGCGTTCTACCGGGAGCTGCTATGCCTTTCCAACGGCCTTGGCTTTTACGATGGCGAGTTTTATCGCGTTCAGGAGGAGGGGAAGAAGGAGATCCTCAACATGGAGAATCTCTTTTTCCAGAATCTCCGGTTCCGGAAGCGGCGGCACGAGCCCTTTCGGATCGCCTCCCACCTCTTTGTCTTTGGCGACTTTCACTTCCAGCCCCTGGTCTACGACACCCGGCAGGGGAGCTTTCACCTGATGTCCCCGCTTTTTTCCCTGAAGGAGACCCGGGAGAGCCTCTCGAGCTTCCCCGACCTGGGGACTTGCCTGCGGGGGATCCTCCGAACCCGGGAGGGCGATGCGGCGATGCTCCGCTACGACTGGCTTACCGAGGAGCTGTCCAAGCGGCTGGGCTGGCTGCGCTCCCGCGCTCCCGCCCGGTTCGATCCCCGAACCCTCCCCTTCCTCCAGGCGCTCTTGTCCACCGAACCGTACAAGTCTTGGTGGCCTCCGGCTCCCGCCAGCGCGGAGGCGCTTGCCGAAGCCGACCAGCGCTGCGAGCGGGAGTATGGCTATCCCCTTCCCCCCTTCTACCGGGACTTCCTCCGTCACATCAATGGCTTCCATACCGGGGTCTACGTCCTTTGTCCCATTGAGGACCCGCAAGCAGCCGAAGAGCCGATGCGAGATCGGCGCAACCTCTTCGAGCGCATCGAGAGCTTTCGGTCCTCTCTTCTTTTCGAGTGGATCGAGGAACGGATCGATGGCAACGAGGTCTTTTTCTTTGGCGAAGACGCCAGTGGGCTGGCTGACTACGTTTGCCACCTGCCAAGTGGTACCTTCCATGTGCTAGCATCTTCTTATGTCGGGCCGGGCCTGGGAGGAGCGACCTCAAGCGCGCCCGACTTCGACTCCTTCGTGAAGGATCTTTTCGATGATGCTCCCATCCCTCCTTCCGGGGAAGGAATGGGAAAGGAGGAGTAAGCCTATGCCAGGGCAAGAGAGGCTCCGGGATCACTTCGAGAAGGGCTTTGTCTGGATGACCCTGCAGAGGCAGAAGTCAAAGGAGGTGGAAAAGCACAGAAACGACTTTAACAAGCTCCGAGATTCCCCCCAGCCTCCCGGCTTTTGGCAGGAGTTTGCCAAAACCAACGGGGAGCAGCTGGCCGAGCTCCACCCCGAGATCCGCTCCTGGGTGGAGACCGCCGCGAAGGAAGGCGGTGTGCCAAGGGAGCTCAGCAAACTGGCAGGAAAACTGACCGGGGTGGAATGCGATTTCGACCACCGGATTCCCCTGGGCTTTTCCGGAGGGCTTACGGAGGAGCAGATCCACACCCCTTCCAACTTGATGCTCCTGCCCGTGAAAGCCCACCATGCCTTTGACGCCGCTTTTATCACTCGGCTGAGCCAACCCGGATGGACCCAAGCCGGCGAGAAAGTGCGGGTTCCGGTGCCCGGGGAAGGAAGGGAGGCGATCCGCTTCTACCAGGAGCTCGAGCCTTTGGGGAAGGAGGGGGCCGAGCTCGCCGCGCTTCGGCTCGCGAAGGAGACTGTCCCTTCCCGGAATCCCGGACGCTTCGGCGAGTTCGAGAAGAAGTTCGGGAAGTCGTATGCGGAGAAGCTGGCCCAAGCCGGCGACCCCATCGAGAAGGAGAAGATCCTCGAGGAGGGGCAGGCGGAGCGGAAGCGTCGGAAGGAGCTTGGGAAGCAGGCCGAAGAGAATCCCCGTCCTCCCCAGGGTCCTCGGGGTCTTCCGCTCGGGGAGGAGACGCCCACGATGGAGAAGGCTTTGGGGGCTTCCTTTGGAAAGGCCGCCAGCCTCTCCTCCGTCGCTTCGGCCTATCCGGAGGCGCAGGCCGCTTTTGGCGAAGCCCGGGAAGGGAAGGCTGCGGAGGCGCTGCGGGACGGAGCGAGCGCGGGGCGGGATTTGGCCTATGCGGCCAGTCCCTTCGTCGCGTTTTTCCGCCAACCGGGAGCGATGCTCTTCAAGCGGCTGCCGCTCATTGGAGGGGTCTTGAGCTTTGGGGAGGCCGCCTACGACGGCTACCGGGCGCTGCGCAGCCAGCTTTCGGGAAATCCCCGGGAAGCGGGCGATTGGGCCAAGGAGGGCTTGTGGCGGGCGGCCGGGGCGGCAGGCAATCTCGCGCTCTGGTCGGTCCCCTACGTCGGACTCTTCGCCGCGACCGGAGCCTCCGTCCTGGCGGAGAGAAGGGCGGATGATCTGCAGGAGGAGCGGGAGAGGCTCCACCGGCGGAGTGCCGCGCCGGCCGTGCTCTCTTCCCCCATCTCTTCCCTCCAGGAGACCCGGCAGAGAGTAGAGAGGGAGGAGCCGGCACGCGGCTTGGAGAAGGCTAGGGCGAGGGAAAAGGCCGGACCCGCCTTGGGTCTCACCCCTCTTCCCGCCCAGGCTCCGCAGGCCGCCCGGCAAGCGGCGAAGGAGGCTCGACCGGCTGCCGCCGGGACTCCCGAGCAGGAGGAGACCCGAGGACCCAGAATGCCTCCGCCGCTTGATACAAGCGGCTTCACACGGTGGCAGCCCTCGGTCTCCCAAGGCCGGAGAATGGGGCGGTCTTCCCGAGGATGGGAGAGGTAGCCGGTCCAAAGCAGGGATTCCATCCCGCCTTCTCAGGAGCATAGCCGGAGATCTGCAGATCACGCGAACGAAGCCCGCTCAGGCAGCGTAAGCCCGACCTGCGCAGGGAACTCATTCAGTTTCGCGTTCCGGAAGAGCGAATTACACTACTGGTCTATGCGTAATGAAGACGATCTTCGCCATCGTGCGCTCGTACGTCCAACAACAGCAGACACCACACTGACACCGAAGGACGGCTATTCCGTTCGCGCTATCCTTCCCCGCCCTGCACGGCAGGGCTTGTCGCGCACCGGGTCAGGCGGAGGCGCATACGGGGGAAGTCAATCGTCACTCGAAACGGCCGGAAAAAGCCGCTGCCCAAAAACCCCCCCAAAGGCACCCCTTCTCCGTTCTCGATGCGAGCGGGAAATGGGGCAATGACCCCCAAGACATTGTGCGCGGAGAAGCCCGCAAATCGCATCTCGGGAAGAAGGATCGGCAAGACAAGATAACGACCGCCAACCCCCGTATACCGATCTCCGTGGCTTGGTATCGTCAGCCCGAGTCGAGTCGCTGACCGCCGGCTCAACGCCAGCGCCGTCTCCGCCGCA
Source organism: Methylacidiphilaceae bacterium (assembly GCA_028710285.1). Taxonomy (GTDB): domain Bacteria; phylum Verrucomicrobiota; class Verrucomicrobiia; order Methylacidiphilales; family Methylacidiphilaceae; genus Methylacidimicrobium. Next base: position 12,896 of record JAQTUK010000039.1, on the reverse strand, counting down.
CCGGTGTCGAGAAAGACCAGAAGTTTTTCCCGCGAGGTGACCTCCATCGGAACCGCGACAAGCCCTCCCGGAGTCAGGCGCAGGGGAACGTCGGCGATCCGGCGGTCGCCGAGACGCCGGGCTCCCTCTGCCATCCCCTGCCTCCCCGCTTTCCCGAGGGAAAGCCGCCGGTTCGGATAATCGAGCGTCACGACGAATTGCCGCAGAAACTCCGACCCCAGGATTCCCTCGAACGGCTCGCTCGTCGTCCTGGGCCGGTGGAGATCGACGACCACGACCGGGATGTTCTGCACTTCCGTGGCGCCCAGTTGCAGTGAATTCAGCCGTCCCAGCGTTCCCGTCGTCTTTCTCGCGCCCGCGCCGAGGAGTGGAGCGGATCCCACCGTAGGGAGGCGAATGTCCTCGGCCAAGCGCCGATCCAGGACGACGCAGGACGACCCCGTATCGACCAGGAAGTTGGCCGAACGCCTCCGCGCGACCAGGATACGCACGACCGGTCGAGGCCCAGACCCCACCCAGTCAAGCCGAACTTCGTCTGGGCCGGTTTGCCGAAACGGCGGTGCGCCTCGGAAACCGGCCAGCTGCTCTGCTTCGGCTTCATCACCCAACCTGCGCAACAGATCGGCCGCATCGGAGAACCTCCCTTCCCGCCTCCAGAGTACCGTCAGCAGCGTAGCGGCTTCCGAATCCCGGCCATCCGCGCGCAACGCGCGCTCCAGCGCTCTCTGGGCTTCCGGCATCCGACCCTGCTGGAGCGCAATGGCGCCGAGCAGTCTCCACGATTCGCCCTCCGCCGGACGGAGTGCGCTTTCCTTCCGGGCCAGCCGCGCCGCCGCCTCGAGGTTTCCTTCCGCCAGGCATCGGCGTGCCTCGTCGAGAGGGCCCTCGGCGTTCGCGGTCCAGGCAAGGACTGTCCCGCCGGCAAGGGTGAGCAGGAAAAGCAGGCTGCCCAGGCGCAGGGCCGCTTCCGGGCCATTTCTCCAGGCCATTAGCCGTTACATCCGAACGGGAATCCCCTGCGTCCGCAGGTAAGCTTTGACCTCCGGGATCGAGACCTCCCCCGAATGAAAGATTCCGGCGGCAAGAGCCGCATCGGCATGGCCCGAAAGAAAGACCGCGCCGAAATCCTCGATTTTCCCCGCACCTCCGCTCGCCACGACGGGCACGGGAAGCGCATCGGCCAGAAGACGAATCAGAGGTTCATCGTACCCGCCTTTCATGCCGTCAGAATCGATGCTGTTGCAAACCACTTCCCCGGCTCCCAGAGCGACCCCTTTCCGGGCCCAATCCAGGACTTCCCACTCTGTCGGACGCCGGCCGCCATGGCTGAAGACGCACCAGGATTCGGGGCCCGTTCGCCGGACATCGACCGAAAGGACGATGCATTGAGAGCCGAAGCGCTCCGCGCCCGCGCGGATCAAGTCGGGATCCGCCAGAGCAGCAGTGTTGATGCTGACCTTATCCGCTCCTGCCAACAGCATTTCGCGAATGTCCTCCGTCGTTCGGACTCCGCCGCCCGCGGTCAGAGGAATAAAGCAGCAATCCGAAACCGCGCGCAAGACATCGAGAAACGTCTTCCGTCCCTCGACGCTCGCCGTGATGTCGTAAAACACGAGCTCATCCGCTCCTTCCTCGTTGTAACGAGCCGCCAACCCCACAGGGTCTCCCACGTCCCGTAACCCCCCCTCTTCCGCCCTCCCGAACTGTTCACCGCGTGTCACGCGCCCCGCATGCACATCAAGGCAGGGGATGATCCGTTTAGCTAACATCGGGACACTCCTTCCCTCCCTCGCGCTCCCGTTCTCTTGCTTCGATCTGGCGGAGCGCCTCGTAAAGGATGATCGACACGGCGTTCGCAAGGTTGAGGCTGCGCACCTTGGGGTTGTAAATCGGGATCGTAAACACATTCCTTTCCTGTTCCGCCAGGATCCTTTGCGGGAGACCCCGGCTCTCCTGGCCGAAAAGAAGGATGTCGCCGCACCGGTAGAGCGCCTGCGTATAGTCGCGATAAGGACCCGTTTCAAAGAAGAGAAGCCGTCGGCCCGCCGAGGCCGCTCGAAAACCCTCCCAGTCTTCCCACTGCCGGATGACCACCTCCGGCCAATAGTCGAGTCCGGCCCGACGAACCATTCGGTCGTTCAGCGAGAAGGGAAGCGGTCCGATCAGATGCAGGGTCGATCGGGTTGCGGCGCACAGACGGGCAATGTTGCCCGTATTGGGGGGAATCTGGGGCGCAATCAGCCCGACCTCCAAAGGGGCTTTGCCACTCACTCGTGCCTCGGCCTCGCTCCACCATTCGACCAAGCGCAAGCCCCGTTCGTGCCGGATTCCTCCGCACGGCGCTTCTGCCTCGTCGGCGCGTAATGGACCCGGAGAAGATAGAGTCCCCATGGAGGGGCGGAACCGGGCGCCCGCTTGCGATCCCGGCTCTGGAGAATCGCTTGGAGTTCCTCCCGCGACAATCGCCCCCTGCCCACACGCACCAGCGCGCCAACGATATTCCGGACCATGTGATAGAGAAAGCCGTCGCCCGTGACCTGGATGCGCACGGAAGGCCCCCGGCGGCACAGCGCCAGATCGGAAATCGTGCGCACCGTCGAAGAGTAGGTCCGCCCGGAATTGGTGGCAAAGGCGGAAAAGTCCTTCGTCCCGACAAAGAGTTCTCCCGCTTCACGCATCGCGGGCAGCGCCAAGGGAGAAGGAACGTGCCAGACCCGGTCGGCGAGAAAGGGATCGAGCACCGCATGATTCCACACCCGGTATTCATAGGTCTTGGCTCGCGCGGCAAACCGGGCATGGAATCCCGGATCGACGAGCTTTACCCCGCGAATCCGGATCGATCCCGGCAAATGGTAGTTGAGCGCGCGCACCAGTTCCGCAGGAGCCAGTTTTCGCGGGGCGGCGAAGGAAGCCGCCTGCCGGAGGGCATGCACTCCGGCATCCGTGCGGCTGGCTCCGGTAACCACGACCGTTCGACCCCAGATCCGTTCCACGGCGGACTCCAGAGCCTCCTGGATCGACGGCTTTCCCTTTTGCCGCTGCCAGCCGGAAAAACCGCTGCCGACGTAAGAGAGCTCGAGCCGATAACCGACGAGCGCGGGTTCGGCAAAGCCGTTGATGAAGCGGCCTCCGCTTGCGATCGTTTCCTCAGCCTCCCGCATAGGCATTTTCTAACCCGCCACCCTTCTCAGCTCAAGGAACTCGCACGGGCCTCATCCGAGAAAGGTCTCCTGCCCTTGTGACCCAAAAGCCGGTTGTTCCGACGCGGTCCCACCGGGAAGCTTCGCGAACCCAAACCCTGACGCTCGATCTAATCCGATCCGAGCAAGTACGAAAATCCGACCAGCCCGCCCACTTCGTTCACGCCGATGTTGCGCGGGGCCATGTCGGCGTTGGACATGTGATGGAAGAGAGCTTCGGCATTGATCGACCAGTGCTTCGAAAGCATGTAGCGAAATCCAGCTCCGGCCTGGGGGGTGAACTCGATCGCTTGGCCCACCATGGATTGGCCAGACACCGTGTAGGAATCCGTGAACACAAAACCCAGCCCTCCCTCGACGTAAGGGACGATACGCCAGTTGGGCTGGACGAAGTTGTACCGGACGAAGACGTTTGGACCCACCACGACGTTGCCGCTCATGGGACCTGCGAAGATGCCGCTAGCGTACAGATCGACGAGCACCTCGACATTGCCTCGGAAGATGCCCTTCCCCTTCGGCGTCGTCAGCATCCAGCCCCAGCTCAGGATGGTCGGAGCCTCGTCGAAAGTATACCGCCCGGCGCCGCTTCCCAGCGAAAAAAGCGCCCCGGACATGACCTGAATTTCGTTCGTGCCCTCCCGATAGAGAGCCAGTTCCGGAATGCTCTCGGTGTCGAGAGCAACCCCGCCCTTCGCGTCCACGCTTTCCGGGGCGGCTGGCGCCGGATAGGAAACCGCCGCACGAGCGTTCCACGAGGCGGCCAGAAGTCCCAAGGCCAAGGCCGCCGCCAACGTCCTCCTCATAGATCTATTCTGGTTAGCAGCCACAACGCCATAACGACCAGCATTTTTTCCGTCTATTCCGACCCACCAGGGTTACAACGCCCGCTTAAGATTCCCGAAGCAACAACTCGTCGAGATAAGACTGCAGAAGGATGGCGGCGGCGACTCCGTCGATTTTCTGCCGACTCTCCTTTTCCTTCCGCCCCGCTTCCCGGAGGTAGTGTGCGGCCAGCTTCGTGGTGAGCCGCTCGTCCCGCAATTCCACGGGAATCGGAACCAACTGCTTGCACTTCCTGGTAAATTCCCGGACGCGCTCCGCCGCCGGCCCATAGGAGCCGTCCATGTTCCGGGGGAGTCCGACCAAGAGAAGGCTCACCTCGTAGCGGCGAATGAACTCCTTGAGCTGCCGGACGAATTCCGCAAACGGCTCCGCCGGGAGGTAGCCGAGGGGCAAGGCTAACGTGAGCGTCGGATCGTTGACGGCGACGCCGATCCGCTTGCTTCCATAATCAAGCGCAAGAATTCCCAACTGTCCCTCTTTCTCCCTCTCCCGTGGGCTCACGGAGGAGGGCTTCGGGCGCGCGCCCCTTTCCCGATGCACGATGCACACCCTCGGCCAGCGGCCGCGCGAACCGCTCGATCCTCTCGCACAGGTCTGGCGTCGAACCCCAGGCCCCGATCCGCTCCACCAGGGCGCTCCCGATGACGACGCCATCCGCATAAGCCGCCACGGCCGCGGCCTGCTCCGGAGTGGAGATTCCGAAGCCGACGCAGGCCGGTACCGTGCAGAACGTCCTCATCGAACGGACGAGATCCTCCGCTTCGGCGGGAACCTCGTCGCGCACCCCGGTGGTGCCGAGACGGGCCACGCAGTAGAGAAACCCTTCCGCCGCTTTCGCGATGGCTTCCCGGCGCGGCAGCTCGGTCGTCGGAGCCACCAGGTGAATCCGCATGAGGGAAGCCTCCAAGCATTCCAAGCCGGGGAGCCGCTCCTCCAAGGGCAAGTCGACCAGCAGCACTCCGTCAACGCCCGCCCGGCTCGCCTCGGTGGCGAACCGCTCGAGGCCCAGCCGAAGCAGAGGGTTGAGGTAACTGAAAAGAACGAGCGGAATCTGCGAACTCCTTCGGATCTCTACGACGGTCTCCAGGACACCCTCCACGGTTGTTCCCGCGCGAAGGGCTCGAAAGGCGGCCGCCTGATTGACTTCTCCGTCGGCAAGGGGATCCGAAAAGGGAATCCCCAACTCGACAAGATCCGCGCCCGCGCGTTCCAGCGCGAAAACGAGGTCGCGCGTCATGGAAAGGGTCGGGTCCCCTGCCGTGATATAGGGGATAAATGCCCGCTTTCCCTCAAGGGAGAGGGAGCGGAACTTCTCCGCGATCCGGCCGCTCACGCGCGGGCTCCTGCTTTGCCCATGTCTTCCCAAGAACTTAAAATCTCGCATTCCCCACCCATCCAGAAAGGAATGAGAGCGTTGCGCACCATAAGCTAGTTCTTCCTGCCCCAGCGCTCCAGCATTTTCCCTTCCCTTAGAACGTTGGCGCTCCCGCGTGATTTTCTCTCGATCATTTGTGAGCGGAAGCCTTGCTTCGATCGGAAGATTTCCGTACCCTTACCCGAATGTCCGTTGGGAGCCACTCGAAACTGAACCACCCGGTCCCGACATCCCTGTGGCACTCCGACAGGGAGCGGGCCAGTTGCGGCGTGGGCTTTGTCTCCACCTTAACCGGAACGCCTTCGCACAAGATCCTGGAAAGCGCCCTTTCCTGCGTCTGCGCCCTCTCCCATCGGGGAGCGGTCGATGCCGACATGAAAACCGGGGACGGAGCCGGGGTCATGACCCAAATTCCGGCGCGACTCTTCCGCAAGGATATCGAGAAGTGGGGCGCAAAGCTTTATCGGGACGACGACCTGGCGGTGGGCTTTTGCTTCCTCCCTCCGGGAGACGCCTACGAACAAGCGCATTGTCGCAAAATCGTTCAGGAATCTCTTGCCGAGCACGGCCTCTTCGTCTTCGGCTGGAGGAAGGTGCCGGTGCGCATGGATGCACTGGGCGACAAGGCCGCGCGTACCTGTCCGGACCTGGAGCAAGTCTTGGTTGGCAAGCCGGAAGATCGCTCCCTTTCTTCCCTGGAATACGAGCGAACGCTCTATCTCTGTCGCAAGCAGATCGAGCAGCGACTCGCCCAGGACGGGGTGACGGAGTTTCATCTGCCTTCTTTCTCGAGCCGCACGATCGTTTACAAAGGGCTTTTTGTCTCTCCTCAGCTCGCGAAGTTTTATCGCGACTTGCAGGATCCGGCCTTCGAGACGGCGCTGGCGGTCTACCACCAGCGCTATAGCACCAACACCTTCCCCGCCTGGCCGCTCGCCCAACCGTGTCGGGTGCTGGGCCACAACGGAGAGATCAACACGATCCTGGGCAACCGGCTCTGGATGCGGGCTCGGGAAAGGGACTTCGCAGAGTCCCAATGGGGAACGGAGGCCCGCCACCTTTCCCCGGTGCTTCTTCCCGCCGCGAGCGATTCGGCGAACCTCGACAATGCGGTCGAGCTGCTTTTGCACTCCGGCTACGACCTGCTCCACGCCATGCTCATGGTTGTGCCGGCCGCGTGGCAGGCGGAACCTCGGCTCTCGCCCGAAGAGCGCGCATTCTATGAATATCACGAGCTCCTGAGCGAGCCTTGGGATGGACCGGCGGCGCTGGTCTTCTCCGACGGGAGAACCGTTGGCGCCTGTTTGGATCGCAACGGCTTGCGCCCGATCCGGTACAAAATTACCGAGGATGGGACCGTGGTTCTCGGTTCGGAGGTGGGCATCGGAAGCCTCGATGAGAAAACCGTGGTCGAAAAAGGGCGGCTGGGACCGGGAGAGATCTTTGCGGTCGACACCGCTTCTCGGCATCTCCTTCGCAACCCGGAAATCAAGAAGCGCTTTACCGGAAAGCTCCCTTATTCCCAATGGCTGGCCACCCACTGTCACCGACTGGCCTCAGGGACTCTTGCGTCGGTGCCGCCCCCTTCACGCAGCCTGTTCCCGGAGCTGCTGGCCTTTGGTTACGACGACGAGGAGATCAAGCAGATCCTCAAACCCATGGTGGAAAGAGGAGAGGAATCGACCGGCTCCATGGGCGACGATGCCCCTCCCGCCGTCCTCTCCCGTGAGCCGAGGATCCTGTACTGGTACTTCCGGCAGCTCTTCGCCCAGGTCACCAATCCCCCGATCGATCCGTTGCGGGAACGCCTAGTCATGTCTCTGGAAATGTGGGTGGGTCGTCGGCCGAATCCGCTGGTGCACCGCCTCCACGATGGAGACGTGCTCCGCCTCGCCTCCCCTTTTCTGACGGATGCCCAGCTCTCGGAGCTTTGCCGTCGGCCCGAACCGAGCCTGCGCAGCCAAACGATCTCCTGTCTTTTCCCGGCCACAGAAGGCGAAGAAGGCTTCCTTCGGCGTCTGTCGGAGATTCGACAAGAAGCCGAGGCGGCCGTGGAGAACGGAACCTCGATCCTGGTGCTGAGCGACAAGGGCGTTTCGGCGACGACAGCAACGATTCCGATGCTCCTGGCTGTTGGCGCAGTCCACCACCATCTCATTCGCGCGGGGAGCCGGATGCGCGGCACGATCGTCTGCGAAACCGGGGAGTGTCGCGACGTCCATCACTTCGCCTGCCTGATCGGATTCGGCGCGGCAGCGGTCAATCCCTACCTCGCTCTTTCTCTCTATGCCGATCTCGCTTGCCGCAACGATCTCAAGGCCGATCCAGCGGTCATCGAACCAAACTATCGGAAGGCCATTGAAAAGGGACTGTTGAAGATCCTTTCGAAGATGGGAATCTCTACCTTGTGGAGCTATCACGGCGCCCAGGTCTTCGAGGCACTGGGTCTTGGTCCGCAGGTGATTCAGGAATGTTTCGAGGGCGTCGTCTCCCACCTGGGAGGGGTCGGATACCGTGAGCTAGCCCAGGAGGCGCTCGCCCGGCATGCCGCCGCCTTCGCTCCCGATACGAAACTCGGCGACCGCGGTCACTACCGATTTCGTCGAGAAGGAGAGCGGCACGCGATTACGCCCCCTCTCATCCAGAGCATCCACACCTTTGTCGGCCTCAAGGGGCAGGACAAGGCCGGTCGAAATGAGGATTACCGGAAGATCGGGGAAGCTGTCTCGACCAATCAGCCTCTTGCGATTCGAGATTGCCTGCGCTTTCGCAAGGAAGAAGCGATTCCCCTTTCGGAAGTCGAGCCCGTGGAGGAAATCCGCCGCCGCTTCACGACGGCAGGAATGTCTTTGGGGGCACTCTCCTCGGAAGCTCATGAGACCTTGGCGCTGGCGTTAAACCGAATCGGGGGGAAGTCGAACACCGGAGAAGGAGGGGAAGATCCGGCGCGGTTCGTTCGGTTGCCGAACGGAGACTCTTTGAGCAGCGCCATCAAGCAGGTGGCATCCGGCCGCTTCGGAGTGACCGCGGAATACCTGGCCAGCGCTTCGGAAATCGAGATTAAGATGGCGCAAGGCTCAAAGCCGGGAGAGGGCGGCCAGCTCCCCGGACACAAAGTCTCGGCCCTGATCGCTCGCTTGCGGCGGAGCACAGCCGGGGTCATGCTCATTTCGCCTCCTCCCCATCATGACATTTACAGCATCGAAGACCTCGCCCAGCTCATCTACGACTTGAAGCAGGTCAATCCGCGTGCGCGGATCTGCGTGAAGCTGGTTTCGGAGGCTGGGGTGGGAGCGATCGCCGCGGGTGTCGCCAAGGCCCACGCCGATGTGATTCTGATCAGCGGCCATGACGGGGGCACGGGGGCATCCCCTCTCTCGTCCATCAAATATGCGGGTGGCCCGTGGGAGATCGGACTGGCAGACACCCAGCAAGTGCTTCTCGCCAACGGATTGAGAAGCCGAGTGACCCTCCGAACCGACGGCGGGATGCGCACCGGTCGCGATATCGTCGTTGGCGGCCTCCTGGGCGCCGAGGAGTTCAACTTCGGAACCATGGCGTTGATCGCGCTGGGCTGCGTTTACGTCCGGCAGTGCCATCTGAACACCTGTCCCACGGGGATTGCGACGCAAGACGAGCGGCTGCGGGGCAAATTCCGCGGCACCCCCGAAGGCTTGATTGCCTATTTCGACGCGGTGAGCCAGGAGGTGCGGGAAATCCTCGCCAGCCTCGGCGTTCGGACCTTCAACGAGATCATCGGACGGACCGAGCTCCTGGAACCGAAGGAGATTCCCAACCATCCCAAGGCAAACCTGATCGATCTCCAGTCGCTCCTCTCCTTCCCCGGCGTCGGAGAAACCGAGCCCCGCTACCACACGTGGGAGAGGAACGACCCGCAGGGCGACCGCCCGCTGGACGACATCCTGCTTCAGGAAGCGAAGAGCGCCATTCATTCGAAGGAGCCGATCGAGTTGCACCATCGGGTCAGGAACGTGCATCGCTCCATTGGGGCCCGACTCTCCGGAGAGATCGCCTATCATTTCGGTGACGAGGGATTACCCGAGGGGACGATTCGGCTGCGCCTCACGGGAACGGCCGGCCAAAGCCTGGGAGCCTTCCTCGTGAAAGGAATCAGCATCTTTTTGGAGGGAGAGGCGAACGATTACGTCGGAAAGGGGATGTCCGGCGGGGAGATCCTCCTCGCTCCGCCTACCGGATGCCGCTATCGGCCGGAGGAGAGCGTCATCTGCGGCAACACCGTCCTTTACGGCGCCACCGGCGGTTTCCTTTCGGTGCGGGGGAAGGCCGGCGAAAGGTTCGCCGTCCGCAACAGCGGGGCGCTGGCGGTCGTCGAAGGCATTGGAGATCACGGCTGCGAGTATATGACCGGCGGGGTTGTCGTCGTTTTAGGTCCGACCGGAAAGAATTTCGGAGCCGGCATGTCGGGCGGGCTGGCGTATGTCTTCGACGAGGAAGGAAGCTTCGAGGAACGCCTCAATACGGAAATGGTGCGCTTGGAGCGGGTCTCGCAGGCTCAAGATCAAAAACAGCTCCAAGAGCTTCTCTATCGTCACCTGGAGCGAACCGGCAGCTCCCCCGCGGAGAGAATTCTCCGGGAGTGGGAACGGTTCCAGCCTCTGTTTTGGAAGGTTGTCCCGTTGCCGCCTTCCGCTAAAACCGCCGAGGCTCCGAAGCCGGAACAGAGGCAAGTCCCCGCCAGCGCGGTCGAGCCGCACGGTTGATCGCGATCAGCGATCCTCCGGATTGAGACTGAGGAAGATCCACGCGGCGCAGGCTCCGCCCAAGAGCTCCGCGATCCAATAGAGCGCGACGCTCGGCCAGGTGATCAGTCCGATCCAGCCGAGCCCGATGGCAACCGCTGGGTTGAAGGCCCCGCCGGAGACCGAGCCAACGGCGAAAGCACCCACCATCACCGTAATGCCGATCGCAAGCCCGTAGAAGGAGTTTCCGGCGGTCGCCTTGGCCGTTGCGGTGTTCAGAACCACGTAGACCAGGGCAAACGTGAAGAGGAATTCCGCTACGAAGGCCGGCCCGGCGGAGATCGCCATCCGGGCGACCGGGCTGTTTCCCTTGATTGCCTGCGCGGCGATGGACGCCAGAATGGCACCGATACTCTGAGCGACCCAATACGGGAAGACGTCTGGCATCGAGCACCGTCCACGCAGCCACGCGCCCAGCGTCACCGCAGGATTGTAGTGACCTCCCGAAAGATGGCCGCCGGCAAAGACCATGACCATGAGAGCCGCTCCAATGGCCAGCGGCGCGATCACCCCCGGCGGCGCAGCAATCACGCAGCACCCCACGGTGAACATGAGAAAGAAAGTTCCAATCAGCTCGCCCGCGTATTTTCGCATGGTTTCTCCTTTTCCGGATTCTGGTCCATCGACGCTCGCTGGGCTTATGTCAAAGCCAGCTTACGGATAAAAGCCTCTATTCTCTTCTTGCATCGGAGGCAAACCTATTCTCCCTATTTGCGATAGACGAAAGGAATGGAATTATTTCAACTGCGGTATTTTGTTGCCGTCGCGGAGGCCCAGAGCTTTACGCGGGCGGCGGAGCGCTGCCACGTCAGTCAGCCATCGCTCAGCCAACAGATTCACAAGCTCGAAGAGGAACTCGAACAGAAGCTCTTCCATCGCTTGGGCCGCCGGGTCCGGCTGACAGAGGCGGGCGAAACCTTATTTCGCCACGCCCTGGAAGCGCTGAGCCGACTCGAGGCGGCGCGCCGAGAGATCGCCGCCACCTCGGGCCCCTTCCACGGGACACTCGTCGTAAGCGCCATTCCGACGATGGCCCCCTATCTGCTTCCCGGTACGATCCGCTTCTTCCGTGAACGCCATCCCCTGGTCGAGATTCTCCTCAAGGAGGAGCTCACCGAACAGGTCCTTGCTGCGATCCTTGCCGGAGAGACGGAGTTGGGCCTGCTCGCCCTACCGGTGGACGACCCGCGATTCGCCGTAGAAAAGCTCGCTGCCGAACCTCTTTTCTTTGCTTTCCCCACGACGCATCGTCTTGCGGGACGCAAGGGAAGGGTCCGGCGGCAAGATCTCGCGAATGAGCCGCTGATCCTTCTCGACGAAATGCACTGCCTGGGCCGGCAACTGGCCGACTTCTGCCGCCGCCATGGCTTAACCTCCCAGGTTCACTGCCGCAGCGCCCAGCTCTATACGATCGAGCGGCTCATTGCGGCCAGCCAGGGCATTTCTCTCCTTCCGGCTATGGCCTTCCTGGGGGACCGGCAGCCTCCCCTCGCTTATCGGAAGCCGGCCGATGAGGTCCCCACGCGAACGATCGCCGCGGTCTGGCACGGTCGCCGGCCGCTGGGAGCTGCCGGCCGCCTCTTCGTCGAAGAGCTTCGGATCCAGACCCGCATGCTGCTCGGCGACCAGTTTCTCTGCCCCGAGGGTGCCACCGATCCGGAAACGAGCCGATCGGGAAGGTCGCATTCCGCTTGCCCGTAAGCGCATGCTGGGCGCTCTCCGCAGGCTTCCTCGCCTTCGGTCGCATCACGGCCCGGCCTGCCACGGGAAGAGCAAGAGCGTGCCCGCGGCGAGAAGAAGTGCGGTTCCCCAAAGCACGTCCAGATTCCACCAAGCCTTTCGCAGAAAGGAGAGACCGATCTTCTCAAAAACGAAAAGCGAGATTCCCAAGGCTACCACCCAGTACCCGACCGAGTGAACGGCAGCTACTCCAAGAGCCTCCGCCATTGCCAAGCGCTCAGACCCCTGGCCGCAAAGGCCTGCGGCGCCGAGCGCCGGCAAAAGCATGAGACCGGCTCCATGAGCGCTAGCCATCAGGAATGCCCAGAGGACTAGCTCCCAAAAGCCGACGCGCATACCCACCCACCGAGGATGCCGGGCCCGCAGAAGCCAATAGAACCCAAAACCCGCCAGGACAACGGCAGCACCCATGGCGACCCAATGCCAAGGGAGCCAGACGCCTACCGCCCAAAAGAGGACGACGGCTGCGCCCACGGCCAGGCAATGACCGACGACCAAGGCGCCGACGGCTTGGAAGATTGCTCTCCTGCGGCCCTCCTGATAACCGAGCGCCACGGCAAAAAGCCAGCCCATCGCCGGGTTCAAACCGTGAAAGGCGCCCAGCCCCAATGCCATGGCCCAGGGGAGTAGGCGGGTCACGGGAAACAGAAGGAGTCGGTGGAGCAGTCTCCCCCTTGCAGCCGAATTTGATGCGCGCGATGGGTCTGGGGAAAATCCACCAAGAAGTTTTCGTCCCAATGAAGCCCATCCTCCCCGGCATGGGCCAGAGCCATCCAACCCTGGACGCCGTCCGGATAAAATTGGTCATCCCAGGCGCGGTAAAGGGAGTTCGTCAGGTAGATCCGCTTCCCATCCCGGCTCACTTCCACCATCTGGCAACCGCCGTTCCGGGGTTTCTGCGGCGCTCGAGGGTGAGCGCTCCTTCGCGTGATCCCACCCAGGCGAAGACTGCTGACG
>JAQTUK010000038.1 GCA_028710285.1 Methylacidiphilaceae bacterium | reverse complement strand
TGTTCACCAGCCCGCCGTAGGCAAGCCTCGCGGAGGTGTTGCCGTTGAACCCGACCTGCCCTCCGGTGGCGAAGCTGTCCAATTCGGCATGGATCGTGCCGTTGTTGGTGAGCGTCCCCGTCCACTGAAGGTTCGGGATCGCATTGTTCACACCGTTGAGCACGCCGTTGTTCACGAGGTTGCCATTGGCCAACACGGTCGTCTTGGACCCGAAAAATCCGGCCAGGCTATACGGCTTCGCGGAGGTGCCCAGGTTGAGGGTCACGGTCGTCGGGCTGGTCGCCGAGGCCGTCAACGAACCGGACCCGTCCGCAACGCCGAAGGAGGAGAAGAACGGGATCCCCGCGACGACGTTAAACGTCCCGCCGACTCCGCCGTTGACCGTCACGTTGCTCGTGCTAAAGGTCTGTCCGGTCACCGCGTTCTGAATCGGCGAGACATTCACCGCACCGGAGCCCGCCAGCAGGACGAAGCTGCCGACACTCTGCAGGTTGCCCTGCACGGTCAAGGGGCCGGAGGTCGCGAAGCTGATCGGCACGTTCCCGGTCGACAGGAACTGGGCCGTGTTCACGCTCGCCGCGATCAGCCCCAGACCTGCCGGAGCCGTGATCACCGCATTCGGTCCCACCGTGATCCCGTTGGCGTTCGCCACGAAGATCGAATAGTTGCCCGCACCGGTCAACGTCCCGAAGATCTGCGAGGGGCTTCCGCTGACGTCGACGTTCAGGACGGCTCGCGGAAGCGTGCCTCCAGCAAAGTGCAATGCCGCGCTTTGGCCAATGTTGAAGCCGCCCGGCTGAGACGTGTTGATCGTGCCTCCCGACGCAGCCCAATTGATCGCGGTATTCCCGTGACCGGTGCTAATCGTTTGCGTTCCGCCCACGATGGAACCCGCGACTGCTGTACCGCCGACCACGCTTCCATGCCCCGGCAGCTGGAGTGGCCCAAAGACGGTCGCCCGCGCCGGGAACAGACCCGACCCCGCGAGCCCCGCGACGGCGGCCGTCGCAAGGACCGCCCGCAGGGCCGAAAGATAACTCCTGGTTTTCCTCTTCATGTTTCCCCCTGTGCCTAACCTCGTTTTTCGCCCGCTGTGGCTTACGATCAAGATAGAGCGCCCTGTGCGCATCTCTCCGCCGAAGCCTGACCGAGCGTGCTGCCAACGCTCGCAATCGCGAGGCTTGCGGTCAAGCTTCTTTTGCTAACTTTAGTGATTCGTCCGCAAATGTTAAGGTCGTATCAGCGGACTGCGCAGGGCTCCCGAAAGAGCGCACTGTCTCGTAAGTCTATTTCGCCGTGGGCGTTCCCAGCGTCTCCTGCCCTCGGCATCGTTAATTGCCAGTAAGAGTTTCGCGGGACCGGACTGCCGGTGGCGCGGGCCCGTCCGCCGGGACCGGGACGGATGCGCTGCTCGTCGTTGAGGCCGAAGAGGACATCCATGTAGTCCTCGAAGATCCGGGCCGCCTCCCCAGCATCTCGGGTCCCGCCCAGCTTCCGGAAGAGCCCCGGGTTCCTCTCGCGAACCCCGTGAATCGAGAGGCGGATCGGCTGTTCGTTGAATTCGGGGCTCGCCAAAAGCGCCGATGGGACCCCCACCAGGTTGGTCGCGTAGCCGCGCGAGAAGAGGCAACCGACCGGCCGGAGGAAGCGCTTGGCGTGGACAGGGTAGCTTAGTATGGACCCCCGCCCCCGATCCTACTCAAGAGAGTTCACCGGGAACTCTCCGCCGGTGGGATCGGAGGTGGGACACGTTAGAAAGCGGGCAGGGGGGCCGAAGCCCCCCTGCCCTCGAATCCACCAGATCCGGGTTCCTATGCCCCTAGGGCGCGTAGGAACGGATGTGGTAAGCGGAAGGATTCGCCACGATGGTGTATGCCGAGGTCACCCCGTAGATCGTCGGAACGGTCGAGGGTACCGTGCTGAAGTTCACCCACGCGTTGCCGTTCGTGATCACCGGAACCGAAGCGCTCGTCACGATGTGCGGAGCCTGGAAGAAAATCCCCTGGCCCGCCACGACCGTCGGCGCGTAGCCGTTGTCGACCACGGTGTTGAGCGTGAGCGTGCTCCCCGCCATCAGGACGATCCCGCCCGGGAAGACGAACCCGTTGGTCCCCAGCGCTCCATGAGAGAACGCATAGTTTGCCGGCCCAATTGTGCTGGGGTTCACCGTCAGGTTGCCGCTCGCCTGCACGAGCAGGTTGCTCCCCGCGTTCGCCTCGGTCGGCAGCTTTGCCACCGACCCCACGCCGCTCACGAAGGTAGACGTCCTGCTCGAAGTCAGGGTCGCGTTGCCCGCCACGTTGAGGTTCACCGCCTGGCGGCCGATGGCTCCCTCACCGTTGGTCGGCATGTTGATGATCACGTGCGTACTCCCGCTCGATCCGTTGGCCACGTGGAACCCGTTCGCCAGGTAATTCGTCGGCGAGGTGACGTGGTTCACGTTCCCGACGAAGTTATCCAGGTTGAGCGTGTTGGTCGTGACCGTCGCAGGACCCGTCAGGCTGCCGCCGGTGAAGGCGACGTAGTCGGCCGTCACGTTGGTTCCCAGTGTAAACAACCCGACCGGAGAGCGACCCGAGACGAAATAGACGGAGTTGAGGCCCGCCGCATCGTGCGGAGTCGTCACGGTGCCGCCCAGGAACGCGTTGCCCGTCAAGCTGCCAACGAAGAGGTCGGAGCTTGTATGAGCGGTCGACGACACGAACTGGATCGTCCCGTCGCTAAACACCCCACCGCCGGGGTTCGGCCCCACGTGGTTCGGGTTGGAGGCTTGGAGGCCCACGTTTCCGTTAGAAACGACCGAGCCATGGTTGATCACGGCCCCTCCCACTCCGGTGAAGAGCGGCAGATCGACGTTACCCGCACGGAGGAAGACCGAGCCCCCGACGTTGGAGACGGTCGCTCCGGCATTGTTGGTGATCGTGCCCGGGAGATCGACGAAGAGAATGTTGCCGCTGTTGGTCGCGATCGTCCCGTTGTTCACCAGCCCGCCGTAGGCAAGCTTCGCGGAGGTGTTGCCGAAGAATCCGACTCGCCCTCCGGTGGAGAAGCTGTCCAGCTCGGCATGGATCGTGCCGTTATTCGTGAGCGTCCCCGTCCACTGGAGCGCCGGAATCGCGTTAAAAAAGGTCGCGGTTGTCGACAGGAAACCGTCGTTCACGATGTTTCCTTTGGCCAGGACCACGGTTCCGCGCGATGGCTGCACCCCGTTGGGCCCGCTCAGGCTTAAGTTATACGGGTGCGACGAGGTGCCCAGGTTCAGGGTCACGGTCGTCGGAGTCATGGCCGAAGGAGTCGGGCTGCCAGTAGAGTCCATCGCAGTGAACGCACCTGCTGAAACAACCCCGCCCACACCGCCCACGACGGTCACGTTGGTCCCGGGCTTAAAGTAGTGTGCAGCACCATTGGGAATCGGCGAGATGTTCACTGCACCGGAGCCCGCCAGAACGATCGACCGGCCCGGACCTCCGGCTGCATGCATGTCCCCCAGCACGGTCAAGGGACCGCTAGCTGCAAAGCTGATCGGCAGGCTGCCGTTTAACTTAAACTGGTTCTCGTTGACGGTTGCCGTGATCAAGCTAATGCCGGCGGGGGCAACGATCCTGGCCCCGAGCCCAACGGTGATCCCATTCGCATTGGCGACAAAGACATTGAGGTTCGTATTCATCATGCCAAGGATCTGGGAGGGGTAGCCGCTCACATCGACGTTGAGCAGCGAAAGGCCAGATGCGCCGGTAATCGTCAGATGCGCGCTCCCACCGATGTTGAAGCCCCCCGGCTGGCTTGCTCCAATCGTCCCGCCCGTGTTGCCCCAGTTGATGATCGTGTTGGGTGCGGTAACCAGGATGTGCCCGGCACCTCCGGATCCATACGAACCTGTAGCTGTAGCAGTTCCGTTCACCACGCTTCCATGCCCCGGCAGCTGAAGCGGCCCAAAGACGGTCGCCCGCGCCGGGAGCAGACCCAACCCGAGCCCCGCGACGGCGGCCGTCGCAAGAACCGCCCGCAAGGCCGAAAGATAACTCCTTGTTTTCGTCTTCATGTTCCCCCTGTGCCTGACCTCGTTTTTCGCCCCCTGTGGCTTACGATCAAGGGAGAATGCCCTGTGCGCATCTCCCCACCGAAGCCTGGATGAACATTATCGCAATGATTGCAATCGCGAGGCTTACGGTCAAGGACTTTTTGGGACTCGCCCCGGCGAGCATTCCTACGAACGCCCCGCCGAATCGGCATCCGCGCCTCGGAGACGGTCGTGACCGACAAGGATGCAACCGACCGTCCGGAGGAAGCGCTTGGCGTGGACAGGGTAACGCAGCATAGCCCCATCCCCCGAGCCTACTCAAGAGAGTTCACCGGGGACTCTCCATCGGTGGGATCGGAGGTGGGACACGTTCGAAAGCGGGCAGGGGGGCCGAAGCCCCCCTGCCCTCGAATCCACCAGATCCGGGTTCCTATGCCCCTAGGGCGCGTAGGAACGGATGTGGTAAGCGGAAGGATTCGCCACGATCGTGTACGCCAAGGGCGAAATCGTCAGCACCGGGGTCACCCCGTAGATCGCCGGGACGTTCGAGGGTGCCGTGCTGAAGTTCACCCACGCGTTGCCGCTCGTGATCACCGGAGCGGTCGTCACGATGTGCGGAGCCTGGAAGAAGATCCCCTGGCCCGCCACGACCGTCGGCGCATAGCCGTTGTCGACCACGGCGTTGAGCGTGAGCGTGTTCCCCGCCATCAGGACGATCCCACCCGGGAAGACGAAGCCGTTCACACCCAGTGCGCCATGGGAGAGCGCATAGTTTGCCGGCCCAAATGTGCTGGGGATCACCGTCAGGTTGCCGCTCGCCTGCACGAGCAGGTTGCTCCCCACGTTCGCCTCGGTCGGCAGGATTCCCGCCGGCCCAAGGCCGTTCCCGAAGGTCGACGTAACGCCCGAGCTGAGGGTCGCGTTGCCCGCCACGTTGAGGTTCACCGCCTGGCGGCCGATGGCTCCCTCACCGTTGGTCGGCATGCTGATACTCACGTGCGTGCTCCCGCTCGATCCGTTGGCCACGTGGAATCCGTTGGCCAGGTAGTTCGTCGGCGAGGTGACGTTGTTCACGTTCCCGACGAAGTCATCCAGGATGAGCGTGTTGGTCGTGACCGTCGCAGGACCCGTCAGGCTGCCGCCGGTGAAGGCGACGTAGTCGGCCGTCACGTTGGTTCCCAGTGTAAACAACCCGACCGGAGAGCGACCCGACTGGAAGAACGCGAAGTTGAGACCCGCCGGATCGTGCGGAGTCGTCACAGTACCTCCCAGGAATGCATTGCCTGTACGGCTGACAACCTGGAGCCCGTAGAATGTATGAGCATTGGGCGCCAGGATCTTGATCTGCCCATCGCTAAACACCCCACCGCCGGGATTCGGTCCCACGTGGTTCGGGTTAGAGGCTTCGAGGGCCACGTTCCTAAACGCAATGACCGAGCCATGGTTGATCACGGCCCCTCCCACTCCGGTGAAGAGCGGAAGATCGACGTTACCCGCAAGGAGGCGAACCGAGCCGCCCACGTTGGAGATGGTCGCTCCGGCATTGTTGGTGATCGTCCCCGGGAGATCGACGAAGAGCGTGCTGCCGCTGTTGGTCGCGATCGTCCCGTTGTTCACCAGCCCGCC
This sequence comes from Methylacidiphilaceae bacterium, assembly GCA_028710285.1. Lineage (GTDB taxonomy): Bacteria > Verrucomicrobiota > Verrucomicrobiia > Methylacidiphilales > Methylacidiphilaceae > Methylacidimicrobium. Next base: position 11,672 of record JAQTUK010000038.1, on the reverse strand, counting down.
GTAGGCAAGCCTCGCGGAGGTGTTGCCGTTGAACCCGACCTGCCCTCCGGTGGCGAAGCTGTCCAATTCGGCATGGATCGTGCCGTTGTTGGTGAGCGTCCCCGTCCACTGGAGGTGATTTCCTCCGGCAACCAGGGTGGTCGCGGTCGCATTGGTCACACCGTTCAGCACCCCGTTATTCACGATGTTGCCGTTGGCCAGGACATTGAGCCCAAGAAACGGAGTGGGCCCAGCCATGTTATACGGATGAGCCGAGCTCCCCAGGTTGAGGGTCACGGTCGTTGGAGCGGTCGCCGAGGGCGTCACCGAACCGGGCCCGTCCGCAACGGGGAAGAGGGTGAAGAGGCTGTTCCCGAACGTCCCGCCCACGCCACCCACGACGGTCACGATAGGCGTGCTGAAGGTCGCGCCCGTCACGGCGTTCTGAATCGGCGAGACATTCACCGCACCCGAGCCCGCCAGCAGGACGAAGCTGCCGACACCCTGCAGGTTGCCCTGCACGGCCAAGGGCCCGGAGGTCGCGAAGCTCACGGGAATGGTTCCGTTGAGAGCAAACTGGGTCGAGTTGACGGTCGCCGCGATCAGGCCAAGGCCGGCAGCCGCGACAATCGTCGCACTAGGTCCCACCGTGATCCCGTTGGCGTTCGCCACGAAGACCGCACCGGCACCGATCGTGTTCATCATTCCGAAGATCTGCGAGGGGCTCCCGCTGAGATCGACGTTCAGGAGCGCGTGGCCTGCCGTATTGATCGTCAGGTGCGCCGCGTTGCCGATGTTGAACCCGCCCACCTGCCCGGTGGTATTTATGAGGGTTCCACCCGAAGCGTTCCAATTGATGACGGTGTTATTCGCGCCTATCTTAATCGTTCCCGCGCCGCCGGTCCCATATCCAGCATTTGCGGTAGCGGCTCCGTTCACCACGCTTCCATGCCCCGGCAGCTGGAGCGGCCCAAAGACGGTCGCCCGCGCCGGGAAGAGACCCAACCCGAGCCCCGCGACGGCGGCCGTCGCAAGGACCGCCCGCAGGGCCGAAAGATAACTCCTTGTTTTCCTCTTCATGTTTACCCCTGTGCCTGACCTCGTTTTTCGCGCGCTGTGGCTTACGATCAAGGGACAGCGCCTTGTGCGCATCTCCCCACCGAAGCCTGGATGAGCATTGTGTCGATGATCGCAATCGCGAGGCTTTCGGTCCAGCCTATTTTGCTACACTAGTAGTTAGCTTGCAAACGTTAAGGTCGGATTAGCGGACCGCTCAAGGAGCCCGAAAGGGCTTACTTTCCTGTAAGGATATCCTGCCGTGCGGCTTCCCTGCGTCTCCTGCCCTCGGCATCGTTAATTTCAGTAAGAGTTTCACCGGCCACCTGCCGCCGGCGCGGACCAACGCTCTGCGGATGCTTCCCTGGTGGGCTCGCTGGGATTTGAACCCAGACCCCTTGCGGGACTAGATCCTAAGTCTAGCGCGTCTACCGTTTCGCCACGAGCCCGGTGTCCAGGGCAGCGTAGCGTCCGGAGGACCGCCTGTCGAGGCGGGGCTCGCTTGGTGGGCCCCGATGGGCTTATCGTGTCCTTCACGCGATCGTATGAATGGGCGGAGCCAAAGGCGGGTGGGGCAAGAGGACGAAGAATCTCCCCGGGAGGAAGGCCGGGAAAGCGGAGGCACACCGGTTTGCGAGGGACCCCGGCTCTGGGTCGTGGCGACCCCGATCGGAAACCTGGAGGACATCACGCTGCGGGCCCTGCGCATCCTGCGGGACGCGGACCTGGTCGCGGCCGAGGATACGCGGAGGACGGGCCAGCTCCTGGCTCACTACGCGATCCGCAAGCCCTTGGTGAGCTGCCACCGGTTCAACGAGGCCAGGCGGCTTTCGGGGCTTCTTGCGGCGCTGCGGGAGGGGAAGCGGGTGGCGCTGGTGAGCGATGCGGGGATGCCGGGGATCTCCGACCCCGGCGAGAGGCTTTTGCGGCGCTGCGCCCAGGAGGGGATCCGAGTGGAGGTGATCCCGGGGCCCTCCTCGGTGTTGGCCGCCCTGTTGGCTTCCGGGTTTTCGACGACCCCGTTCTACTTCGGAGGCTTTCTTCCGGTAAAAGGGGGAGCGCGGAAAAAAGAGTGGGTTGCCGCCGGGGGGCGCACCTGCACCTCGGTCTATTTCGAGTCCCCTCACCGGCTGCGCCGGTCGCTGGAAGATGCCGCTGCGGTCCTGGGGAGCCGGAAGATCTGCCTGGCCCGGGAGCTCACCAAGAAGTTCGAGGAGGTTCTCCGCGGGAGTGCGGAAGCGCTGCTGGCGGCGTTCCGGGAGCGCGAGCCGCGGGGAGAGTTTTGCGTCGTCGTGGAGGGAGCCGGGGAAACCACGCGCGCGCCCGAAAGCCATCCGGGCGCGGGAGGCTCGCGCGATCCTTCTCTTTCCAGGTCGACCCCGGTGGTGTAGAAGAAGGGAGCGTGCGGAAGTTCTACCTTTTTCTCTGGCTCGGGATGCTCGGGCTGCCGGCGGGCGGGTGGGCCGAGGAGGTGCGGCGGGCCTACGAAATGCAGCCTGGAGGCGAGTATGTCGCCCTCGACCCCCGGGTCAAGGTAACCAAGGTCTGGAACCTCCTGAACGTTCCGACCAAGAAGGCCAAGTCGGGCAACCTCCAGAGCCTGATCTACGAAAAGATGTACTGGAACTGGGGGGCGATCACCCCCGAGGAGATGGCCGTGCGGCAGGGCGACATCTACGTGATCAGCTGGAAGAACCGGGGGAAGCCGCGGGATCTCTTGGCGCGGTTCGAGTATCGCCAGACGAAGACGCGCGAGGCCGTCTGGTCGCAGGTCGATTTCTCCCGGCATGCGCACGGAAACGTCCGGTCGATCTTCCAGGTGGTCGGGGACGATTACACGCAGCATGGGCGGGTCTACGCGTGGCGCTTCACGGTGGTCGACCGAAACCGGATCATCGCCCAAGCCAAATCCTTTATCTGGTGATGTCCGCTTACGCTCTTTCCCTTTTGGCTGCCGCCCAGGCGAATCCCCACGTGGTCCCGGAAGCAATCAGCCTCTTTGAGATCGTCCACCGCGGCGGGCTCGTCATGTGGCCGATTCTCCTCTGCAGCGTTCTCGCCACCGGGGTCTTCCTCGAGCGGATGCTCTTCTACCGAAAGGCGGAGTGCAACGTGGATTCCTTCCTGACCGGTCTCGGCAACTTGCTGCGGAAGGGAAGATACGAGGAGGCCCTCCTTCGCTGCCAGGAAACGCCCGCCCGGGCGGCCGAGATCGCCCGGCAGGCGATCCTGCGGCGGGATTATCCGCCGGCGGAGCTGCGGGAGATGACCCGGGAGGCGGCCCAGCTCGCTCTGCCCCCGCTCGAAGCCCACCTCCCCATTTTGGCGACGATCAGCTATGTCACCCCCCTTCTCGGGCTTTTGGGAACGATCACCGGCATGATCGAGGCGTTTCTCGCCATGAACCGGGTCTCGGGCTCGGTCTCGGTGAGCGATTTGGCCTCGGGCATCTGGGTGGCCCTGGTGAGCGCGGCCGCGGGAATCGCGGTAGCCATTCCCACCTCGATCGCTTACAATTACCTTTTAACCCGCGTTGCGGCGATCGCGCAGGACATCGAACGGGTAGCCATCGAGGTTCTGCACGCGCTCGCCGACGGCAAGAGATCGAACCGTGCCGCTTCCTTCCCCGACGAGATTACAGCCTCGCTTGGCACTGCTGCGCGGGACGACTGACCTGGTCCCGCTGGTCACCGTCGTTTTCCTGCTTCTGCTTTTCTTCCTTCTCGGCTCCTCCTTCGTCACCCAGCCGGGGCTGGTGGTCGAGCTTCCGAAGAGCTCCCTCGGAGTGCGGCTCCCCTCCGGCGGCTGGATCGTCTCGGTGACCCTGGCCCCGGAAACCAAGGGGGGCGCCGGCCGAAAGCCTTTGATCTTCTGCAATGACGAGATCTTCGATCTTCCCGGCTTGCGCAAGCTTCTCGAGGAAGCGAGCCGTGGACGGCCGCCGCAGACCCTGGTGATCCGGGCCGACAAGGAGGCGCCGGCGGGGCTCTTGGTGGAGATCATGAACGCCGCCCTCGCGCAAAAATGGTCGGTTCTGTTGGCCACCCAGCCCGAGGGCGAACGCCGGGGGGAGCCATGACCGCCGCGGAGGTGGACCGGCCCTCCGGAGGAGAGTTCCGCCTGCGGCTCGTGCTAACCTGTGCCGCGGCTGCGGCGGTCCACCTCTTTGTGCTGATCTATTGCGACGTCACCTACGTCCCGCCCCTTTTGGAACCCGTCCCGACCAGCCATGTCTATCTCTTCTCGCCAACCGAGGCGAATCCCGCCTTCGCCCGCAACGTCGGCCTTTGGCTCGATCTTGCCGATCCGAGCCGCCTCATCCGCCCCCGCAACGACCTTTCGGAGGCGACCCGACCGGTTCCGTTAAAACCGCTCCCGGCCGAGCGGGAAAAGCTCGATGAGCCGGCCTCGGTTTCCCGCGACCCCGAACCCTTCCCCGCCGGACCCGTGGAGACACGAAGCGCTCTCTGGCTTCCGCTTCCGCCCATTCCGCCCCCCGCGAGCGCGGGCCTGCAGGCCACTGTCCCGCCCGAAAGCGCCGCCGAGTTCGACGAGGTGCTTTCCCGTCGGCTCGCCACGCCGTGGAAGCCGCCGGCGGCCTCGGTTCGGCTGCTTTCGGAGACGGGGCCGACCGTCGTCCGCCTGGCCGTCGATGCGCGGGGGGTTCCCTGCGCCGTCCTGCTCGAGGAAAGCTGCGGGGCGAGACGGGTCGACGGGACCGCCCTCCGGGAGATCCAGCGGCTTCGCTTCTCGCCCGATCCGGGGGCATCGGTGACCTGGGGACGAGTCAAGGTCTTCTGGCATTTCCGGGACCAGGGTGCGCCATGATGCGGATCACGATGCCGGAGGCATTTCTCCTCTACGTCGCCGTTCCACTTGCGGTCCTTCTTTGGGTATGGTTCTCTTTTGCCGCAAGAAGGCGCGCATGGCGGCGTTCGGCCGGAAGGGCCATCGTCTGCCGGTTCTGCGGAGAGAGGATCACGCTTCCGCCGAATCGCCAGGAATTTCGTTGTCCGTCTTGCTCGGCGGAGCAACGAGTGATCGCTAACGAAGAGAAAGGGGCAATCTGATCATGGGAATGTGGATTGGAAAGAATCGGAAGGCGCGGGTGTGCTATGGCTTTGACGAGATTTCGCTCGTCCCGGGGAGAATCACCATCAATCCCGACGAGGTGGATACGAGCTTTACGATTCCCCATCCCTCGGGCGATCCGCTCCGGCTCAAAATCCCCATCCTGGCCAGCGCGATGGACGGGGTGACCGACGTCCCCTTTTGCGTCGAGATGGCCCGTCTGGGAGGCCTTGGCATCATCAACCTCGAAGGGGTGCAGACGCGCTACGACGATCCTCGCGCGGTCATCCGGGAAATCATCTCGGCGGACCAGGGCAAGGTGACCGAGCTTCTGCAAAAGATCTACTCGGCACCGATCCGGGAGAACCTGATCGCCAAGCGGATCGAGGAGCTGAAGGCTCAGGGGGTGCCCGCGGCGGTCTCGGCGATTCCGCAGAAGGCTCAGGCCTTCGGCGCCATCGCCCAGGAGGCGGGTGTCGATCTCTTCGTGGTCCAGTCGACGGTCAGTACGGCCAAGCACATCTCCCGCCAGTACGCTTCCCTCGACCTGCCGGCCTTCTGCCGCCAGATGCGGGCGCCGGTCATCGTTGGGAATGCGGTCACCTACGACGTCGTCCTCGACCTGATGGAATGCGGGGTCAGCGGCGTGCTGATCGGAGTGGGGCCGGGGGCGGCCTGCACCTCGCGCGGCGTGCTCGGGCTGGGAGTGCCCCAGGTGACGGCCACGGTCGACTCGGCCGCCGCGCGAGACGCCTACTACAAGAAGACGGGGCGCTATGTGCCGATCATTACCGACGGCGGGATGCGCCGCGGAGGAGATCTTTGCAAGGCGATCGCCTGCGGGGGAGACGCGGCCATGATCGGCTCGGCTTTCGCCCGCGCCGCGGAGTCCCCGGGCCAGGGAAGTCATTGGGGCATGGCGACGCCTCACGCCAACCTTCCCCGTGGAACCCGCATTCAGATGGGCATCAGCGGCCCCTTGCGGCAGATCCTTTTCGGACCCGCGACGGTGGATGACGGCTCGCAGAACCTGGTGGGCGCTCTGATGACCTCGATGGGGAACACGGGAGCGGCCACGATCCGGGACTTTCAGGAAACCGAGGTGATCATCGCGCCGAGCATTCAATCCGAGGGGAAGCTCTTTCAGATGGTGCAATCGGTGGGGATGGGCGCCCGCTAAGCCGATGCCGCCTGCTCCCAACGCCCGGGGAGGGACCCCCGAAGGAGAGGTGCCCGTGTTGCGGACGGACGCAGGCGAAGCCGAAAGCCGGATCGTCATTCTCGACTTCGGCTCGCAGTATACCCAGCTCATCGCCCGCCGCATCCGGGAGCTCGGGGTCTTCTCGGAGATCGTCTCCGCCGAGACCCGCGCCCGGGAGCTGGCCCGGCCGGGAGTGCGGGGCATCGTGCTTTCCGGCGGACCGTCGAGCGTCGCCCAAGAGGGGGCGCCCCTGCCCGATCCGGCGATCTTTACCCTGGGGCTGCCGGTGCTCGGCATCTGCTACGGGCTCCAAGCAATGACTCGGCTCCTAGGCGGAGAGGTCGAGCGGGCGAAATCCGGCGAATACGGACGGGCGACGCTCGAGTGGCGCGCCTCTTCCCCGCTCTCGACCGAGCTTCCCAACCATTCCACGGTCTGGAATAGCCATGGCGACCGGGTCTCTCGGCCGCCCAAGGGCTTCGTCGTCCTCGCGCGGACCCAAGAAGAGCCCCATGCCGCGATCGCCGACCTCGACCGTCGGCTCTACGGCCTGCAGTTCCATCCGGAGGTGACCCATACCGACCTTGGGAAAGAGATCTTGGCCAACTTCCTCTTCCGGATCTGCCATGCGCCGGCGAACTGGAAGCTCTCGTCTTTTCTCGATCGGAGCTGCGCCGAGATCCGGGCGAAGGTGGGAGGCGAGCGGGTGATCCTCGGATTGAGCGGAGGAGTCGATTCGAGTGTTGCCGCGGCCCTGCTCCATCGGGCCATCGGCGACCAGCTCCACTGTCTGTTCGTGGATAACGGTCTCCTGCGCCAGGGGGAAGTGGAGGCGGTGCGCCATCTTTTCGGCGAGGAGATGGGCTTTGCCCTCCACGTCGTGGATGCGGCCTCGCGCTTCCTGGCGAAGCTGCAGGGGGTGGCCGACCCGGAACGGAAGCGGAAGATCATCGGACGGGAGTTCATCCAGGTCTTCGAGGAGGCCGCCCGGAGCCTGGGACCGGTCCGCTACCTGGCCCAGGGGACCCTCTATCCCGACTGCATCGAAAGCGCCGCAGCGGGCCACGGCCGTCCCGCGGTGATCAAGAGCCACCACAACGTGGGCGGGCTGCCCAAGCGGATGAAGATGCGCCTGGTCGAGCCGCTCCGCCTCCTTTTCAAGGACGAGGTCCGGGCGCTGGGCGAGCTTCTGGACCTTCCCCGGGAGATCCTCTTCCGCCACCCCTTCCCCGGCCCGGGCCTGGCCGTCCGCTGCCTGGCTCCCCTGTCTCCCCGGAATCTTGCGCTGCTTCGCGCGGCCGACGCGATCGTGGTCGAGGAGATCCGTCGCGCGGGGCTCTACGAGGAGGTTTGGCAAGCCTTCGCCGTTCTCCTCCCGGCCCGCAGCGTGGGGGTGATGGGGGATGCCCGGACCTACGAGCTGACCGCCGCGGTCCGCGCGGTGCAGAGCGTCGATGGGATGACCGCCGACTGGGCGCGGCTGCCGGGTGAGGTCCTCTCCCGGATCTCCAACCGGATCATCCAGGAGGTGCGCGGAATCAACCGAGTCGTCTACGACATCTCCTCCAAGCCGCCCGCCACCATCGAGTGGGAGTGAATTGGCGTCTGGCACAGGCTGGCACGATTGAGGCTGAACAGATGGCCGATCTTCCGCATCATTTTGAGGATTATTTTGATGCATGACGCGCTTCTGCAAACTGTATTGGCCATCTTTTGTGAATACCCTGTGGATATCCTTTATTTGAATGGCGACGATAGGGGTTGCATTCTGTAGGCATGTACGTGCAGGAAGTTCGGCTGACGCGCGAAATTGCCGTGCTTCGCACCAAGGCCAACCGTGAGAAGCAGTTGAACCGGTGCGTCGATCTCAAGCTGGAGAGCCAGCGCCTCGAAGCGCGGTGCCTCGGGATGGGGGAGACGCTTCGACAGCAGCCAGGGCCTTCATCATTGTGACAACATGAAAAATATCACAGTCATCACTGGATGACGAGACGTACCATCGCGCCCGGATGCGCGCGGCGGGGCGCGGCTGCGGGACGCCATTCAGTCCTTCCGGGCGGCGGACCGGCTGGGGAGGGCTGAGCGTCACGAGCGCGGACGGTGAGCACTAAGCCGCGCCCGCGACATCGAACTGCTGGAGGAAGGCGATTGCGGGCTTTCCGTGCAGGTGCTTCAGGAATTTTACGGGCAGGCGACGCGCGCCACACGCGCCGATGCCCTGCCGCATGAGCTGGCGGCGGGCCTGATCGGGACGTGGCTGCGTTTCCCGGTGCAGGATAATAATCTCGCGGTGCTGAAAGGCGCCCTGGAAATCAAGGCCGCGCACGGCTTTTCCTTTTGGGACAGCGCGATCGTCGCCGCCACACGCGCACTGGGCTGCCGCGAACTTCTGTCGGAAGACATAAGCCACGGCCGCGAGGGCGAGGGCGTCGTCATTCTTAATCCGTTTCGCTGAAAGAGAGTTTGCCCATCTGGAAATTGACGGCGGGCGACCCGGAAACCAAGAGCGAGGATATTGTCGCGGACGATGTCGAGGCGTTGAAGACGCTCTTCCCGGAGGAGCTCACGGAAGGCAAGATCGACTTCGAGGTTCTCAAGGGCCTGCCCGGTGCGGCATTCGAGGAGCGCGACGAGAAATATGAGCTGAACTTGGCACGGCAAGCGCCATGCACGGCAGATCGCGCTGACGGCGGAGATGGCGCTACGCATCGAAAAAGCGTTCGGCCCGGACATGGACCACCTTCTCCGTACGCAGCTCGCCCACGACGTGGCGAAAACGCGGGAGCATGCGCGGGACATCTCGGTCAATCGGTACGTCCCGGCCTGAAGGCAGGGCAGCCAAGTTCAGTTAGACCGTCATCAGAAAGCTTTTGCATATAAAAATCAGCATGTTACGATACGGAGAAAGGATCGAGTGGGAGTGAAGGGGTAGGATGCTGCGGCGGGTTCTGGAGGGAAATACTGTAGGAAAAATAGATGGTTATGGGATAGTTCGTTGATTATCGGCATCCCATTGTCGATTGGGGCCTTTTTCCTTAGGTGTTTGATTTGCATCTGATCCGCTGCTCACCAGCTTGCAGAAGCCGAAACATTCGACGGCGCATCTGACGGTTTTTCCCAAAGGCCCTTATCGGGTTTGAGACAAGACCTTCAGGCAAAAGCAAGTATGTGACGGTCTTTTTCGGGGACCTATCGGGTCGCGCTGAGACGGAGCTATTTCTGGGATGTGGGCTCCGAAGGGCTCTGCTAAGCAGTGTCGCTCAGCGTTGTGTGTTTGCAGCGAGCCCAGCGACGGAGGAGATGACTAGACTATGGCGACCCCGTTGTCTTCGGTAACCAGCTCTCCAGACAAATCGACCGGCGTCACCGATGTCGGCGGACAGGCGGGCCTGACAAGCGACGAGGCTCGCGGTCGGCTGGAGAAATTCGGCCCCAATGCAATGCCCGATACGAGCGCGCATCCGCTTCGCGTGGCGCTCGAAAAGTTCTGGGCACCTGTTCCATGGATGCTCGAGGCGGCGATTGCGCTCGAATTGGTGCTTGGCAAACATGTCGAGGCCGCGATCATCGCCGCGCTGTTGGTGTTCAACGCGGCTCTTGGACTGTTCCAGGAGAGTCGCGCCCAGGCGACCCTTGCGGCACTAAGGTCGCGGTTGGCGCTGAACGCGTCTGTCCGACGCGACGGCGCGTGGAAGATCATGCCCGCCGTCGAACTGGTTCCGGGCGATGTGGTAAAGCTCTCGCTCGGCGGCGTAGTCGCCGCGGATGTGCATCTTATCGCGGGTGAAGTCCTGCTCGACCAGTCCATGCTGACTGGTGAAGCAGTGCCCATCGACGCGGGTGCGGGCGTGCAAACCTATGCAGGGGCATTGGTGCGACGCGGCGAGGCGGTGGCGGAGGTGATAGCGACCGGGGCGCTGACCAAGTTCGGCCGTACCGCGGAACTCGTCCGCACTGCCCATGTCGTAGGCTCCCAGCAGAAAGCGGTGTTGCGCGTGGTGCGCAATCTCGCCGCTTTCAATGGCGTCGTCATCGTCCTGCTCGTGACCTACGCCTACTTGCTCAAGATGCCGCTCGCCGAGATCATCCCTCTTGTCTTGACGGCGGTTCTCGCATCGATCCCGGTCGCGCTGCCGGCTACCTTCACACTGGCATCTGCGCTCGGGGCGCGGGCGCTGGCGAAGCTTGGTGTCCTTCCGACGCGCCTTTCGGCTGTGGATGAAGCGGCGACGATGACCGTCTTGTGCGCCGACAAGACAGGCACGCTGACCCAGAACGCGCTGACGGTCACGACCGTCCATCCCATGCCTGATTTCGATGAGGCGCACGTTCTGGCGCTAGCCGCGCTGGCCAGCTCGGATGGCGGCCAGGATCCGGTTGACGGCGCCATTCGGATCGCCGCCTCGGGCGAGGCGATTTCCGACGCGCCGAAGTTGACCAAGTTCATGCCGTTCGATCCAGCGACAAAGATGTCTGAGGCGACGGTCCAGGATCCGGACGGGGGAACGCAACGTGTCGTGAAGGGCGCTTTCGCAGCGGTCGTCGGTCTCACAGAGCCTTCATCGACCGCCACAGCCGCGTGCGAGGAACTCGAGAGAAAGGGCTTTAGGGTGCTGGCCGTCGCGTCCGGGCCACGGAACGCGATGAGGCTCGCAGGACTGATCGCGCTCAGCGATCCGCCCCGTGCGGACTCGGCGGCACTCGTCACTGAACTGCATGATTTGGGCGTTCGCACCGTGATGGTGACGGGCGACGCTCCGGCGACAGCAGCCATCGTGGCTCATGCGGTGGGGCTTGACGGCGCCGTCTGCCCGCCGGGGCCGATCCCCGACAGCGTCGGCCCGGAACAATTCGCGGTCTTCGCCGGCGTCCTGCCCGAGGACAAGTACAAGCTAGTCAAGGCGTTCCAGAAGGGCCACCACACCGTCGGCATGTGCGGGGACGGTGTTAACGACGCGCCGGCATTGCGTCAGGCCCAGATGGGAATTGCGGTATCCACAGCCACCGACGTCGCCAAATCAGCCGCCGGCATGGTGCTCACCAAACCAGGGCTCGCGGGCGTTGTCGCTGCGGTCAAGGAAGGCCGGGTCACTTTCCAGCGCATCCTGACCTACACACTGAATTCCGTAATCAAGAAGATCGTGACGGTGCTCTTCCTGATCGTCGGCCTCTTTATGACGGGGCAGGCGATACTGACGCCATTGCTGATGGTCATCGTGATGATTGCGGGCGATTTTCTCACGATGTCGTTGACGACAGACAACGTGCGACCGTCCCCGATGCCAAATGCGTGGCGTATCGGCAGCCTCACAATGGCGGCCGTCACCATGGGCGTCTGTCAGCTGGCCTTCTGCACCGGCGTCCT
>JAQTUK010000176.1 GCA_028710285.1 Methylacidiphilaceae bacterium | reverse complement strand
TGAGGTCCGAAGACCACCCCGCCTCCCCGCCAGACCGGAGAAGAGGCATAGCCGGCGCGGGCTCTTCCGGTTCCCTTCTGCGCCCAGGGCTTTTTCCCCGATCCGCGGACCGTAGCCTTCGTCTTTGTTGCGCGGGTCCCGCTTCGTCGATTCGCCCGGTAGGCGACGACCGCTTCGTGTAGCGCCTGGCTCCCCCGCCCATTGGATACAATGGGAGCGTGGATCTGCTGCTGGGCTTCTTCCACCGTCAAAACTTTCATGGTCACGTTCTCGCGTTAGCAGAGCTACTTCTTGGACGGTCTTGTCGACTGCGTCTTTCCGCCCTTCGCTTGCGGCTTCTCCTGCGGCTTAGGCTGCCCCTTGATCGCGGTCCTGACGAGCACCAGGCCGCCACGGGCGCCGGGTACGCTTCCCCGGATCAGGAGAGCACGATCCTCCTCGCGCACCGCCACCACCCGGAGATCCTGAACGGTCGCCCTGGCGTTGCCAAGGTGCCCAGGCATCCCTTGATTCCGAAAAATGCGGCCCGGGGTCGAGCGGCAGCCAACGGCACCGTTGCGGCGGTGCATCTTCGAGCCATGCGCCGCCCCTTGCCCAGAAAAGTTGTGCCTCTTCATCACTCCTTGGAATCCTTTGCCCTTGCTGACCCCAATCACGTCGACATGCTGCCCCGGTCGAAAAAGAGCGACCCCTACCTCTTGGCCGAGCTTCCACTCCTCGGAGGCGGGAGTCGTAAACTCCCGAAGAAAGCGTCTGGGCGCGACACCCGCCTTGGCAAAATGTCCCCGCATCGGCTTCGTCAGACTCTTTTCCCGAACGGTCTCAAAGCCCATCTGCGCCGTCCTGCTTCCGTCCGGTCGCGCCTCCAATCGGACTACTACGTTGGGTTCCGCACCGACCACGGTAACGGGAACCAAGTTGCCTTCGGCGTCGTAGACCTGGGTCATCCCAAGCTTTCTTCCCAATAGCCCCATGCTCATGCTCGTCTCCTTTTCCCCAAATCGAAAGGCGCTGCGCTCAGATGCGAATCGTGATATCCACCCCAGCCGGCAGATTGAGCTTCTTCAGCTCATCGACCGTCTTCGCCGTTGGCTCCATGATCTCGACGAGGCGCTTATGCGTCCGGAGCTCAAACTGATCCATGCTCTTCTTATCGGCATGGGGCGATCGGTTCACCGTAAGGCGCTCGATCTTCGTCGGGAGCGGGATAGGGCCGGCAACCGCGGAACCGGTCCGACGCGCGGTCTCCGATATCTCCGAAGCTGCTCGATCCAAGAGCCGATAATCAAACGATTTCAACCGAATACGAATCTTGCTCGCTGCCATAACGTCCCCCTGCTCCTACTTCCGCTTCTGCTCCACGATCTGAGCGACGATTTGCGCGGGCACCTGCTCGAAATGGGAAGGCTCCATCGAATAGGCAGATCTTCCCTTCGACATCGATCGGATGTCGTTTACATACCCGAACATTTCCGCCAAGGGCACTTCCGCCCGCACGTTCGCGGTCTTGCCCTTGGTGTCTACATTGAGAATCTTGCCTCTCCTGCGCGTCAGGTCGGCCAGGATGTCACCCTGGTATTCGTCCGGAGTCGATACTTCCACCTTCATGATCGGCTCAAGAAGGATCGGATTCGCCTTCTTGATCGCGTCCTTCATGGCGAAGATCGCCGCCATCTTAAACGCCAGCTCGTTCGAGTCGACCTCATGGTAGCTCCCATCGAGGATATGCACCTCGAGATCGATCACGGGGCTGCCGTGGATCATGCCGGCCGTCAGCGCTTCGTGGACTCCCTTGAAGCAGGCCGGGATATACTCCTTCGGAATGTTTCCCCCGACGACCTTGCTGGTCACCTCGATGCCCTTGCCTCGTTCCAGGGGCTCGATTTCCAGGATCACGTGGCCATACTGTCCACGCCCGCCGCTCTGCTTGATCAGCTTGCCCTCGCCTTCCGCCGGACGAGTAATCGTTTCCCGATAGGCAATCTGCGGCGCACCGGCATTGGTGCCGACCCCGAACTCCCGGCGGAGGCGGTCGCCGATGATCTCCAGGTGGAGCTCGCCCATCCCGGCAATGATCGTCTGACCCGTCTCTTCGTTGGTGCTTACCCGGAAGGTAGGATCTTCCTCCATGAGCCGTTGCAAGGCCAGGCTCATCTTTTCCCGGTCTGCCTTGGTCTTGGGCTCCACCGCCATCGAGATCACCGGCTCCGGAAAGATCGGCGGCTCCAAGATCACGTCGTAATCCTCGTCGACGAGCGTGTCGCCCGTCGCGACATCCCGAATGCCCACCAGCGCCGCGATATCTCCGGAATGAACCTCCTGGATATCCTTGCGCTCATCGGCCTGCACCTGAACGATTCGGCTGATTCTCTCCCGTTTGCGCGTTCGTGGATTGTAGACGGTCATCCCCTTCTGCAACGTGCCCGAATAGACGCGGAAGAAGACCAGCTTGCCAACGAAAGGGTCGGACCAGAGCTTGAATGCGAGGGAGCAGAAAGGGGCGTTGTCATCCGGCACGACGACGACTTCTTCCCCGGTCTCCGGGTGCTGACCCTTGGCGGGTTCGATGTCCACCGGGCTCGGCAGGTAATCGATTACCGCGTCGACGAGAAATTGGACCCCTTTGTTTCGGAACGCGGAACCGGCAATGACAGGCACGAACTCGTTGGCGATCACGCTGCGCCGAATCGCCTGCTTGATCTGCTCGGTGGTCGGCTCCTGCTCCGCAAGAAAGATCTCGGCCATTGCTTCGTCCTTGTCGGCGAGCGCCTCGATCAGGTTGCGACGCGCCGTTTCGGCCGCCTCCCGGTGCTCTTCCGGGATCTCCTCTACCGCGTAGGTCGATCCTAAGCGGTCGCTATCGGAATAGTGAATCGCCTTGCGGTTGATGATGTCGATCTGGCCTTCAAATCCATCTTCTTTTCCCAGCGGGAGGAGGATCGGCCAAGCATTCGCTCCCAGCTTTTCCCGAATCTCGTGAACGGCATTCTCGAAGTTGGCGCCGACGCGGTCCATCTTGTTGATGAAGGCGATTCGAGGGACCCGATAGCGCATGGCCTGCCGCCAAACGGTCTCCGATTGCGGCTGTACCCCGGCAACTCCGCAAAAGACGGCAATGACCCCATCGAGGACCCTGAGCGAACGCTCGACCTCGGCGGTAAAATCGACATGCCCCGGCGTATCGATGATGTTGATCCGAAACTTCTCGCCATCGAAGAGCTTGGTGATCCCCTCCTCTTTTCGGACCGGCCAGAAGCAGGTGGTCGCCGCGGAGGTGATCGTAATGCCGCGCTCGCGCTCCTGCTCCATCCAGTCGGTCACGGTGGTCCCCTCGTGAACCTCTCCCATCTTATGGATGGTGCCCGTGTAAAAGAGGATGCGCTCCGTCAAAGTGGTCTTCCCCGCATCGATATGAGCGGCGATCCCGATATTGCGGGTTCTCTCCAGGGTGTACGGTCGGTGGGGAGAGTTCCGGGACGCCGAAGCGCCTGTGGACGTCGTTGTCGCCATAGTTGAAACTTCCTTATCCGTTAATCTAACAG
Source organism: Methylacidiphilaceae bacterium (assembly GCA_028710285.1). Taxonomy (GTDB): domain Bacteria; phylum Verrucomicrobiota; class Verrucomicrobiia; order Methylacidiphilales; family Methylacidiphilaceae; genus Methylacidimicrobium. The sequence goes on along the minus strand of JAQTUK010000176.1, from coordinate 572 downwards.
CTGTCGATGGAACCCGCCAGGAATCGTCGGGCTCCTTTCCGTTCCCAGCGGGCCGCAATGCGGTCGTCGGAAACAGCCCACGCGCTCTTCTTATTTACCGAACATTTCTAATATCGCAAATGCGCGAAGGCGCGGTTGGCTTGCGCCATCTTATGTACTTCGTCCCGCTTCTTTACCGCTGCGCCCTGGCCGGTTGCCGCATCCCGCAATTCGTTCTGGAGGGCAACCTTCATCGGAACTCCCTTGCGGGAGCGAGCGGCTCGCAAAATCCAGCGGAGCGCAAGAGAGACTTGGCGATCGGACGAGACTTCGACCGGCACCTGGTAAGTAGCCCCTCCGACCCGCCTCGATTTCACCTCCAGCCGCGGCTTCACGTTTTCAATCGCCTTCTGCAGCGTCTCCACGGGGTCGCTCGCCTTGGGCTCCGCCCCCTCGATGGCTCCGTAGGTGATCTGCTCGGCGCGCGCCTTTTTTCCGCGAGAAAGGATCACGCTGATCAACCGCTGCACGAGAACCGATCCATATTTTGGATCCGGTGGCGTCTGCCGCTTTTCCGCTCTTCTTCTTCGCAT
>JAQTUK010000175.1 GCA_028710285.1 Methylacidiphilaceae bacterium | reverse complement strand
GAAGCGCTTCTTGGAGATGGCTCACCGCCGCCATATCCCGGTGCTGCTCAGTTCCGACGCCCACCGCCCCGAGGAAGTGGGTTACCGGTTCGACTTGGCGGTCGATCTCATCCGGGAAGTGGGTTATGGACGGCTCATCCGCTTCGAGCGGAGAAAGCCGATTCCCGTGACCATCGGCTAGGGCGAGGGCGGGCATGGCGACGGGCCGGAAGCTGGCCGAGGAAGAGTTCCTCGTGGACGACCCAGCCGATCGGGCCCGTTTCTTTCTCGGGAAGCTCCTGATTAGTCGATCCCCAGAAGGCCGAGTCAGCGGTCTCATCTGCGAGACCGAGGCCTACGGGGGAGCGGAAGACAAGGCCTGCCACGCCTACGGGAACCGCAGGACGCCGCGCACCCAAATGCTCTTCCGTCCTGGAGGAGTCGCCTACGTCTACTTCTGCTACGGCATGCATCACCTGCTCAACTTCGTGACGGGCCCCGAAGGGGTTCCCCAGGCGGTTCTGATTCGTGGCCTATGGATTCGGGAAGGCCACGCCCTCGTTCGGGAGAGAAGGGGAGCGGTGCCGGAGCGGGAATGGGCCAATGGCCCGGCCAAGGTCTGCGAGGCTTTGGGCATCGATTTAGGGCATAACGGCCTCTCCCTCCGCAGCGAGTCGATCTGGGTCGAAAACCTCGGATTGGTCGTCCCGGACCAGGAGATCGAGCGCACGCCAAGGATCGGGGTCCGCTACGCGGAGGAGTGGGCGGAAAAGCCGCTCCGCTTCGTCTGGCGTCCCCCGGCCTGAGCCGGCCCCCGTTCCACCGCGCCCTCTCTACTCTAACGCCCGTTGCGCGTCCGAGCCTCCTCCGGCAGCACCCCGGATGCGGTCTCCCCGAAGCGAGCGATCTTTCCCGACGGGGAGGAGGCCGCAGCCTCCTTTCCTTCGCGGCGGCGGCAGACCAGCCAGAAGATCTGCGGGAGGACGAGGAGGCTGGCGATGAGGCAAAAGCCGATCGAGAGCGTCATGAGAAGGCCAAGGCCGAAGAGGCCGCGATAGGAGCTGATCATGAGCGACCCAAACCCGATCACGGAGGTCATTCCGGAGAGCAGGATCGCCTTTCCGGTGCTGCTGGAAAAAAGCTCGGCTCTCCCGCTCTCGCAGAATCGGTCGACCGTATAGACGCCGTAGGCGACTCCGGCGCCGATCGCCAGAGGAAGGGTAATGATGTTCGCCGGGTTGAACGGAACGTGCAAGAGCACCATGGTGCCGAGGGTCCAAAGAACCGCCAGGCCGAGGGGGAGGATCGCCAGGAGGCTGTAGCCTACATGCTGGAACCGGAGGAAGATCAGGACGACGATCGCGAAGAAGGCCCACTGAGCCGCCTGCACATAGCTCGATCGCAGCAGCTCGATGTATTCATAGTTCTGCACCGGCGTTCCCGTCACATTCGGATCGACCGTCCGTAGATCCCGCACGAAACGGACGTCGGCTTCCCGATTCCAGACGTTTTCCTTGGGAAGCACCTCGATCAGGATCTTCCCGTGCGGGGAGAGATAGCGGTGCGCGATCTCCGGAGGGAGATCCGCCACGGTCACCCCTCGGCTGGTATCTTGGGAGCGCAGCCAGAAAAGTCCGCTCTGCATCGATCCGAATACCCGCTGATTGGCCTGGCGAAGCCGGGAGTTCAGCTCCTCCGGCGGGAGGTTTGCCATCGCCCCATCCAGCCGCTCGAGCGCGGGAATCAGCTTGCCGAAGACCTCGACCGCATCCCGAGCCTGCTGAGCCAGGGCCACGTACCGCTTGGCCGCCGCCAAGCCTTCCCGCGACTTCGCAAGCAGCCCTTCCACGGCCGTTCGGACCTGCCGCCCGTTGAAGGGCGGCAACTCCCGATCGACCGGAATCGACTGGACTCGCTGAACGATGCGGCGGACGACGGCCTGCTTCTCCTCTTGCTTTTCCGGTAGGACTGAGGAGAGCGAGTGGACCTCGCTCACGGTGGGAAGCGCTTCGAAGGCGGCGATCCGCTTGGCGGCCTGCGCCTGGTCGTCCGCAATCGAAAGGCCGAAGAGAAAAGCGCGGGCGGGAGAGTTGACGAGCGCCTCTTCCTCCTTCACGGATTCGAGCGTCGGATCCTGAAGGTTCAGGAGGTTGTAGTCAAACCCGACGCGCGGCGCCAGCCAGGCCGCCCCGGCAGCCGTCAAGAGTGCGCCGATCAGGATCGTCCGCGGAGCGCGGAAGAGAGCCTGATTGAGCCACGGCGGCGAAGACCAGTTCGAGCGCAGGGCGGCCTCCCGGAGCTGCCCGGATTCCTTCCTGCGGTCGATCCAGGCGTAGGCAGCCGGAAGGACCACGAGGCTGCCCGCCAGGCAAAAGAGAATCCCGGAGCCCGCAATGATCCCGAACTCCCGGAGCCCGACGAAGTCGTTGAAGCACATCGTGAAGAAGGCGGCTGCCGTCGTGCTGCCGCCGGTCACCACGGCGACTCCCGTATGGGCGGCCGTAACCTCGAGCGCCTCGCGAACCGAGCGGCCGTTGGCCAGTTCCTCCTCGTATCGGCCCATGACTTGAATGCTGAAGTCGATCCCCATGCCGAGCACCATGGCCACGAATGCTTGGGAAATGATGTTCAGGTGGCCGATGACCAGAACCCCGAACGCCAGCGACCAGAAGAGCGCCATGACCAGGACGAGGAGCCCGAGCCCCGGCCGGCGAAGTTCCCGGTAGCTGAGCACGAAGAGAAGGGCGACCAGGCCGAAAGCCAGCTCCGCCGCATGGACGCTGTCGGTCGAACTCTGCTCGAGCCGATCCTCGTCGAGGACCGGCTCTCCCGTCAGCCCGAAGGAGACCTCCGGATAGTCGGCGCCCAGATACTTGATGATCTCGCGGATCTTGCGGACCGTCTCCGTCCGGGCGGCGCCTTCCAGGGCGTCGGGACCCGGGGCTGCCGTCACCAGGAAAAGATGACCGTCCTCGTAGGAGATATACTCATGATCGGCGATCAGCTTCTGGATATCCTCCGCTCGCAGGCGGCCGAGATCGGTGTCGGGAACGTTCCCTCCCTTCTGCTTGCCTCCGTTGCCCGGCGCGACGGACGCCGCCGGGGCCGGGTGCTGGGCGACGGCGTCCGCCATGTCGTTGAGCATCCCGACGAAGCGGTCGATGAAAGGCTTGAACTCGGTCCAGTTCTCCTTTTTCCGCAGATAGCTGGCCTGGAACTTCTCGTTCGCCTGCGAGAGCACCGAGGCGATGTTGAGCTTCATCTTGGGCTGCGCCACCAGCGCCTTGACGTAGCCGCTGACCTCGGTTTCGATCTTGGCGAGCTCGTCGAGCTCCAGGAAGAGCAGGGCTCGCTTCTCCAGGCCCGAGAAATCGAACCGGTAGGTCACCTCCTGGACCAGGGGCTCAATCTCCTTGAGCTGCTCCCCGATCGCCTTCGCCGCACGCTTGTTGATCTCCGGATCGGGAGAGCGGATCGTGATGAGATACTCCTCGGCGACACGAAACTCCCGCCGGTAGGCGAGGTAGTTGCGGTGAATCGGAGAATCGGAGCGGATCAGGGCATTGGTATCGTTGATGACACGGAGGCGAGTCGCCACCACCCAGGCCGAAAATCCCGTGACGACCACGGCGGCCGCAAGCACGAGGCCGGGCCATGCGACGGCTAGGCGCACCAGGCGGACCAGGAGCCACTGCAAGAGTCTCTTCATCTCTTCCGAACGGCATCCTCTCCGGAAAGACGCCCCAGGGCACAAAATTGCAAGATCGATCGCCTCCTCAAGCGATGAGCCATCATCGGCTCGTATCCCAGATGTAGCCGTCTATCCCCGATTCAATCAAGAAGAACGGCTCGATCGGACGCGACGGCTACGCAAACCGACTTTCGGGCAGGAGCGACACGACCCGTCGAGCGGCGATGCCACGCCGACCCATTGCCCGGCATGAGTGGAACATCCAGGAACGGCGAAGTCAGCGCCTTCCGCCGCTGCCTCTTAAACGACATCATTTTACAATCTTTCAGATGGCAACCCTCCAGGCAAGAGCGAAACACGCCTTGGGCTTTGCCTGTCGAAGACATGTCAAACTGACCGCTTTGAGAACAAATGATCTGACCGTTTCGGTTGTTGGCTTGTTGTTTCTTTTGGGGTTCTTGCCCTTGCCCCGGGGCAAGGGCAAAAAGTTCTCGTCG
>JAQTUK010000174.1 GCA_028710285.1 Methylacidiphilaceae bacterium | reverse complement strand
TGATGGATAATCAGGTCGGCGACATCGCGGAATACGTTGGCCAAGAACAGGAAGAAAGTGAGAATGGCCGTACTCGTCAGGCTGATTTTCAGGAGATCGAGAAAGAGAAGCCGGTAGACCGTTTTCATCCAGCTTGGGTAATTTTACGGCTGCCTAGGAGGAGGCGAGGATGCTAAGCTCCTAAGAATGTCGCTCTTATTAAGAATCAATGAGGAACTCAAGGAGTCAATGCGAAAACGGGATGCGGCTCGGACCTCCGCTTTGCGAATGCTCAAGTCGGCCATCCAGTATGCCGAGTTGGAAAAGGGGAAGGCCGGGGCGACGGCGGATCCGGAGGTGATGGCCGTGATCGCCAAGGAGATTCGGAAGAGAGAGGACTCCATCGAGCGCTATCGGAGCGGGCAGAGAGAGGATCTCGCCCGGCAGGAGGAAGCCGAAATCGGCGTCCTGCGCGAGTTCCTTCCCGAACCTCTCTCTCCGGAAGAACTGGAGGCGCTGGTTCGCCGCGCGATCCGCGAAACCGGGGCGACGGGCAAAGCTCAATTGGGAGCGGTGATCAAGGCTGCCCTGCAGCATGCTCAGGGTCGGACCGACGGCAAGCAGATCCGGGACGTAGCCGATCGACTCTTGGCGGCCCAAGGCTTGTAAGGGAGTTGGAGCGAAGGAATGGGAGAGAGGCTCTGGCTCGGGATGGCTGGGCTTTTCGCTTTTCTTGGGGCCTTGCGCGGAGCCTACATACTCGGCTCGCGCTCCAAGCGGAGCGTTCGGCTCGTGGATCTCTTCCTCCTGGCTTCCTGGGGGTGCCAGTCTCTTTTCCTTTATCTTCGGGGAAGAAGCATCGGTCACTGCCCGATCACCAATTTGCTGGAGACGGTGGCCTTCTTGGGCTGGGCATTGCTCCTGATCTATCTGCTGGTGGGATCGGCCTACCGGCTCTCCGTGCTCGGATTTTGCACGGCTCCGGTCGTTTCTCTTCTGGATTTTGCCGCCTTGATCGCCCCGATCGATCGGGCAAAGCCGCTACCGAAGCTGGGGTGGCCCCTAGAAGTTCATGGTACGGCCCTGCTGCTGGCCTACGGGGCGCTCGGGATCGGCGCGGTGGCGGCCGTTCTCTATCTTTTCGAGGACCGGACGCTGAAGAGCCGGCGCGTGGCGGGATGGTTTTACACCTTCCCCGCCCTGGGAGACTTGCTTGTCGTGCAAAGAAGGCTTCTCTATCTCGGTTTTGTCCTGCTCACCGCGGGGCTCTTTGTCGGAGTGCTGCTTTCGACGCGCGGCAGCTGGGATTGGGTAAAGCTCTTCTGGTCAGTAGGGGTCTGGCTGCTCTATCTTGTCCTGGTGTGCGCGCGCGGGATTCTCCGCTGGAGCCCGCGGAGGATCGCTCAAGGCATGGCTTACGGATTCCTTTTCGTTCTATTGACGTTTTGGCTCATCAACGGTTGGAGTCGGGCCCATCATTTCGGATGGGATCCGGCTGGATGCGGGGTGAGCGGGCCGCTTTGCTGACGGGGAATGGAGCGGGGGAACGGAGACGGGGAGATATGCAATTTCTCGTGGGTGGCGGGCTGGATTTCGAGCAAAGCCCTTTGGAGCTCCGCGAGCGCATCGCGTTCCGCTCCGAGGAGTTGACTCGTGCGCTTCCACTCCTCCGACAGGAGCTGGGTTTGGAAGAAGCGGTCCTCGTCTCCCCCTGTAACCGCGTGGAGTATGTGGGAATCAACCGAGATGCAAAGCTAAGTCGGACGGGGTGGGGCCGCTTTCTGGGGAGCTACCATGGCATCCACGCGGATTGGGGAGCCTACTCCCAGTTTCGGCAAGGGCGCGCTTGCATCGACCACTTGTTCGAACTGGTTTCCGGACTCCGGTCGATGGTGATCGGAGAGACGGAGATTTTCGGACAGGTGAAGGCGGCCTACGAAGCCGCGCATCGTCTCCAGACGACCGGGGTTTGGCTCAACCGCCTTTTTCAAACCTCCTTCTCCGCGGCGAAGGCGGCGCGGTCGAGAACGTTCATCACCCGGGGGAACGTTTCCGTAAGCTCGGTGGCCGTGGAGCTCGCCGAACGACTTTTCGGGGATCTCTCGGGAAGGTCGGTCATGGTGCTTGGAGCTGGCGAGACCAGCGAAAAGACGTTGCGGGCCTTGGAGGGGCGCGGGGTGAGCCTCCTTCTCGTGGCGAACCGCACCTATGGTCGCGCGTGCGACCTCATGAAGGAGTTCCACGGGGAGGCGATTCTCTGGTCGGAGTTCCTGGAACGGAGCTCGGACGTCGACATCGTCATCAGCTCAACGTCCGCCCCCCATTACATTCTCACCCGGGAGAAGCTTCTTCCTCTGTTGGCCAGAAGAAACGGAGACCCACTCTTTCTGATCGACTTGGCCGTGCCGAGGGATATCGATCCTTCCGTCCATGCTCTGGACGGGCTTTACTTGTATAATATCGACGACTTGCAAACGATCGCCCGGCAGAATCTCGAGGATCGAGCGGCCGAAATCGCCCGATGTCGCCGGCTGCTGGAGCCCCATGTCGAACGCTTTGTGACTTGGGCGGAGCAGCGGCAAAAGCGGGCGCACGGTCCGGACATCATGGGAGACTTTCGCACGGCATGACGCGGCCGCTTGTCATTGGGAGTCGTCGCAGCGGGTTGGCGAGAGTGCAGGCGGAGTGGGTGAAGAGCGCTCTGGAGGGGCTGTCCACCGGGCGGAGCTTCGTGATCGCGTTTCTCGAGACCTCAGGAGATCGTTGGTCGGAACGAGGGGAATCGTTGCTGCCGGGAAAGGGGATTTTTACCAAGGAATTGGAAAACGCCTTGCTCCGTCGGGAGATCGATATTGCGGTCCATAGCATGAAGGATCTTGCAACCGAACTCCCGCAGGGATTAGGCATCGCCGCCGTTTCCCCACGCGAGGATGCCAGAGACGTTTGGGTGAGCCGAAGCTTCCCGGATTGGAAGGCCGCTCTTCCCGGGACGACGGTGGCCGTGGGGAGCCCCAGAAGGATCCAACAGCTCCGAACGCTGCGGCCGGATCTCTCCTTTTGCGAAATTCGAGGCAATGTGGACACCCGCTTGCGCAAGCTGGAAGCAAACCCGACTTGGTCCGGGACCGTGCTCGCCGCCGCCGGTTTGAAGAGGCTGGGGCTCTTGGACAGCAGCTTCTGTTTCGCTCTTTTCCCCTTCGAGGCGATGTTGCCGGCGCCAGGCCAGGGAGCGCTGGGGATCGAGGCTCGCATCGAAGATGAGGAGGTTGGACGCCTTCTTCGGCTACTCCATGACGACGCTGCGGGTTGGGAGGTGGCTGCCGAGCGGGCATTTCTCCGGAGTTTGGGGGGCGGTTGCCGCTCGGCAGTGGGGGCGAAGGCGACCGTCCGACAGCAGGAGCTTGTCTTGGAAGGAGTGGCTTGGATCGAAGCTCGTGGACGTAACTATCGAAAAAGATGCACAGGTCGCGCAGAGGACGCGGAATCCCTCGGAAAGTCGCTTGCGGAGGAGATCCTGAGCGAGGCGGGATGTCCGCCCGACTCCGGCAGGGAAATCCAGTCAACTACCCCGGCCTGAAGGCCGGAGCTTGTGAGAACAGGCTAGGTTGACCAGGGGGCACATAGAAATATGCGCAGACGTTTGGAACGGGTCGAAAAGACGCACCGGCGAATGCTTCCTCAGTTCGCCGCTCTGCAAGGCGGGGATCATGCTGGGCAAAGGCAAAGGTCCGAAGGTTTTCGCCGCATCCGAAAGGATGGAGCCGGTTTCAGACAATCCCGAGGGGAGACCCCGCAAGGGGCGTCACAAGGCGCGTAAGCGCAACCTTATAAGGGACTAAGATGTACGTGTTCGTGCTGGATAGGAAGAAGAAGCCGTTGATGCCGTGCTCGGAAAAGCGGGCGCGGCTTCTGCTTGAGCGAGGCCGGGCTCGAGTGCACCGGATGGCGCCGTTCACGATTCGGGTGGTGGATCGGTTGCAGGCGCAATCTGTCCTGCAACCGCTGCGGTTGAAGATAGACCCTGGCAGCAAGACGACGGGGATGGCGCTTGTGCGGGGAGAGAGCCGAGTGGTGAAGCTGATGGAAATTGCGCATCGAGGCCAGTCGATCCGCGACGCTCTCGCTCAGCGACGAGCGTTCCGGCGGAGGAGAAGGGGAAACTTGCGTTATCGGCCTGCGCGATTCGACAACCGGACAAGGCCGAAAG
>JAQTUK010000037.1 GCA_028710285.1 Methylacidiphilaceae bacterium | reverse complement strand
GAACTGCGGTCCCGGGACGAAGAAGTTCAGCCAGGAGATCCCCGAAAAGGCGATCTCCTTCGGCCAGATCGGCAGCAGCTGGAACTTCCCCGTCACCGTCATGTCGTCCCCGACCTTGAACTTCCTCGCGGAAAACTGGGTGTCATAAAAGATCACCGTCCGCATCCGGAGGAAGGCCTCCTGCGACTTCTCGCCCAGGGCCCACAGCCGGGAGGTCGCCGGCCCTGCCAGGACCATCCCCAGCAGCGCCAGCGCCCCCGCTCTCCCCATCATCCGCATGACTCTCTTTCTCATCGTCTTCCTTCCTCCTCTTCAGTGTTGCCGGGCTTCCACGGGAGCAGCCTCGTAAGTCTTGAAGAACTTTGTGCTGCCGAAGAAGTGGGCTCCCATGAGCCACCAGGGCACGTACATACAGACCGACACGAAGGCCGAGAAGAAGGCGGCCACGCCGGTCACCCCTCCCGCGAAGCTCCGCATCGTTCCCGTCTCCACGATCCGGAGATACTCCGGTGTCGAGGTGCGGACATACATGTAGTTGATCACGTCGGCGAGGCTCATCAACGAACCCTGATACTCCACCGGAAGGTGGAAGGGCGCGATCATCGGCCAGTTGCTCGGATAGAAGAGCCAGCCCCAGAGTTCGCCGCCCACGAGAGCCGTCACGATCCAGTTGCCGGTGAGCATCAGCACGATGTCAAGCACCACCGCCTGCGGAATGAAGGTCTCCGGGAAGACGAAGTTGAGCGGATAATGGGTCCATCCATTGAAGTTGATGTACCGGTTCATCCACTCGCCGAAGAGCAGGCCCAGGCAGCAGAGCGTGGCCCCGATCGGCATGCGGAACTTCGTCCACAGTACCGCCTGCACCGCCGCCGGGAAGGTGATCTCCATGATGGGAGCAACGATCGGCCACCAGTTCCGATCCTTCCAGTCCACCCAGAACGACCAGTCTCCGGCCACCAGCATCTGGTGGACATGGAAACCGGCGATGAGCACCAGGAAGGTCGACAGGATCACCACCCAGTCGAACTTGCGCGCGACCGCCCTGGCCTCCGCGTCTACTTGCGAATATTGCATTGGTTTCTTTCCCCCTCTCGAAGAGCAAGGGCGGGGTGGCTCCCCGCCCCTCTCTTCGGTTTGTTTTTTCTTTTCCGATTCTCGGCTTCCCTTGCGGGCTTACATCGCCCCGGCCGCGCAAGCGGCGGGATCGCACGAGCTCGACGGATCCTTCATCACCTCGACCGGGCTCTGGATCGGCTTGCCGTAGTAGACATGGTTGATCAGCGCCATGACCCGCGGGCAGATCTGCAGCCAGGTTCCGAGGATCGCCAACGTACCCCAGCCGAACGTGACGAAGCCCCAGTGCAGGGGAGCCACGAAGAGCTCCTCCATGAACCACCGGGTGTGTCCGAACTCATTGAGTCCGACGTTCGGGAAGATCATCAACGGGCTGCCCACCAGGATCGCGTACGGCAAGGAAAATGCCTTGGCGAACTGGGGCAATCGGGTCATCGCGTAGACAAGCGAGCCCACACCGAAGATGATGTAGATGGGATAGCTCTGGTAGAACTCGATCACGTGGCTCGGGGTGAAGTCGGTATCCCGAATCACCGTCTGATGCCAGGTACCGTCCTGCTCCGTGAAGTAACTCGCGCCGGCATAGGCCGCGTAGGTGTACGTCAGAACGAACAGCCCCAACGCCCAGTACCGCTTGAGCTCCTCCGCCGGGGAGAGGCGTTCGAGCGCCCGATCCCGCGTCATCCAGAGCCAGCCCCACAGCGCCGCCGCCGTGACCGCCTCCAGAACGAGCTCTGCGAAGAGCATGCCCATCCAGTAGGTTTCATAATCGGCTGACGTGTAGTCGAGACCCTTCGAAAAGGCGTAGAGCCTCTCGTACACGTTGATCAGCACGTCAAAGACTATCAACGCGCCGATTGCGATCCCCGCGCTCTTCCAGGAAAAGGCAGTGATCGCCGGTCGCGCGACAGCCGTTGCCGTCGTTTGTGTTTGCGCCATATTGTTTATTTCTCCATTCCTTCCACTCTGCTTCCTCGCGCCCCAGTTGCACCACCCGGGGCGCAGCCGTACATCCTCCCGGGATGCCGGCGGAAAACCAGTCAGCATTTCGCCAAACGGTCTTCCAGCAGCAACCGTAACGCAAGGGGCTGCGATGGCAAGGAAATTTGCGGTCCTTTTTTCAGGCTTTCCCCCTATCCCATTGGGATTCTTCCCGATGGACCTTTCCACGGCTCTGAGCCCTGGTGATCGGGTCGTCGGGGCGATCGGCCCGGGAGACTTTCTCTCTCCCTTGCTCCTTTCCGTCGGCGCCGCTCCTCGGCGGAATCCGGGGGCGCCGCTGCGTCTTTTTCCCCTACCCCGTTCTACTCGCGATACCTGGATGCTCCTCCCCGCGTCCCCACGACGATCCCGTCGGGATTTTCCATGGCCATGGGAAGGGCTTCTTGACGCGATCCTGACCCTTTGTTGCAATGGGGGCTATGATGGAAAGGACATCATCGGTACGCTACTTTGAAGAGGTCGCTCGGGAATGGGACGACCTTCGGAAGGGGTATTTCCGGGACGAGGTCCGGGAAAAAGCTCTCGACCTCGCGGGCGTTCGGCCGGGAGAGCGGGCGGCGGACATCGGAGCGGGGACGGGCTTCCTAAGCGAAGCGCTCCTGGGGCGCGAACTGGAGGTGGTTGCCGTGGATCGCTCCTCCGCCATGCTCGCCGAGCTGGAGCGGAAGTTTGGAGGACATCCCGGCTTCCGGAGCCGGGGCGGAGACACGGAGGCCCTGCCGATCGAGACGGGCACGATCGACTGCAGCTTTGCCAACATGGTCCTGCACCATGTCGAAAGCCCCGACGCGATGATCGGAGAATTGTTCCGGATCCTGAAGCCCGGAGGCAGAGCCGTGCTCACCGACTTTGAGCGTCACGACTTCGACTTCTTCCTCACCGAGTACTACGATCGCTGGCCGGGCTTTCCTCCGGGAGAGGTGGCGGCCATGTTCCGGGCTGCGGGCTTCGCATCGGTGGAAGAGGGACCCCTGGGCGAGGTTTGCCAGGCCGAGAGCTCCGCCGGCGTCCGGGCGATGGTGCCCATCTTCTTCGTCCGGGCGGTGCGATAGCGCACCTTTCCCATCGCCTCCAGATTCTCAGAAAGAATTTGCCGCCGGACGCTCCGGGTTCGATATTTGGCCTATGAGCAGCGGCGAGCCTTCCGAGGACCCAAAGGCGCAGGACAAGGACCCGTCCCCGAAGCAGGGCAAGTCACTCGACAGAAACTTCTACTGGGTTATCGCCCTGGCCAGTCTCTTTTTCCTCTATCTCATCTATTCGGTCCTCAACCACGATACGGTCAACATCCACGGACATTAGCCTTCTTAGCCTTATCCAGGCTGTCGATCTGACAGGAAAGAGGAAAGGGCCCGTGGTGTTGCGTCGCCTGGGAAAAGGCGTATGTTTTTTTCAGCGGGTTGTGGCGGCGGTCGCCAGGGAAGGAGAGGGAAAATGGTCGACGTGCCGACAGGTTGCCAAGCAGTACTCCCCGTGAGAGTGGCAGTGCGGCTCCTGGGTGTCGTTGGAATCGTGCTGTTTGCTTCCTGCACCCAAATCGCGGCGCAGCCGTCCTCACCCGCCTCCGGAGGCTCGCCCGCGGGTTCGAGCGTTCCTTCGGCCGAAGCCCAGGTACGGGATTTGATCGCCAAGGATCTCTACCCCGGAGAAAAGGTCGAAGCGCTGGCGGTCGTCACGGAGCCCGAGCAATCCCGGATCGCGGCACGGTGGGTGGTTCACATCCTCGACGACGGAAAGCACTTCCACCCGCTCTTTCATCCTCCCTCGATCATCCTTTACGAGGCCCTGCCCGGCCAGGCGCACTTCCCTTCCGTGGGATCCACGCTCGGCCCGAAAGCCGCCTCCGCCCCCGAATTTCAGACATGGCAGAAGAAGCTCGGCTTGACGCGGAACCTGATGCGCCAAGTCGTGGTGCTCCGCTGCATGCTCTATTGCCGTCACCAGATGGATGCGCTCGATCAGGATAATTTGCAGGCAGCCGAGCAGCAACTCTCGACCCTAACTGTAAAACCGCCTGCGCCCTAAAGGCGGCAGAGAGAGAGCGGCGAAGGGAAGCGTCGTCCTCCGTAAACGCGCTTTTTCCTTATGTACAAGGGGCTCAAGCGCCCACCCGGAAGCTGGGCAGGCACTCAAGCCCCTTGTTCCATTCGCGCCGCGGATCCTCGTCACTTCACCGCGTGCATTTCGATAAGCTGGTCGATATAGGCCGTAGCCGCTTCCGCCAGCTTGTGGGTATAGGCCATTTCTGAGCTTTCTCCGGCTCCCTTTTCGTGGAGCTCTGTCATCGCCTTGCTGGCCAACACCTTTTTCACCAGCTGCTTGGCTTCCCGAATCTGCGCTTTCCCATGCTCGACGGCCTCTTCGTCCGTTCCGGGGGCCATGTTCATCTCGCCGAGCATGACGAGGTTGGAGCCCTCGGCTGCCATCGTGACTGCATGATTAATGACCAGATGCATGTGATGGAGCTGCATCGCGGCTCCGTGATGCTCTTCGGCATGGAGCGGGCCGACACCCGTTCCGATCCCCAGCAGTGCAATCGACGCCAAGAGAAGAGTCATTTTCTTCATCGTTTCTCCTTCCATTTTCTGGTTTCGTCGCTCCCTTCCGCTTGGAAAGGAATAACTTATTTTCAAGCGTAGCATAAACTTTTTCCTTACGAAGAAAAAGTTGCAACCATCGCAGCCCTCCGAGCTGCCTCGCCGAGGATGAGGCCGAAGAAACGCGAAGTGCAGGACGAGAAGTCCGAGCGCTGTCGATGAGTCGCTTCCGTGAATGCGGGAACGCTACGACCCTCGGGGAGCGGAGCTCGCGGCCTCCGCCGCACCGGTTTTCGCTTCCTCCTGGAGAACCCGGAGCAGCATCTTCGCCGTCTCCCCGGTGAGGGAGACGCAGTGCTCCAGGTGAGAAGGAGTGCCCCACGCGATCTTCCGGGTAAGCCATTTACAGCAGTTCGCCCGGTAACGTTCTTTGAAGAGGGCTTCAAGCTTTTGGATGGCTCGGTCCACTTGGGCGTGATCCCGGTGCTCGCGCCCTCCCCCGCGGGCTTGATGCGATCCCCGGTCCTCGGCGAGGAGAAGGCCGAGGAAGACCGAGGCCCCGTTCACGGCGCCGCACAGGCACCGGCTCTGCCCAAGGCCGCCGCCGAAACCTCTCACGTAGCGAAGATCCACGGGAACGCCGAGCGTCTCGCCGAAGGCCAGCAGCATCGACTCGGCGCAGTGGAAGCCTCCTTTGGCGAAGAACTCCTCTGCCTTCCTCTCGACCGTTTCCGGCGCCAGGGTAGCCACGCATTCTCGCCACGGGGGATTGGGAAGAGTCTCGTTCATCCCTCCAGGCTAATGTCACCATGGCCGGCTGCAAGGAAAATGGTGGAAGCGGACGGGCGCGAGAGACTCCTCGCGAAGAGCTTGACAGGGTACCATCCCTCGGGCTCTCTTGCCTTTGCAGGGAATCCCTGCGAGAGAGGAGGTTTCTATGCGCTGGAAACGGTGCAAGCTTCTTGCCGGCTGTCTTTGCTCCTTCCTGTTCGCTCTACCGCTCTTGGCAGAGACTCTTCCGCGGGAGCCGAGCCTTCCCCTCCCCTCCGCCACCCGACTCGCCTGGGTGGCCCATGCGGCAGGCTTCCAGGTTTACAAGGCTCAGGCGCCTGCGGAGGCCCAAGCTCCTCTCCGCTGGGTCTTCCAAGAGCCGGAAGCCACCCTCCAGGATCCCGCGGGAGCAACGGTCGGCCGCCACTTCCGAGGACCCTGCTGGGAGGCGGCGGACGGAAGCCGCATCCTGGGCTCGCTCCCGCCTTTGGCTCAGGCGCCTGCTCGCACGCCAACCGACGTCCCCTGGCTATTGATCGAGACGCACGGCATCGGAACGCCCGGGGTCCTGTCCGGCGTCACGCATGTCCTTCGGGTCGCCACCGTGGGCGGGGCCGCGCCGGCGAAGCCGCCCTCACGGCCGGGCGAGACCGTCCGCGTTCCCTACCGGGCCACCTATCTCTTCCTGGCGCCGGACACGGGATCGCCTTCTTCCCCGCGCTGACATCCCTGCCGCACCTACCGTTCCCGCCGCCCAGCGAGGAATAGGGCGTCAACCCGGTAATGCGGCTTCGCGGGACCAAACTCCTCCATCGGGCGCCAGCCGCGCATCCCGGAGGAGAGGGGAATGTCCCTCGGATTGCCGGGACTTCCCAGGTAGGTGAGGTTCCGATTGATCAGCACCAGGGTGTCGCATCCGTGCTCTTTGGCCGCCGCGCAGAGCCGGCCTCGTCCCAAGGACGACGCCCAGACCTCTGTCTCTCCTCGATAATAGAGCCTTCCCAGAACCTTCCATCGGAAGGCGGGCGCCGCCGCATAGAAGGAGACACCCTCGTGCTTTTCAAAGGACCGGGCCGGCGGGCTCAAGGTGACGACTGGACCTGGAAACGGCTTCTTCTCGGCCTCCCAGCGCACGCTCCCGGCCGGAGCGTCGAAGGGGAAGCCTGCCAAAACCGAAAACAGGATCGCCAACTGCGGAAACCACCGGTCAACACGCCTCATTTTGACTGCCACCTCCTCCTATTTCCGGATTTCCCGCTGTATCACGCTCCTTTTCGGTATCCGGGCAAAGGACGAAGGGGAGCACGACGAACGTCCAAAGGGCCAGGGCTCCCATCCAGAGGATTGCCGAAACGGAAAGGAGAGGAGACCGCCAGGAGGGAATCTGATCGGCCCCGATCCTCGCCAGCAACGCCGCCAGCACTCCGCCGATGGCAAACTCGAACGGAATGAAGCGGAACCGGAGCAGGAAGCCCCTCCCGCTCAGTCCGTAGACGACGCGGGCTCCCACCGCCAGGATCATCAACCCGACTCCGCCCAGGAAGAAGACGTGGAGAGAGCCGGCCGGAGCGAAAAAGGAGCCGAGCAGCAGCCCCAGGAGCGACAAGGCAAGCGCCAGCCGGGAAACGGCCGCGACGGATCCCCGGCCCAAGAGTTCCGGGGAGACGGGCAAGGTCAGCGCGAGATAGCCGACGGCGGTCGCCGTGCGCAGCAGCCCTCCCAGCAGCCGCCTGCCGCTTGCTTCCAGAAGGAAGCTGGCGACGATCAGCAGCCCCGCTCCCGTCGCGAGCAGAGTGGGCTGGACCCACGTGCGGAAAGGACGCGGTGCCGTCGGATGCGTCTCCCCGGTCTTCCCGTCGTAGAGCCGCGGGAGGAAGAAGGCGCTCAGCCCGAGGAGAGGAAGGAGGGGCAGCCCTTCCAAGAGCAGAAGCGAACTGAACTGCTGAACCAGGGGGGTCATCCGCGTCCCGGCAGCCTTCTCTGCTTGCAGGAAGGCTCCCGCCACCGCTCCCAAGACTCCCAGCAACACCAGGACGAAGCTGGGGGGCGGGTTCTCCTTGCGCCGGCGAAAGCGCGCGAGCAAGCCGACCAGCGGCAGGAGAAGAGAAAACGCGAAGAGCAGGTCGCCCGCCCACTGCCCCCCCAGGAGCTGGAGGACGCTTCCCGTCAAGAGAGTGACGGACACCAGGAGCAGCAGGTTGCCGCTCAACGGCTCGACCTCGAGAAGCCGCGGAAGGGAGGTCCCCAGGAAGCCGATGAGAAATGATCCGACAAAGCCCTCGATCATGATCCGCGGATGGCTCTGAGCCGGCGGGGAAGGAGCCCATCCCAACGCGGCCAGCGGCCAGACCGCGACCCCCAGAAACCCGAGGACCGTCCCCAGCGGGAAGAGGATCCGGTAAGGTTCCCGAGCGCAGCGGCGCAGATAGGCGGCCGGCGGGAGCGGGCCGGTCAGCTCAGGCGTCGGATCCGTTTCCATGCATCTATCCTAAAAACCGCCACACCCGCCTTATACCAGCCATTTCGCCTCTTGTCCTCCTCTTCGCCGGTTCTGCCGGAAAATGAAAAATGGTGGGAAGCGCTCTTCGTCCTCCGCCGGACGGGCCTCGTGCCCGTCGACGGACCGGGATTCCACTCGGCCGTTGCGCAAGCCTGCCGCCGAAGCGGCGCAGGCGGTTCTCGTCCCCCCTTGCTCTTCAAGCTTTCTCCCGTCGGATGAGGCAAGCAAAAACCGCCTCCTTTCCCTAGGCGGAGGCCGCCGCCAGATTTGACCATCCCGCCTTGCCCCCACTATCCTATGGATCCCGGAACCATGGGCATGACCACATCCGATCGCGCTCTCCCTCCCGAAGCCCCAACCTTCCCCTGGGCCGATCTCCTTCTCGAGCAGCTTCCCGAAGCGCTCTTTATCCTGGATCCCCGCCACCGGGTCCTTTTCTGGAACCGGGCGTGCGCCCAGATGACCGGACTCAGCGCCGAGGAGGTCACGCAGACGGACCGCCACCGCGAAGCCTTCTCTGCCGAGCGGCTTCCCACGCTGGCCGATCTTCTGATCGATCGCCAGCTCGAGCGCCTTCCGGAGTTCTACCCCACCGCGATTCCGACGCGCTTTTCCGCCGACAACGTTCGGATCGACCACTGGTGCTCGTTCCGCTCCGGCGAGCGCCGCTACCTGGCGACCCAGGCAACTCTCCTTTCCGACCCCTCGGGAACGATTCTGGCCGCCGTTCAGACCCACCGGGACCGAACCGCTCCTCGCTTCTCCGAGGAAAAGCTGGCAGAGAGCGAAGCGCGGCTGGCCGGCATTCTCGGCTCCTCGATGGACGCCCTGCTCTCCTTCCGAAGAGATCTTCGACTCGAGCTTTTCAACCGAGCAGCCGAACGCCTCTTCGGGGTGCCTCGAGCACGCGCGCTCGGCCGGCGGGCCGATTCCTTCCTCGCCCCCCGGAGCCGCCGGCTCTTCGCCCGATTCCTCTCTCTCTGCCGGCCGGAACGCGACGCTGGGGCCGTCTGGATCCCGGAGGGGTTCAGCGGCCTCCGCGAGTCGGGGGAGGAATTTCCCCTCGAAGCCACCCTCACGGCAAGCCGTGTCGGCCAGGATCCACTCTTCACCTTGAGCATCCGGGACGTGGGCGCCCTCCGCCGTGCGCAGCACGCGATCCTCCGGCTGCGCCTCGAGAAGGACTACCTCCACGAGCGGCTCTGCCAGGCACAGGATTTCGGCGAATTCCTCACCGACTCCCCCAATGTCCGGGAACTCCTCCGGGAGGTCGAACAGGTCGCTCCCACCGACACGACCGTCCTCCTCCAAGGAGAGACGGGAACCGGAAAGGAGCTCCTGGCGCGCGCGATCCACCAGAGGAGCTCCCGGAAGGACGCGATCCTGGTGAGCGTCAACTGCGCCGCGCTCCCCCCGGAATTGGTCGAGAGCGAGCTCTTCGGTCACGAGAAAGGAGCCTTCACGGGAGCGGTTCAAGAGCGCAAGGGAAGGTTCGAGCTCGCCGACCAGGGGACTCTCTTCCTGGACGAGATCGGAGAGCTTCCTCTCCCGACCCAGGCCAAGCTGCTGCGCGTACTCCAAGGCGGAGAATTTGAGCGGGTGGGCGGCAGTCGGACGCTGACGGCCGATGTCCGCCTCGTCGCCGCGACCAACCGCTGCCTTGAGCGGGATGTTCAAGCGGGCCGCTTCCGGGCGGACCTTTTCTACCGGATCCACGTCTTTCCGGTCCAAATTCCCGCGCTGCGGGAGCGCCCCCCCGACATTCCGCTCCTGGCGAATTTCTTTCTGCGCCGCTTCGCCTCCAAGTTGGGCAAGCCGGCGATGACCTTCGCACCCGGAGCGATGGAACGGCTGCGCTCCTACCCGTGGCCCGGGAACGTCCGGGAGCTGCAGAACGTGATCGAGCGAGCCGTCATCCTCTCCCGAGGCCCCCTGGTGGAAATCGACTTCCTCACGGGCTCCGCTACCCCGGCCCCCTCCCCGCTCGCTCCCTTGCCGCACCATCTCCAGGAGATCGAGCAGCGCCAGATCCTCAAAGCGCTCGAGCAGTGCCGCTGGCGTATCTCCGGCCCCCAAGGAGCGGCCGCGCTCCTCGGCCTCCATCCGAATACTCTTCGATTTCGAATGAAGAAGTTCGGACTGTTTTTTCCTCATTCGATGTCAAAATGACCAATTGTGGTGAAAGCCACGATTTTTGAACAAGTTCTCGTGCCATTCCTTGCTTTTCTCTAGAGGAAGTGCGCTTTGGCATCCAACCTGCTGAAGGCTCGTTGCCTTTGGGACCGATGCCCAGGAAGGCGCTTTCATGAATGGAGACGAACTTTCGCCAAGGGGCGGCTTTCTTCTTTCGGCCGCCTTGATTGCAGGCTATTTCCTCGCCCTCTTCAACGCGGGGTCCTACAACGCGATCAGCCCCCACGCGATGGGTGCCTTCGGAGTCAGCCCGAGCCACGGGCCATGGACCATGGCCGACTTTTTCGCGGCCCAGGCTCTCGGTCTCCTCCTCGGCCCGGCGCTCTCCGAGCGGTTCGGCTCCCTCCGGATCTTCCGCTGGGCGACCCGGGCGATCGCCGGAGGAAGCCTGCTCTGCGCCGCCGCCCCCTCCCTCCTGCCCTTTCTCGGCGGACGGATCCTGCAAGGCATCGGCTCGGGCGTTGCAGTCCCGCTTGGCCAGACCCTCCTCCTGGAGAGCCATCCGGCGGAACGGAGGCCGATCGTGGCATCCTTCTGGAGCATGGCCGGGCTCGCTCCCTTCTCGGTGAGCCCGCTGGTCGGCGCCTGGATAGAGGCCCGGTGGGGCTGGAGAAGCTGGTTCCTGCTGAACGGGCCGCTTCTTCTCTTCGTGGGCGAAATCCTCGCGCTGCTGGTCCCCCACCAGCGGGTCCGCGAGGCCCGCAAGTGGGATTGGACCGGCACCATCCTCCTTTCGGGGGGACTCCTCTCGCTCCAGTCAGCGCTCAACCTGGGCGACGACTACGACTGGTACAACTCGCCGCTGGTCGTGGGCCTGCTTGTGAGCGGCCTGGCCGCCCTCGCCTATTTCGTGGTCTGGGAGCTGGGAGAGATGCACCCCCTCGTCGACCTGCGCCTCTTTCTCCGACCGGGCTTCTCCCTCGGCATCCTATCCCTGACCATCGGCTTCTTCTTTTTCTTCGGTCTCTGGACGACCCTCCTCGTCCGCCTCCAGCTTCCCGGCTTCGGCGGCTTCACTTCCCTGCTCGCCGCCGAACTCTTTCTCCCCCTCTTCCTTTTCTCCAAGCCGACAGCCGGAGTTCTCAGCCAGCTGCCGCCGAGGGCACACCACCTGCGGCTCTTCGCCTGCGCGAACTTCCTCCTCTTTTCCCTCTTTTGCTGGCTGAGCAGCTCCCAGGACTTCTTCCAGCGGCGTTCCTGGTTCTTCCCGGTACTCGGAACCCAGCTTCTCGAAGGGTTCTGCCTGGGAACGCTCCTGAGACCAATGGGCGGACTAATGATTTCCGGGCTCTCCCCGCGCAAGCAACTCTATGCGCTCGAGCTGAGCGCGGCCCTCCGAACCCTCGCCTGCGGCCTTGGCATCGACGGGTTCGGCTCGATTCTCTACCAGCGGAGCGCCTTCGCCCAGTCTCGTCTGGCGGAGACCCTCCCGCCCTTTGGCGCACTGGCCGAGGAGACCGGCCGGCAGCTCGCGGAAGCGGGCCTGCCGAGCGAGCAAGCGCTGGCCTGGCTCAACCGACGGCTCCTTCTCCACGCCAATATCCTCAGCCTGGAGGATGCCTTCCGCCTCGCGGCATGGGGCTTTCTCCTGCTCGCCGCCGGCCTGGCGCTGGCGCCGATCTTCCGCTTGGGGCGGCGATGGTTGCTGGGAGGCAAGCCTGCATGAGCCGCTTCTTCCTCCTTCGTCGGGTCGCTCCCTTCCTCTCCGGAGCGCTTGGCCTGGCCGGATGTGCGCTCCTCCCCAAGGACACTCCGATCGCGCAAAAGATGCCCCTCCCTCCGATGGGAAAGACCCTGGCGGCTGCGGAACCTCTGCGGGCCGCTCCGGAATGGACCCGTCCCCTCTGGTGGAAGGAGCTCCGCTGTCCCGACCTCGACCGGATCCTCGACGAAGCCCTCTCGGCAAATCCGGGGCTTCGGGCCGCCGCCGACCGGATCCGCTTCTCCTGGGCGATCGCCGCGCACGAGCGGGGGCGGCTCCTGCCCTCCCTCGAAGGGCGCCCCTGGCTGCTCAACGACACTCTCGGGGTCTGGCAGGTGCCCGGATCGAGCTTCTTCGGCCCCTTCGGCGGCCGCTCCTTCGCTTTTGCCGACTATTCCCCGGCCTTTTTCACCTACCATATCGATCTCTGGGGAGAAGACCGCTCCCGCATCCGTGCCGCCGTCGGGGAGGCGCGAGCCGCCATGGCCGAGTTCGCCCTCTCCCAGCTCACCCTCTCGACGACGCTGGCCCGCCGCTACATCGAACTCGTCTCCCGCGCCGAGGAGGAGGAAATCGTCCGGAAGATGGCTGCCGAGCTCGAGGAGGACCTCGCTCTCGCCCGCTCCCGCCACCGCAAGGCCGGGATCGACACCCTGCTGCCCGTCTACTCCTTGGAGCAACGGCTCGCCGCCACCCGGCAGCGAGAGAAGACCCTGGAACGGGAGAATGCCCTGCTACGCGATGAGATCGCGGCACTCGCAGGGAAGGGACCGGACTGGGGCCGGGCGATCCCGATCGCTTCCGCCACCTTCCCGAAGCGCTTCCCCCTGCCGGCCTCGGTGCCGCTGGAGCTCTTGAGCCACCGTCCGGATGTCGCGATCAACCTCTGGCGCGTAGAGTCGGCTGCCCAGCGCGTGCGAGTCGCCAAGACCGCCTTCTATCCCAACATCAATCTCGTCGGCTTCGCCGGCTTCCAAACCCTGAATCTGGCCACGATCCTGCTCGCCCCCGCCCAGGCGTTCATGTACATGGCCGGGCCGGCGATCACCCTCCCGATCTTTGAGCGAGGGCAACTCACCGCCCGGCTGGTTGCCGAGCAGGAGGAATACAATATCGCGGTGGAACGATACAACGACGCGGTGCTTGGGGCGGCCCGCTCCGTGGCCGACGCGCTCGCCCGCTGGAAGGAGAGCGCGGAAAACCTCGCGACTCAGGATGCGGCGCTCTCCGCCGCCGAGCGTTTTGCCCGGCTGACGGCCTCCCGGTACAAGGCCGGGCTCGTGACCCGGATCGATCAGATCGAGGCCTCCTTGGCGGCCCGGGAGCAGTCGCTGCGCCTCTCGAGCCTGACCGCATCCCATCTCGAATCCGTTGTCTCCCTTCAGGAAGCCCTCGGAGGGGGTTATCTGGCCCAGGCCACGCCGTAACGCTCCGGCTCCGATCCATGGCTCATCCACCGCTGCTGGAACGACTTGCGCTACTCTGGGGGCGAATCAGGCGCTCCCCGCAGGGGGAACGCAGGGGCAGACTCCTCACCCTGGAGCAGGCGCGCGCGCGCCGGTTGCGCCTTCTGACGGGCAGCCTCGCATTGCTGGCCTTCGGCGTCTTCCTCTACTGGCTCTTTTGGGGACGATTCTGGGTGGCGACCAACGATGCCTACGTGAGCGGGAACCTGGTCCCCCTCAAGGCGCAGGTCGCGGGCACGGTCACCGAGGTCCGGACCGACTCGACCCGGTATGTCCGGAAGGGAGAGACCGTGGTCCGGCTCGACGGGGTCAAGACCAAGGTCGCACTCCAACGCGCCGAGGCGGAGCTGGCTGATGCGGTCCGCCGAGTCGAAACCCTGTTTCACCAGGCGGCCACTCTCCGTAACCGGGTCGCGGCCCAGCAGGCGGTTCTCTCCCGGATCGGCTCCGACCTTTCCCGCTACCGGAGCGTGGTTCGCGAGGGAGCCGTCTCGTTCCAGCTCGTCGAGGACACCGAATGGCAGCTTCGAGAGGCCGAGGCCCTGCTTCGCGATCTCGAAGGCCAGCTCGCCAGCGTCGAGGCCCGCGTCCGGGGGACGACCGTTTCGACGAATCCCGAGGTCCTCCGGGCCGCTGCGCTCTATCGCAGCGCCTACCTCGACCATGTCCGCCGCAATGTCGTTGCGCCGGTCTCCGGCTACGTCGCCAAGCGGGCCGTGCAACCGGGCGACGAGGTCTTCCCGGAAAAGACCCTGCTGCTGATCATTCCCTTGGATTACCTCTGGATCGAAGCGAACTACCGGGAAGTCGAATTGACCCACGTCCGGCCGGGACAGCCGGTGCGGATCACGGTCGATCTCTACCCACGCAAGATTCTCTACCATGGCGTCGTCGAAGGGATCATCCCCAGCGCCGGCAACAACCTCGGGCTGCTCCCGCCGGAAAACGCCACGGGCAACTATATCCACATCGTCGAGCGCGTCCCCGTCCGCATCCGGATCGACCCGAAGGAGCTCCGGCAACATCCGCTCCGGCCGGGGCTCTCCTGCGTGACCCGAATCGACACCTGGCGGCGTGGTCGACCGGTCCTCGAGCCGCTCACCGAGATCCCGCCAAGCGCCTTCCGCGCCGACTACCAGACTTCGGTCTATGACGAAGAGGTCGAGCTGCGCGGGGCGGCCGAGGAGATCCGGCGGATCATCGACGCGAACCGGATGCCCGCCTCCCGCCGGCCCTCATCCATCCCTCCGGGAACGGGCCGCTAGCCGGCGGCGGGACCGGCACCTGGCCAGAGCTGGGAAAAAGCCTGCCAGGTAGACGGTTCCAGCCGTTCTTGCCTGGACGGAGGGCCTGCCCTGTCTCTATTCTCTTCCCTGGCAAGGGAAAGAGGGATCGTGATGCTCCGCCGGCTTGGCTTTCTATTGATCGCGGGATTCGCTCTCTTGGGGACGCTTGTCCTCCTGGGCGCGGTACTCGCCGTCCGCCGGGGATTCGGCTCCCGCGAAGCGCCTCCCGCCTGGGAGGCATTCCTCGCGAAAAGGATCTACCGGCTTTCGATCCCCGAGGAGGCACGCCGGCAAGAAAATCCCTTTCCGCCAACCCCGGACTGGCTGAGGCAGGGGAGGGAGCACTACGCGGACCATTGCGCGCAATGTCATGCGAACAACGGAAGTGGCGCGACCGAGATGGGCAAAAACCTCTACCCGCGGCCACCGGACATGCGGAAGGAGGCAACCCAGCGTCTCACCGATGGCGAGCTCTACTACATCATCCACAACGGCATCCGGCTCACGGGGATGCCGGCCTGGGGAGAAGAAGGCCACGACGCGGAGAGCTGGAAGCTGGTCCTTTTTCTGCGCCACTTGTCGAAGCTCACGCGCGAGGAGGAGCGGGAGATGGAGAAGCTCAACCCGAAGAGCCCCAAGGAGCGCGCGGAGGAGCAGGAGGAAGAGCGCTTCCTGGAAGGAGACGACAAAAGCTCTCCTTGAACGACCGCCGTCGAGAGAATAAGCTGGTGCCCGGTTCAGCCTTCCGCAACGGAAGGCTCGTGGATCGGGCGACAACGGTTTCGAAAACGGAGGATACTAGAATGCGTGGCACTCTCGGAGTTTTGCTGGCTTGGGTCATTCTCGGCCTCGGTGCGGGTTCAGCGTACGCGCACGGCAACGAGATCCATGTCATCGGAGAAATCGCCTCCCTCGAAGGGAAGGTCTTGACGGTCAAGTCCCGGGACGGAAAGTCGGTTGCCGTCGAGCTCACCGACCGCTCGGAGATCTCCAAGGGGAAGGAGAAGGAGCCGGCCACCCTCGCCGACCTGACCCCCGGAGAGCGTGTCGTGATCCACGCCCGCAAAGCGGGGGAAAAGCTCCAGGCCCGCACGGTGCAGATTGGCAAGGCCAAGGCAGGGGGCGGAGAGAAAGCCAAATCGGGCTCCTAGTGCCGGTCCCTAATCCCTAAATTGCGGCAGCCTTAGGCACCGGATCCGCCGAGGCTCGGGAGTGGCGAGCCGCCCATGATCTCTACAGCAGATCGAAGCGGTCGAGGTTCATCACCTTGTTCCAGGCTGCGACGAAGTCATCGAGAAACTTCTCCTGCGCATCGGCGCAGCCGTAGACCTCGGCCAGCGCCCGCAGCTCGGAGTGGGAACCGAAGATCAGATCGACCCGCGTGGCCGTCCACCGAATCTCGCCCGTCTTCCGGTCGCGTCCTTCGAAGAGGTTGTCGTCGCCGTCCGCCGCCTTCCATTCCGTGCCCATATCGAGCAGGTTCACGAAAAAGTCGTTCGACAGCGCCCCTGGTCGATGGGTGAAGACCCCGTGTCGGGTCCGGCCGACGTTGGCATCCATGACGCGCATGCCTCCGACGAGCACGGTCATTTCCGGCGCGGTGAGCGTGAGCAGTTGCGCCCGATCGACCAGTAACGCCTCGCTGGGCGCGTCGAACTTCTCCTTCCGGAAATTGCGGAAACCGTCGGCCCTCGGCTCGAGCATCGCAAAGGATTCGGCATCGGTCTGGTCCGCCAAGGCGTCCATGCGGCCAGGGGCGAACGGCACGGTGACCGAGTGTCCCGCATTTCTCGCCGCCTCCTCCACGCCGGCGCAGCCGCCGAGGACGATCAGGTCGGCAAGCGACACCTTTTTGCCGCCCGGGGCCACCGCGTCGAACTCTCTCCGGATGCCCTCGAGCGCCGCGAGCACCCTGGCGAGCTGCGCCGGTTCATTGGCCTCCCAATCTTTCTGCGGACTCAGACGAATCCTTGCGCCGTTGGCTCCGCCGCGCTTGTCCGAGCCGCGGAACGTGGAGGCCGACGCCCAGGCCGTCGAGACCAGCTCCCGCACCGTCAGGCCGGAGGCCAGGATCTTCGCCTTGAGCGCCGCGATGTCGGCCGCGTCCACCAGGGGATGATCGACGGCGGGGATGGGGTCCTGCCAGATCAAGTCTTCCTTCGGCACCTCGGGACCCAGGTAGCGGGCGCGCGGGCCCATGTCCCGGTGGGTCAGCTTGAACCAGGCTCGGGCAAAGGCATCGGCGAAGGCGTCCGGGTGTTGGTAGTAGTAGCGCGAGATCTTCTCGTAGACGGGATCGAAACGGAGCGAGAGGTCGGTGGTGAGCATCGTCGGTCGGCGCCTTTTGCCGGGATCGTGCGCGTCGGGAATCATCTCGGGCGCATTCTTGGCCACCCATTGCCAGGCGCCCGCCGGGCTCTTGGTCGGCTCCCATTCGTACTCGAAGAGAAAGTGGAAGAAATCGCCACTCCACCTCGTCGGGGTCCTGCTCCAGGTGACCTCCAGGCCGCTGCCGATCGCATCGCCGCCCTTGCCGGTGCGGAAGCGACTGCGCCAGCCCAGACCCTGCTCGGCGATGTCCGCCGCCTCCGGCTCGGGGCCGACGAAGGAGGCGGGACCGGCACCGTGCGTCTTGCCGAACGTGTGACCGCCGGCGATCAGCGCCACCGTCTCCTCATCGTTCATCGCCATGCGCGCGAAGGTTTCGCGGATGTCGACCGCCGCCGCCACCGGGTCGGGCTTGCCGCTCGGGCCCTCGGGATTCACGTAGATCAAGCCCATCTGCACGGCGGCCAGAGGATTCTCGAGGTCGTGTTTGCCGGAGTAGCGCCTGTCTTCGAGCCACTTGCCTTCCGAGCCCCAGTAGACGGACTCATCGGGCTCCCAAGCGTCGACGCGCCCGCCGCCGAAGCCGAAGGTCTTGAGGCCCATCGACTCGAGTGCCACGTTGCCCGCAAGGACGATCAGGTCGGCCCAGGAGATCTTCCGGCCATACTTCTGCTTGATCGGCCAGAGAAGCCGTCGCGCCTTGTCGAGGAGCACGTTGTCGGGCCAGCTGTTGAGCGGGGCAAAGCGCTGCTGCCCGGACCCCGCCCCCCCGCGGCCGTCGCCCACGCGGTAGGTACCGGCGCTGTGCCAGGCCATGCGGATGAAGAGCGGTCCGTAATGGCCAAAGTCGGCAGGCCACCAGTCCTGCGAGTCGGTCATGAGCGCACGCAAGTCCTTCTTCACCGCTTCCAGGGACAGGCTCCGGAATTCCTTGGCGTAATCAAAGCCGGCACCCATCGGGTCCGACAACGAGGAGTTCTGGCGCAGAATCTTGAG